>NZ_JBAUJR010000197.1:0-18739 GCF_049683935.1 Mycobacterium sp. | reverse complement strand
GCGCAGGAAGGACACCGCGTCGGTCATCGTGCCCGCGTCGCGCGCCGGGATATCGACGCGTTTGGCCAGGTGGGCGCCGACCGCGACGAACACCGCGTCGAAGTCGCCCTCATCCCGTTCGGCTGCGAGATCGGTGACCCGGTGGTCACGCGTCAGCGTCACGCCCATGGCCAACACCCGGTCCACTTCGTCGTCCAGCACGTCGCGGGGTAGCCGGTAGCTCGGAATGCCGTAGCGCATCATCCCGCCGGGCGCGGCTCCCGCATCGCGGATCTCGACCTCGTGGCCCAACCGCGCGAGATGGTAGGCGGCCGACAGGCCACTGGGTCCGGCGCCGATGACGAGAACCTTTCTGCCCGTAGGGGTGTGTGGTGCTTCGAAGCGCCAGGCGCGCTCCCGGGCGAGGTCGCCGAGGAATCGTTCGATGGAGTGGATCGATACAGCGCTGTCGAGATTGGCTCGGTTGCAGACGGTTTCACATGGGTGGTAGCACACCCGACCGTGGATGGCGGCGAACGGATTGTCTGCGACGAGCCTGCGCCACGCGGCCTCGTGCCGTCCTGCGGTGGCGTGCGCCAGCCAGGCCTGGATGTTCTCTCCCGCCGGGCACCCCGCGTTGCAGGGCGGCAGCAGGTCGACGTAGACGGGTCGGCGTTCGCGTACCGGACCCGCCCGGGCATGCCCGTGGCTGAGGTCCGCCAGTGGTGTGACGTCTGCGGGATCGGTCATCAGCCGGGGAACCGGACCGTGGTGCCCGGCATCAGCTCGACGACCTTCCCGTGGCACTCGACTTCGATCCCGGCCGCGTCCCGGGGATCCACGCTGATGATCACGCCTTTACCGCTGACCCGAAGGTGCAGGTGCAGGCCGCGGTAGTGGATCGGTATCGCAAGCACACCAAGACTTTCCGGCCAGTGAGGGGAGAGGATGATCCGGTTGGACCGGGTCTCCAGCCCGGTGAAGCACCGTTGCATGAGGTCCACGGTGCCTGCCATGGCCGCCAGGTGGATGCCCTCGGAGGTGGTGCCGCCCTGGATGTCGGAGACATCGGACCTCAGTGCCTGGGTGAAGAACTCCAGTGCGCGGTCGCGGTTGGCCCGGGCCAGCACCCAGGTGTGTACCACACCACTGAGCGTCGATCCGTGCGAGGTGCGGGCAAGGTAGTAGTCCACCATCTGGGGAACCTGTTCCGGCGCGAAGTGATACCCGAGCCGGGTGAGTAGTTCACGAAGCTCGTCGGCGGACAGCAGGTACAGCAGCATCAACGCGTCGGCCTGCTTGGACGCCTTGTAGCGATTGATGTCGTCCTGTTCGGCCTCCAGGATGCGGTCCAGCCTCTGGATGTTGCCGTACTGGCTGCGCAGCCGTTCCCAATCCAGTTCTGCCAGATCGTCGTATCCCTCGAACTGGCTGATCACCCCGTCGTGGAACGGCACGAACATCCGCCGGCTGACGTCATCCCAGTGGTCGAGCTCGGCACTGTGAATGTCCAGCGTCTCCATGAGATCGAGTCGGTTCGGCAGCGGCAGCAGGTTCAGTGCGTCGATGGCGTGTGTGATGACCCAGACCGCCATGATGTTGGTGTATGCGTTGTCGTCGATGCCGTCGTAGGGGGCTTCGGGATATCCGGAATGGAACTCGTCAGGGCCGATGACACCTTTGATCCTGAAGCGTGCGCGCACGTCGTCGTAGGTGGCCAGGCTGACGAAGAACCGCGCGATCTCGGCCAGAAGCTCTGCGCCGTAGTCGATCAGGTAGGGGAGATCGCCGGTGGCCTGGTAGTACTTCCACGCGTTGTAGGCGACCGCGATGCCGATGTGGTGCGCGCGGGCGCTGGCATCGGGGTTCCAGTGTCCGCTGCGCGGGTTCAGGTGCAGCCGTTGGCTCTCCTCGCGACCGTCGCTACCCGACTGCCACGGGAACATCGCCCCCGCGTGGCCTGCCGCGCGGGCGGCGTGCCGCGCCTCCGGCAGGCGCCGGTAGCGGTAGGCCAGCAGGGACCGGGTCACCATGGGCAGCCGCAGGTTGAGGACAGGGAAGATGAACAGTTCATCCCAGAAGATGTGGCCGCGGTACGCCTCCCCGTGAAGGCCGCGGGCCGGCACCCCGGCGTCGAGGTCGGCGGTGTTGGGTGACACCGTCTGCAGCAGGTGCAGCAGATGCAATCGCAGGATCCGTACTTCGTCGGTGAAGTCGTCGAAGTCGATGGACAACCGCTCCCACAGGTGCGTCCAGGCGGTCAGATGTCCGTCGAGCAGGTCAGCGAACCCGCCGAGCCGGCCGACCCAACGCTCCGCGTCGACGCCGGGTTCGGACGTGGCGAAGTCACGGCCGGTGTAGACGGTGACGATCTTCTCGATCGTCACCGATTCACCGGCCGACAGCTGTATCGCGATATCGTGACCGATCTCGGCATCGTGTTCGAACAGCTGAAAAGTCGCGGCGACGGGTTCCCCGTCGCGCAGCACAGTGCTTCGCGCGGCCATGGCGACGGGGATCTGTGACTGGTTGGTGCGCATGGTCAACAGGACTGCGTTGCTAAAGATTTCACGGGTGACCGCCGACCCGAGATGCTCGCCGGCCAGATCCCGATAACGCTCGACGAGCGAGTTCGTGACGTTACCGTCGACCGTCGAGCGGAACTCGATCGTCCCCGACCAGTCCTCGGCGACGACCGTCGTCTCGAGGGCGCCGACATGGGGCAGGTGCATCGCCACGAACCGTCGTTGCGTCAGTGAGCTGGTCCGGCCGGCGTCGTCGCGGAACCGAACCTCCCGATGCAGCACCGCGCCGCGAAGATCGAGCGTCTGCCGGTGAGACAGCACGGTGACCGCGTCGATGTCGAACCAGTTACCGTCGTCGATCCGAAACGTCAGCGAAAGCCAGTTGGGCAGGTTGACCAGGCTCTCGTTGTCGATCTCCGTCCCGGCCACGTCGTCGACGAGTCGGTTGAACACCCCGGCGGCGTAGGTGCCCGGGTAATGAACCTGCCCGGCCTTCGACTCTGGTGCGGCGCCGCGGGTGGCGAAATAGCTGTTTCCCAACGTACACAGCGCTTCCCGGAGCTTCTCGCTCTGCGGATCGTATCCGTCGAAGACGTAATCCCAGGCTTCGCCCGACATTCGCTGTTTATAGGCCAGCCACTGCGAGCCGCGTCGGATGAACTCGCACACCTGATCCGGACTCCGGAGGGTGAAGTGGGCGGCCGACCTGCGGTCGCCGTCCTCGTCGTGTCCGACGACGACGCCGATCCCATCGAACGCGACCGCGTCGAAGGCGTCCTCGTCGGTGAGGTCGTCGCCGATGTAGAGCGGCAGCATCGAACGTGTCGGATCGATTCGGTCGCGAATCCAGGACAGCGTCGTGCCCTTGTCCCAATCGAGGTCCGGGCGTAACTCCACGAGCATTCGCCCGCTGGTCACCCGCAGCCCCGCCTTCGATCCGAGTTGATGTGCTGCAGAGACGATCTCACCGACTCGACCGGCTTCCGCCTGTCGGTAGTGCACTGCGACGGCAAAGCGCTTGTGTTCGACGCGCACTCCCGGGACGTGCCTGAGCGTACGGTCGAGTTCGGCGGCGGCCTGCTCCAGGACCGGGACGAACGCCGCTGCCGCGTCGTTGCAGTGGTGAGTACCGTCGGGCGCCGTCAACTCGAACCCGTGGCTGCCTGCGTACCAGAGAGAGGGAATGCCTATCCGGTCGCGAACATCGGCGAGATCGCGACCGCTCAGGATCGCAACGGGGCACACGTCGGAGACGAGTTGCAGCGCCTCGGCCGCGCCCTCGACCAGTCTGGCTGCCGCAGGATCGGAGACGATGGGTGACAGTGTCCCGTCGTAGTCCACGAACAATATCGACTCGCGTGCGCTCGTGATCCCGATCAACTGACCGTACGACGCCAGGGCATTCGGCAGTTCCGAGATCCGTCGGTCACCCGTGCGGACGGCGACGTCGGCCAGGTCGGGGAGCACCACGTCGGCACCGTGGCCGGCCAGACCCGCGGTGTCCGTGGTCCCGTTGATACCGATGACGAGCGCGAACCCGCCGACGCGGCCCGCGGCCACACCGGCGGCGGAGTTCTCCATGACCACACACCGTTGCGGACGCACCCCCAGCCGGCGGGTGGCCTCCAGAAGGGCCTGGGGATTCGGGTTTTCGGCTGTTCCCCGGTCTCCGTTTGCTCCGTCGACGCAGACCGCGAACAGGCCGTCGATGCCCGCGTCCTCGAGCGCCTTCCGGCATCGTGGGCTCGACGAGTATGCCGCCGCGGCCATCCCGATTCCCTGCAGCTTGCGCGCCAGATCGACCGTCGCGCCGAACAGTGGCACGTCGCTGGTCAGCGCACCGTCGAGATCGAACAGCACCGCATCGTGATAACGCGGGTCGATCGTCACCGGCAGCTTCATCGGGCCGGCACGAGCAATTGTTCCAACTCCAGAATCTGCCGGGTGGTCTTCACTACGGTGTCGGGATTCAAGCTCATCGAGTCGATGCCGAGCCGGACCAGGAACTCGGCCATGTCGGGGTAATCCGACGGGGCCTGTCCGCACAAACCGGAGTGAATCCCGTTGCGACGACAGCCCTCGACCGCCAGCCGGATCATCTCCTTGACCCCGTCGTCGCGTTCGTCGTAGTCGAAGGCGACTATCTCGCTGTCCCGGTCAACCCCCAAAGTCAACTGAGTGAGGTCGTTGGAACCGATGGAGAAGCCGTCGAAGCGCTTGGCGAACTCGTCGATGAGGATCACGTTGTTCGGGATCTCGCACATCGCATAGATCTCGAGCCCGTTCTGACCCCGTTCCAGGCCGAGTTCCGCCATCGTCTGCAGTACCAGATCAGCCTCGGCGACGCGCCGGACGAAGGGCAACATCAGAATGACATTGGTCAAGCCCATGTCGTTGCGAACCCGTTTCATAGCGGCACATTCCAAGGCGAATCCTTCGGCGTAGGCCGGGTGCGCGTAGCGCGAGGCGCCGCGAAAGCCGATCATCGGGTTGCTCTCGGACGGCTCGAAGCTCTGCCCACCGATCAGACTGGCGTACTCGTTGGACTTGAAGTCCGACATACGCACCACCACGGGCTTGGGCCAGAATGCGGCGGCGATGGTGCCGATACCTTCCGAGAGACGTTCGGTGAAGAACGCACTGCCGTCGGCGTATCCCTGGATGAGATGGTCGACCATCTGTCGTGCATCCTGTTCGCCGACCCTTTCCGGGTGTAGCAGAGCGAGCGGGTGAACCCGGATGTACTCGCTGATGATGAACTCCATCCGGGCGAGTCCCACACCGTCGTTCGGCAGGAAGGACGTCTTGAAGGCGAGGTCGGGATTGCCGAGGTTGAGCATGATCTGCGTCCGGGGCCGCGGCAGATCGCCGACCTCGGTTCTGTCGACATGGAAACCCACCGCGCCCTCATACACCCGCCCGGTGTCGCCCTCGGCGCAGGACACCGTCACAACCGCACCCTCGGGAACAAAGGTGGTGGCGTTCCCGGTGCCGACCACGGCGGGTATACCGAGCTCGCGCGCGATGATGGACGCGTGGCAGGTGCGGCCGCCGCGGTTAGTGACGATCGCCGCTGCGGTTTTCATCACCGGCTCCCAGTCCGGTGTGGTGGTGTCAGCGACCAGCACCTCGCCAGGTTTGAATTCGTGCAGCTGTGTGAGGTTTTCGATTCTCCTGGCGGCACCGGAGGCGATCCGCTCACCGACTGAGCGGCCCTCGGTGACGATCGCGCTCCTGCCCTCGAGCACATAGGTCTCCAGCGCCGTCACACTGTGCTGGGACGCCACAGTCTCGGGGCGCGCCTGAACGATGTAGAGCTGACCGTCGAGACCGTCCTTCGCCCACTCCATGTCCATCGGTCTGCCGTAGTGCGCCTCGATTGCGCACGCGTAGCCGGCCAACTCGAGGACGTCGGCATCGGTGAGGCAGAACCGGGTCCGGTCTGCCTTCGGGGTGGGGATGTTCCTCGTGGTGTTCTTGGTCTCGCCGTCGACGAGGATCATCTTCACGGCCTTGTCGCCGAGGAGGCGACGCAACACGGCACGGTGGCCCGCGAGATAGGTCGGTTTGTGCACGTAGAACTCGTCTGGATCGACCGCGCCCTGGACGACGTTCTCGCCGAGGCCGTACGCGCCGGTGATGAACACGGTGTCGCGGAAACCCGATTCGGTGTCCAGCGAGAACATCACCCCGGAGGACGCGATGTCGGAGCGCACCATCTTCATCACACCGATCGACAGCGAGACCTTGAAATGGTCGAAGCGCTGGTCGATTCGATAGTGGATGGCCCGGTCGGTGAACAGGCTCGCGAAGCACCGTCGGCACGTGTCGAGCAGACTCTCGTCGCCCTTGATGTTGAGGTACGAGTCCTGTTGGCCGGCAAAGCTCGCGGTCGGTAGGTCCTCGGCCGTCGCCGAACTGCGCACCGCCAGGCTGACCTCCTCGCCGTACTCGCGCTGCAGTGCCCGGTAGCCGTCCAGGATCGCGGCGGCCAGATCGTCGGGGAGCCCGGCACCGTAGACGATCTCTCTGGCACGCTTGGCTTTCCGCGCCAGCGCCGCGACGTCTGCGGGGTCGATGTCGTCGAGTTCGGCGTGCAGGCGGTCCCACGCGCCGGCCTCGTCCAACATGTGCCGATAGGCGGCAGCGGTGATGGCGAATCCGTGAGGGACGCGGACGCCCTGCCCGGAGAGCTTCTGGAACATCTCACCGAGAGAGGCGTTCTTGCCGCCGACGAGTGGCACGTCATCGATGCCCACGTCTTCGAAGAATCGGACGAATCCAGACGTATCCATGACGTGTCCTTCCGTAGCGCAACCTCGGTGCCGCGCCACGACCCAAACCTCCCACAGCCGCACGGCGGGACACAGGGCCGAAGGTCACTGGCACAGGTGACTTCCTCGATGATGAGTTGATCTGCCGCCGAGGGCTTTACACCGACTCGGCGGGGGCAGTCAGCTCGGTGGGCTCGGCGGTGATGTCGAAGAGTCGCTCGACGTCGGCACGAGTGCAGGCAGCAGTCCCCGGAGTCATCAACATGGCCGCGCCCGCGGCGATACCGAACCGCAGCGCCTTCGGCAGTGCCCACCCTCGGCTCAGCCCGTAGGTGATCCCGGCGACCATGGCATCACCGGCACCGACGCCGCTGCCGGGTGGTACCGCGACCGCCGGGTAGCGCTGGGCGCCGTGTGCGGTGACCAACAGGGCGCCCTGAGCGCCGAGCGACACGACGATGTTTCGGGCGCACCCTCGTTCGATCAGTTCTCTGGCCGCCGCCACCTGTTCGGTTTCGTCGGCCAACCCACGGCGGACGCATTCGCGAAGCTCGCGGACACTGGGCTTGAGCAGGAACACCGTTCCGCCGCTCAGATGACGCAGACCGCTTCCGGATGCGTCGAGAATCAGTGGGGTGTCGATGCGTCGGCACACCTCGGCGATTCGGTTGTAGAAGTCCGGTGACACCGCGGGCGGCAGGCTTCCGCTGGCGACCACAAAGTCCGCTGCGGCGGCGACCTCAGCCAACGCGTCCAGACATGCTTCCTGTTCGGTGGCGCTGAGCACCGGCCCGGGCAGTACGAAACGAAACTGCCGTTCGGTGCGGCGTTCGTTCACCGTGAAGCTCTCCCTGGTCGGTTCGGCGATCCGGATCCGGCGCGACGGCAGACCCGCAGCGTCGAGCATGTCGGTCACCAGATCGCCACTGGCGCCACCTGCCGGAAACAGTGCCAGCGCCGACACGCCGAGCGCATCGGCTACCCGGGCGACGTTGATGCCGCCACCGCCTGGGTCGTAACGCGCTGAGCCGCAACGTATCTTCTCTGTCGGCAGCACCGTGTCGGTGTCGGTGGTGATGTCCAGTGCCGGGTTCATCGTCAACGTCACGATCCGCGGGCCTGCCCCCGGTGTGTCTGCGGTGGTGGTGTCGGCCATCCGTGGCGTCACGAGGATCACCCGCCTTCCGTTCGGCTTCGACCCTAGGTTCGGCAGCCGGCTCGGTGAATGGCCGGAAGTCCCTCAGGTGATGCCGTAGGGCCCGACTGCGTTTCCGGTGACCACGCCGGCCCGAACGACGCTCGACCCCCCAACGACGTTGTCCCCGAGGATTGAGGACTTGCGGCCCTGCCGCGACGCCGCCGAGCAGCGCAGTGTCGTCACATGGAGCATCTGAGCGCGCTTGATGCGAGCTTTCTGCAGGCCGAGGACTCCGACCCGCACGTGAGTCTGGCCGTGGGTGCAGTGTCGATAATCGAAGGTCCGGCGCCCGAATACGACGACTTGGTGTCGGCGTTCGCCGACCGGGCGCGGAGCATCCCCCGCTGCACGCAGGTAGTGCATACCCGGCCCTTCGATCTCGCCGCGCCCGAGTGGCTGGAGGACCCGCACTTCGACATCGCGCACCATCTGCATCGGGTCGCCCTGCCGGTCCCGGGCGGCGATGCCGAACTGTTCACGATGATCGCCGGCATCATGGAGCAGCGACTCGACCGCGACCGGCCGTTGTGGGAGTGCTGGATCATCGAGGGCCTCGGCGCGGGCCGGTGGGCGACGCTGATGAAGATTCACCACTGCATCGCCGATGGCATCGCCACGGCGCAGATGCTGGCGAAGCTGAGCGACGACGGCGGCGGCGGCGACAGTTTTGCCGGTGACATCCGCGCCGCGCGGGAATCCGAACCGTCGATTCTCGGCCTGCTGCGGCCCAGGCTCAACCCGATGACCTGGGTGAGTGACGCTTGGCGGGCAACTCTGGCCGCAACCAGCGCGGCCGAGCACGCCGTGGTGGGCGCAGCGGAGCTGTCAGCCCACGTGCTCGTCGCCGGCCAGGAGTCGTCGCTGAACGGGCCTGTGACCAGGATGCGGCGTTACAGTGCCGCGCTGGTGGACCTCGCCGTCATGAAGGAGGTGAGCCGCAGGTTCGAGGTGACGCTCAACGATGTGGCACTGGCTGCCATCACCAGCAGTTACCGGACGATGCTGATCGACCGGGGTGAATCGCCGGGACCGCACTCGTTGCGCACGCTGATCCCGGTATCGATGCGCTCAGCCGACCACTTCGACATCACCGACAACAGTGTGTCGGCCATGCTGCCGTTGCTGCCGGTTGACGAACCCGACCCCGTCAAGCAGTTGGAGTTCGTGCACCAGCGGCTGAGCCGCGCGAAGGACAGCGGCCAGCGCGAGGGCGGACGCGCCGTGTTCGCAGCCGCAGGCAGCATCCCATTTGCGTTTTCGGCGTGGACGATTCGATTTCTCACCCGGCTGCCGCAGAAGTCGGTGACTGCGCTGGCGACGAACGTACCGGGTCCTCGTGGACGGCAGAGAGTCTTGGGACGCACGGTGCTGGAGATCCTGCCCATACCCCCGATCGCGCTTCATCTGCGCACCGGAATCGCCATGCTCAGCTACGCGGGTCGATTCTCCTTCGGCATCACCGCCGACTACGACAGCGCACCTGACGTCGATGCGCTCGCCCGGGGGATCGAGGATGCGGTCCAGCGACTGGCAGCGCTCGGCCGAGGGAATGCTCTCACGCCCCCGGACGGTGCAGCCCGAGCGGATGTCGGTGCCAAATGACGGAGTTCATGCGCAACAGCGACGCGTTCACCTGGGCGATGGAAAGCGACCCCAGGCTCCGCTCGACCGTGGTCACGGTGATCCTGCTCGACCGATCGCCGGACTGGGATGAGGTGCGTAACCGGTTCGATGTGATCTCGCGCGCGGTCCCGATGTTGCGACAGCGTGTTGTCCCCTCGCCGCCTCCCGCACCGCCGAGGTGGGAGCATGCCCCGGATTTTGACCTCGACTTCCACATGCGAAGGGTGACCGCGCCCGCGCCCGGCACGATCGACGCGGTGCTGGAGATGGCGCGGGTAGCGGCAATGGAGGACTTCGACAGGGCTCGCCCGCTGTGGGAGGCCACCCTCATCGACGGACTCGACAACGACGGCGCGGCGCTGGTCCTGAAGTTCCATCATGCGTTGACCGACGGCGTCGGGGGCGTCCAGATCGCGATGATCCTCTTCGACTTGTCGGAGATGCACGAGCAGCACGGGCCGATGGCGGTGCTGCCCGAAGTGCCGCCCCCGGCGTGGCTGCGCACCTACCGCGACACTGCACAATACGACGCGCGAATGCTGAGCAACGCCCTTGTGGGAACCCTGAAAATGACCCCGAAGGTGTTGTCTCAGAGCATCCTTCGACCGGTGGAGTCGGTGTCGTCGGCAGCCGAGTTGGCTGCGTCGGTGTACCGGACCATGCGACCGGTCACCCGGCGGGGCTCGCCGCTGATGAGTGAGCGCAGCATGATCCGCAGGCTCGGCGTACACGAGGTCCCGTTCGGACAGCTTCGGGCCGCCGCCCACCACGGTGGGGGCGCGTTGAACGACGCCTTCGTCGCGGGAGTGGCCGGAGGTTTGCGTCGCTACCACGAGAAGCACGACGTCACTGTGGGCGACCTTCACCTGACGATGCCGATGAGCCTGCGCCGTGAGGGTGACGAGATCGGCGGCAACCGGATCACCATCATGCGGTTCGACGTCCCGGTCGGTGTCACCGATCCGGTGGAACGAATCCGCCAGATCCACGACGTCACGGGCAAAGTGCGGCAGGAGAAGTCGGTGCCCTACACCCAGTGGATCGCCGGCGCGCTCAATATGATGCCCCGGTGGTACATCGGCTCGATCCTGCGCAACGTCGACTTCCTGTGCAGTGACGTGCCCGGAATCCCGGTGCCGGTGTTCCTTGGTGGCGCAAAAGTGTTGACCCAGTACGGATTCGGTCCGACCATCGGCTCTGCTGTCAACGTGACGTTGTTGACCTATGTCGATGTGTGCACGCTGGGTATCGACGTCGACACCGCCGCGATCCCGGACTACGACGTGTTCTACGACTGCCTTGTCGCCGGTTTCGACGAAGTGTTGGCGCTGGGTACGGCTCAAGCCTGACTGACAGGGGAGCGGATACGACGTACCCGCCGACCTACCCCGGTGTCGGGGACCCCGGACTCTGCGCGGTGCGCAGTCGCACTCCTAGCGTTGACCCATGGGTGAACAGAGACCGGTGCTCGCGGGGATGATGGCAGCAACCGGTGCGGTCGGGCTGTATCGCTACGTGGTGCGGCCGTGGATGTACCGTTGGGGCGCAAACGACGACGAGCTGACAGCGGTGCTGCCCGGTGACGAGCTGGTGGCGTCGGGCGGGCCCAGGACCACCCGTGCGTTGACGATCGACGCGTCTCCCGGGCAGGTGTGGCCGTGGCTGGCGCAGATCGGCGAGGACCGCGGCGGGTTCTACAGCTACTCGGCTCTGGAACGGCTCGTCGGCGCGCACATTCACAACGCGGCCACCGTTCACCCGGAACGGCAGGACGTGAGGGTCGGCGACACCATATGGCTGGCGCGTCGCTACGGCGGCGCCGCCCGGCAACTGGTGGCGGCCGTCGAACCCTGGTCGCATCTGGTGTTGATATCGCCCGACGACTTCGATCAGATGGAGCGGGGGCACCTCGCCAACGGCGCGTGGGGGTTCCACCTGCGCGGCACTGCAGGGTGCACCCGCTTGCTGGTCCGGGGCAGCGGTGGTGCGGTGGGGAACCCAGCGTTCGACATCCCGCACTTCGTGATGGAACAGAAGATGATGCGTGGTGTCCGCGCCCGGGCCGAGCAGACGCGAAGGGATGCGGTGGTGGCACACGGCGTCCGCGCCGGGGACCGTGCACCCTGCCGTGCGGCCGGCGATACCACCGCAGCAGCGGAATCACCAGACTCTCGCGCGACACAGAGGTGTGGTGACACACTGTTGTCGTGACCGACAGGTCCGATGCAGACTCGGCTGTGCACCCGGTGCGCGACACCCTCTCTCAGCTCCGACTTCGTGAACTCCTGAGCGAGGTCCAGGACCGCGTCGAGCAGATCGTCGAAGGCCGGGACCGACTCGACGGGCTCGTCGAAGCGATGCTCGTGGTCACCGCAGGTCTGGAACTCGACGAGACTCTGCGCACGATCGTGCACACGGCGATCAATCTGGTGGACTCCCGCTACGGAGCGCTGGGCGTGCGTGGCCATGACCACGAACTCGTCGAGTTCATCTACGAGGGAATCGACGAGGCCACGCGTGAGGAGATCGGACACCTCCCCGAGGGGCACGGCGTGCTGGGTGTGCTGATCGACGACCCGAAACCGATCCGGCTCGACCACATCTCCCACCACGCCGCATCGGTGGGTTTTCCGCTGCACCACCCACCGATGAAGACGTTCCTCGGGGTGCCGATCCGAATCCGTGACGAAGTGTTCGGGAATCTCTACCTGACCGAGAAGGCAGGCGGGCTGCCGTTCAGCGAGGACGACGAGGTGCTCGTCCAGGCGCTGGCCGCGGCCGCCGGCATCGCGATCGAGAATGCGCGGCTCTATGAACAGTCCAAAATTCGTCAAGCGTGGATCGAGGCCACCCGCGACATCGGGACCGAACTGCTGGCAGGGACCGATCCGGCGACGGTGTTCCGCCTGATCGCCGATGAATCCCTGGCGCTCAGCGGCGCCGTACAAACCTTCGTGGCGGTCCCGTCGGACCCCGAGTTGCCGGTCAGCGAAACCACCGATCTCGTCATCTCGGCAACCGCAGGCGACAATCCGGTCCTGGACGTGCGGACGATACCGGTGGAGGGGACGGTGATCGGTGACGCCTTCGTCGGGCGCACGCCGGGACGATTCAACGGTGTGGACCTCGCGGGCGCCGCGACGAAGAGTGGTCCGGCGTTGGTGCTCCCGCTACGTGCAACCGAGACCGTCGTCGGGGTGCTCGTCGCGCTCCGGCTTCCCGGTGCGCAACCGTTCACCGGTGAGCAACTCGACATCATGGCGGCATTTGCGGACCAGGCGGCGCTGGCGTGGCAGCTGGCCAGCACCCAGCGTCAGATGCGCGAGTTGAGCATCCTGACCGATCGTGACCGCATCGCCCGCGACCTGCATGACCATGTGATTCAGCGGTTGTTCGCCGTCGGGCTGGCCCTGCAGGGGACGATTCCACGAGCACGCTCCACCGAGGTGCAACAACGGCTCATGGGGTGCGTCGACGATCTGCAGGAAGTCATTCAGGAGATCCGCACCGCGATATTCGATCTACACGGCTCTTCGTCGGGCGTCACCCGGTTGCGCCAGCGTCTCGACGAGGCCGTCGCTCAGTTCGCCGGCTCGGACCTCCGTACGAGTGTGCAATTCGTCGGTCCGCTCTCGGTTGTGGATGGCGCGCTGGCTGATCACGCCGAGGCGGTTGTTCGCGAGGCTGTCAGCAACGCGGTCCGGCACGGAAAGGCCAGCACCCTCAGCGTCAATGTGCTCGTCGAGGACGAGTTGTCGATCGAGATCAGCGACAACGGCTGCGGTCTACCCGACGAGATCACCGGCAGTGGCCTGATTAACCTACGCCGGCGCGCCGACGACGCGGGCGGCACCTTCAGCGTCGAGAACTCACCGGGTGGCGGCACGTTGCTGAAATGGTGTGCACCGCTTCCCTAGGCGCTGAACGCGGCCCGCACCGACTGACCAAAGGCCCTATCCCGGGGGCGTGAGCCCTCGTTACCGTGCAGCCATGAGTAGGGCTGCGCTGCCGATCGTCGTCGGCGTCGACGGATCACGCGCTGCGCTCAACGCCATCGGATGGGCGGTGCCCGAAGCCGTCCACCTCGATGTGCCCCTTCGAATAGTGCACGCGGTCCCCGGCGGTGCGCAGCACTCACCGCACACCCACTCGGTCGTGGCGGCGGCCGAAGCCGAGGCGACACGAGCAGGACGCACGATTCGGTTCGAGTCCGCGTGCACCGAAGGAGATCCCGGCGACGTCCTCGTCGCCGAATCGGTTCGCGCGCAGATGGTCTGCATCGGAGTCCCGAGCCGAGAGCGACTGGAAGGACGTCTGTTCGGTCCCGTCTCGGCCGCGCTCGCATCGGGAGCGCACTGCCCGGTCGCGCTCATTCGGTCCGACTCCGCGGGATCACTCTGCGACACCGGCGTGATTTCAGTTGTCCTGGATGACGATCCGGACAACGACTCCGTGGTCCACCTGGCTATGCAGGAGGGTCGCCTGCGCGACGCGACCGTACGTCAGGTGGATCGGCGGCTCGACAGTTGGGTTCGGCGATATCCCGATGTACACGTCGAAACGGTTGCGGCGGGTAGCGGTAGGGCATACTCCGAATTGCATCCGGACCGTCAACACGTCCAGTTGGCCGTGGTGGGCCATGCCGACGCGGATCGGATCACCGACCTGGAGGTGCCCAATTGTCACCCGATCCTCGGTTACCCTGACTGCTCTGTGCTGCTGGTTCGCCGTTGACGCCGCGGTGTTCTCATGACCGGCCGGTCGGCGCGGGCCACACCGAACACGTGGCGCCCTGACGCAGATCACCTGCTTCCGGGTTTGACGCAGTTCAGTCAGTACGAGCGCTCCTGGCTGCGTGCTGATCTGACGGCGGGGGTGACCGTCGCGGCATATCTGATCCCGCAAGCGATGGCCTACGCCACCCTGGCCGGACTCCCGCCCGTCACCGGTTTGTGGGCGGCGCTCGTGCCACTTGCGTTGTACGCCGTGCTCGGATCGTCGCGGCAGTTGTCGGTGGGACCCGAGGCGAGCACCACGGCGATGACCGCGGCCACCCTCGGGCCGATCGCCGGCGGTGACGCGGGGCGCTACGCCGCGTCGGCGGCAGTCCTTGCGTTGCTCGTCGGCGCGGTCTGCCTGATCGGGGGACTGCTGCGCCTCGGGTTCCTGGCCAACCTGCTGTCGCGACCGATCCTGGTCGGCTACATGGCAGGGATTGCGCTGGTGATGATCGCCGGGCAACTCGGCAAGATCACCGGGACAGAGGTGGCTGGAAGCGAGTTCATCTCTCAGACAGCTTCTTTCATCACCCATCTGGCCGAGGTGCACTGGCTCACCGTGACTTTGGCGGCCGCCGTGATCGCCATCCAGCTCCTGTTGGCGATACGAGCGGCACGCCTGCCCGGACCGCTGATCGCCGTTGTCCTGGCGTCGGTCGTGGTGCTGGTGTGGTCTCTGGAGTCGCGGGGCGTCGCCGTCGTCGGGGCAGTCCCGTCGGGGTTGCCGGGCATCGACATTCCAGTCCTCGGTCTCGACGAGATCGTGGCGTTGATCTTTCCCGCCGTGGGCATCGCGATCGTGGCGTTCTCCGACAACGTGGTCACCGCGCGGGTGTTCGCCGCACGCAGCGGCCAGGAGATCGACGCCAACGCCGAGATGCGCGCACTCGGGATGTGCAATATCGGCGCCGGGCTCACGCACGGTTTCCCGGTCAGCTCCAGTGGTAGCCGCACCGCGATCGGCCACGCGCTGGGTTCGAGAACCCAGGTCGCGTCACTGACCTCGCTCGGCGCGGTCATCATCGTGCTGGCCCTCGGTGGTGGCGTGCTGTCAACCGTCCCCCTCGCGGCGTTGGGAGGACTGGTCATCGTCGCCGCGCTACATCTGATCGACGGATCCGAGTTTCGCCGGTTGGCGGGGTTTCGCCGCAGCGAGCTGATTCTCGCCGTCGCCACCACAGCTGCGGTGATGGTCCTGGGTGTTCTGTACGGCGTTCTGGTCGCCGTGGCGTTGTCCATCCTCGACCTGATGCGCCGGGTGGCTCGGGCGCACGACAGCGTCCTCGGTTTTGTCCCCGGGTTGCCCGGTATGCACGACATCGATGACTATCCGCAGGCGAAGTTGTTGCCAGGCCTGGTGATGTACCGCTATGACGCACCCCTGTGCTTCGCCAACGCCGAAGACTTTCGCCTGCGAGCCCTGGAAGCCGTCGATGCCTATCCTCAGCCGGTGGAGTGGTTCGTGCTCAACGCCGAAGCCAACTCGGAGGTCGATCTCACGGCGTTGGATGCGCTGGAGCGCCTACGGGTCGAGCTGGGCAGGCGCGGTGTGCAGTTCGCGATGGCCCGGGTCAAGCAGGACCTGCGGGATGCGTTGCAGGCGGCCGGGATGCTGGAGAGCATCGGGTCCGATCACATCTACCCGACACTACCGACGGCCGTCGCTGCGTTCCGGCAGCGTGGCGGAAACGCCGGCAGCTCGTAGCACCGGCGGATTCAGCGCACCGTGACATCGCGATCGGGTTCGGCCCCGAAAATGAACCGGCGACCGGTGATCCGCGTCGGCAGTACCCGGACGTAGTGCTCTTTGACCGTCGCAGTCCACGGCAGCAGGTGGGCGCGCTCGGCCTCGTCGATCTCTTCGTCGGTATGCAGGGTGCGGGCCACCCCGTTGACGATCACGCTCCAGCCTTCGGCTGCCGTGTGGTCGTCGGCCTCGAACAGCACCTTCCTGTTGATGGCACTGCTGATGAGCTTGGTTCCCTCTGCGGTGCGGAACAGCACGGTGCGCCGCTGAACGACGAAGTTGACCGGAAAGATCTCCGGATTGCCGTCGGCGCTGGTCACCAATCGACCCAGAGTGACTCCCGAGAGCAGTTGCCAGCACTCACTTTCGGGCAGAATCGTGATCGGACGGTCGGTCGCGGCATAACTCATGGCGGTCCCCGTTCATTCAGCATCGTGTTCGGCAGCGTCGACCTGGATCGTCACCCGTCCCACCCATCGATCGGTTCAACGTATCGGCGATGGTCGGGGACTGCGTAGGGCCGTTGGACCACTGCTGGGGGCCGAACGTCCACTGCGGAATGTTCCGGGCATTGGTCACCGCGAAAGAGGACTTCTGTCTCTGTCACCGATTGGTACCCGTGGCCAGACTCGAAGACGTGGCCGCACCCTTTCCCGACGACGAGACCGTTTCCGCGGTCTTGGCGTTGGCGACCCGCGCACCGTCAGTACACAACTCTCAACCGTGGCTGTGGCGGGTCGGACCGCAGAGCCTGCACCTCTATGCCGACCGCACGCTGCATCTGAAGCACGCTGATCCGGATCGGCGCGAGCTGATCGTCAGCTGCGGCGCTGCGCTCAACCACTGCGTCGTCGCGCTGTCTGCCATGGGCTGGCAGGCGACGATCCATCGATTGCCCAACCCTTTCGAGCCCGACCATCTCGCCTCGATCACCGTGCAGCCACACCCTGTCCGGGAAACCGATGTAGCGCTCGCCGCCGCGATCACGACCAGGCGTACCGATCGGCGTTCCTTCAGCTCGCGAGCGGTGGACCTCGGTGACATCGCGTGGATGGTCGCCCGGGTCGCACGGATGGGTGTGTCACTGCGCCGGGTCGAGACGACGACCGACTTCAAGGCCGTGCTGACCCAGGCCTTGTGGGAACACGCGATGGACTCGGATTACGCACAGGAGCTGAGCACCTGGAGTGGTCGACACGCGGCGGCCGCCGGGGTGCCGGCGCGCAACACCCCCCGGTCCGATCCGACGTCGGCGGTGCCCGCGCGCGTCTTTGCGGGAAGCGCGTTGGAGCAGCCTTCTGATGCACCCCCCGAGTACGACAACGGCGTCCTTCTGGCGCTGGCCACCTCTGCAGACGACGAAGTGAGCAGGTTGCGGGCCGGAGAAGCGACCAGTTCGGCGCTGCTCACCGCAACGGTGAGAGGACTGGCTACCTGCCTGATGTCCGAGGTTCTGGAAGTCGGGGAAACCCGCACGATGTTGCGATCGGAGATCTTCGACGATCGGTACTTTCCGCAGATGCTCGTGCGCGTTGGATGGGCTCCTCTCGGCGCCGATCCGTTACCGGCGACTCCACGGCGGCCGGTCGGCGATCGGGTGGCACCCCTGGACGGCGCATAGCGTCACCTCTTGGTTGTCGTCACCACGAGATACTCAGCCTCATAGGCGGTTCGGCCGGGTTCGGTCGACTGGTTCCAGTTTTCCAGCAGTGCCAGGAAGTCGCGGTCCAGGGCTGCGGTCTCCTCGGGGTCGTCCTGGTTGAACCGGTAGGTCGTGATGGTGGGGCCGTAGTTGCGCTTCCAGTACTCCCGGAAGTCCAACGGCGTTGCGCAGTGGTCCATCAGGACCGTCTCACGGTGTGTCGCGAGGTGGGTGACCCTGTGGCCGAACAGGTCTCGGACGTGGTCCGCATCTCCCCACAGGGGCGCCGGACTGGCTCCCGGCGGTGGCGGAGGAGCATAGGGCTTCATCGTCGCGAAGAGGTTGCCGATGAAGCCGCCCGCCGTCCAGTTGATCATCCCGATCGTGCCGCCGGGACGGACGACCCGGATGATCTCGTCGGCGGTCGCCTTGTGGTGCGGGGCGAACATCGCACCCACACACGACATCACCACGTCGAAGCTGTTGTCGGCGAACGGCATCGACTCGGCATCGGCTTCGACCCAGTCGAGCGCGACACCCCGTTGCGTGGCGGTCGTGCGGCCGATGTCGAACAGCTCCGGCGTCAGGTCCGCGGCGGTCACGATGGCCCCAGCCACGGCCGCGGGGATGGCCGCATTGCCGGAGCCGGCAGCCACGTCGAGCACCTGTTGGCCGGCCTTGATGCCGCAGGCCTGAACCAGCCTGGGTCCGAGCGCGGGAATCAGTTCGGCGGCCACGGCCGGATAGTCACCGGATGCCCACAAGGCCCGGTGCTTGGCTTTGAGCCGGCGGTCGGCGTCCCGGTCAGACTCTGGCTGCGTGTGGGTCGGGGTGGTGCTCATCGGCGTACTCCTCGCATCGTGGTGTCACCTCGACCCTTGAGCATCGGGAGTTCTCCGACATCGGGAGGAGCTACCCATGTTCGGCACGCTTCAGGCGAGGATGCCCACCTCCCTTGCGCGACGCACAGCGT
>NZ_JBAUJR010000196.1:0-1685 GCF_049683935.1 Mycobacterium sp. | reverse complement strand
CCGGTTTCGCGGGTGTAGGTGACCTCGGGGCGTTGCGGCAGGGGCGGTCCGGTGGTGTCGCCGACGTCGTAGACCGGGACGCTGAGCCAGCCCACCAGGACTTCCTCGTCGGTGCCGTCGGCCTTCTTCTTCTTGACGATCTGGGGTGCGCGAACCCAGATCGCCTTCGAGCCGGCGACGAGGTTGCGGTTGAACTTCTTGTTCCAGACCTTCTTGAGTCCGCCGACGAAGGTGGCATCGGGGCGTTGCATTTTGATGAGCAGCTGGTTCTGCAGCGAGTAGTGGTGGAACTGGCTGGCGTAGTGCAGCCAGTCCTGCCATTGCTCACCGGTGTTGAGGTTGGCGATCGCGTCGTCGATCTCGCGGCGGATGTCTTCCACGCGGGTGGTCTTGTCGGCGAAGCTCACCGTCTTGGGTGGGGTGGGCGCCGGCGCGGCCGCGGTGTCGGCCAGAGCGGTCTTGAGGACTGCCTCGGCCTCCTCCAGGACCTCGACGGCGTGGGCGGAGTGGCTGTAGGCGGCTCGGGTGTCACCGGAGCAGCGGCGTGGCCCTCCTGGGTCTGTGGTGGCGCGACACACGGTTGATACCTCCTCGGGCTGGACGCGGGGACCGCTACTGGAGTAGCGCCAGCCCGGCAAGGAGAGCTGGTGTGCGTCTTATCCCTGAAGTACCGGCCGGCAAGGGCGTTTCCGTCGCGGGGACCCGGAAGTTGTCCGGACTGTCTCCTCCCCAACCGGTGTAAGTCTCTTGCTTTTTGATGTAAAGGGCTTTACATTGGTGGCAGGAAGGTGAGGTGCACAATGACGACTCGAACAGCGACGCAGGCCCGGTACCGCAACGCGTTGATCGGCCTGGCCGCCGGCGACGCCTGGGGTTATCAGGTCGAGTTCCGCAAGTACGCGCAGATGCCTGCCTACCCCGTGCCGGCCCCCAAGAAGGTGTGGCGGATCTCCGACGACACCCAGATGACGTTGGCGCTGCATGACGCTCTTGTCGACGCCGGCGACCAGCTCGACGACATCGACGTCGTGACCAAGGCCATCACCGCCCGGTTCCTGGAGTGGCAGGTCGACCGGGACAACAACCGTGCCCCGGGAGCCACCTGCATGGGGTCGCTGGCACGGCTGCGTCACGGTGCGCACTGGCATGACGCCGACGGGGCGCTGCCGCGATACGGTTGCGGGGCGGTCATGCGGTTGACGCCGGCGGCGCTGTGCCCGGAGCCGGTGTGGCTCGGCATCACCGCACTGCAGGCCGTCCTCACCCATAAGCATCCCCGCGCGATCGCCTCGGCGCTGGTGCTCGCTGACGCGATCCGATCGGCCACCCGGTTGCGCGGACACTTCCTCGAACACGCGATCAGCGCGGCCATGTCGATCGTGACGGGCGAAAGCCCTTGGCTGCGTGACGAGTTCCTGCTCGACGTGCTCTCCCCTATGACCTCGGACGTCGCCGGCATGCTCGCCGAGGGCGTCCGCGACGTGCTGCTCGATGCGCTGCTGGACGCCTTCACGGTCAAGCAGGAGCTGGTCACGCTGTCCCCCGCCGACTACGGCGACCCCTGCACCGGGATCGGCGAGGGCTGGGAGTCGGGCTCAGCTGTGGCGGTCGGGCTGCTCGTGGCCGACATGGCCACCGCGCCTGGGCGGCGGCGCGCACCCCTCAACGGCCGCGAAGGCCTAGCG
>NZ_JBAUJR010000195.1:0-18125 GCF_049683935.1 Mycobacterium sp. | reverse complement strand
CTTCATATGTGTCTCCCTAAACGTCGGTGTTTCGGTCGCAGTAAATTGATGATTCACGCCAGTGTCTCGACGGCGAGATCACCATCGGCGTACTGGCGGCGCAACTTCTTCTTGTCGAACTTGCCGGGCAGGGTGCTCTTCATCCCACCCCCAACCTGCAGCCGGCGGTTGGGCGGCGGTCTCCGCACCAATGAGATCCTGCCAATTCTGATTCTGAAACAGCACCGGTTACTCCGGGAACAGGTTCTTGGCCTGCGGGATGATTTTGATCAATTCGCCGCCGGACCCTTCGCGAGCACCGTTCCCTTGTCCGTCGCAATCGTCAGGTTCACGTTCCCAACCGAAACTTGCTCCTCATGTCGGCCGACATGAGCTGCTCGACATTGGGCACCGCGGTACTGCCCGCTCCCATCTGCACCACCTTGCTCGGCATGTCCACGGTCACCACGGCGTCCGGATCGGTGTAATGCACCCGCGACACCACACCCGAATTCACGACCTTATCCGCCAGCCCCTGCTTCTTCGAGCCCCGCCGAAGGATTCCAGCCGGAAAGGTATAGACCTCCTCCTCATCCTTCAACACCGCCATCATCAACCTCCACCAATCTCGTTGTCAGTAATGAACAGCCGCGCGCCACAGTCACGCTCAATCGAGATGCTGATCCCCCCGTCGAGCGCGCCATCACGGCATCTTCCACCCCGCGCCCGCCGCTCATCTGCCGCTTCGCGCCGACGACGCAATCCGGTGCTGTTACCCGCACCTCACCGCTGCGCCGGCCCAAGTCCACCTAATCAGTGCTGAGCAACTGGAGTGCTGACCACTATGCCGTCGAGAGCCCGGCCGATCTTGATCTGGCAACCCAGCCGAGACGTCTCGTCGGCGCCTTCGCAGAATTCCAGCATGGACTTTTCGGTGTGCTCTATCGGCGGTAGTTTGTCGAGCCAGTCGGCTTCGACGTGCACGTGGCAGGTGGCGCAGGCACACGCACCGCCGCAGTCACCATCGATGCCCGGCACCATGTTCGATACTGCGGTTTCCATCAGAGACTCGCCGTCGATCCCATCGACGGTTCTAGATGCTCCGTTGTGGTCTACGTATGTGATCTTGGTCATTTCAGTCCTTTGCAGCGAGGGCGACTACGGTCGCCGGTGTCGGTTGGATAGTGGAGAAAGTGCAGCAGCCAGTCGAGCGGGTCTATCGATGGGCCAGCGCCGGGGTCGGGATGCGATCATCGGCGAGTACGTCTACGTCAATGACGGCGTGTTCTGCGATCAGCGCCTTGGCCGCCATGAACTCGACCGGCCGATTGATCGCATCCACGGCCAGCATTCGCCCATCGCGCAAGTAAAACGCTGCGAACGATCTGGTGTGGGGGTCGCCACGAATCACTACCTGGTCATAACCGCGGTTCAGGCCAGCGGTCTGCAACTTCAGATCGTACTGATCCGACCAGAACCAGGGCACTTGGCGATAAGGTTTGGCACTACCGCAGATCGCCGCGCCGGCGGTCTTCGCCTGCTCGATCGCATTGTGCACCGACTCCAGTCGCAGTCGGCACCCGTAGACCTCGCTTGGGTGCTGTGTGCAGTCACCTGCAGCGTATATTCCGAGTTCAGAGGTCTGACAGAACTCGTCGACGACGATACCGTTGTCGCACGTCACACCCGCAGCCGAGGCTAACTCGACATTCGGGAGCAGTCCGATACCTGCAATAACCAGATCGGCGGCGAAGCTCTCACCGGCGGCGGTCAGGACCCGCGCCGCTGACCCGACTTGCTCGATGCCCGTCACTGTCGCCGCGCATCGAATCGTGACCCCGGCGCGGCGATGTTCGGCTTCGAAGAACTGGCCCACGTCCGGACAGGTGACCCTGGCCAGCACCGTGGGCTCGGCCTCCAGGACGGTCACCAGCAATCCCATTTTCGCCGCGACGGCGGCAATCTCGAGACCGATGTAGCCCCCGCCAATCAGCACCAGCCGCGCCCCTGGCCGCAACTTCGCACGGATGCCCTCGACGTCGGCCACAGTGCGCAGGTAATGCAGTGTCGGAGAATCCGAGCCAGCGCAGGACAAGGGGCGGGGCCGGCCACCGGTAGCCAGCACCAGGCGATCGAACTCGAGTTCGCGTCCATCGTCGAGCGTCGCCCGTCGATGGCTAGCATCCATCCCGATGACGTAGACCCCAAGCATCACGTCGACCCGAGCCTTCTCATAGAACGCCGATGGCCGAAGAAACAGTCGCTCCACCGGTAGGCAGCCGGCCAGGAATGCCTTGGATAACGGGGGCCGTTGGTAGGGCAACATCGACTCCGCGCCGATGAGAACGATCCGTCCGTCGAACCCGTTTGACCGCAGGCTGGCCACTGCCTGCCCACCGGCTTGACCCCCGCCGACGACGAGGACGGTTTGGATCATCTCGGGTCATCTCCTCGAACTCGCCGCATCAGACGTTGATGCGCACCGGCAGGGACTCGTATCCCTTGATGAACGGCGACGGCACTCGGGACGGCGCTCCAACGACCTCGAGCTGCATCGGATCGGGCCAACGCTTGAGAAGCTCCTCCCATACGATTCGTAACTGCAACTCGGCCAGGCGGTTGCCGACACAGCGGTGAATCCCAAATCCGAATGACAGGTGATGGCGCGGCCGGGCACGATCGATGATGAAGGCATCTGGATTCTCGATTGCCTCTGGATCGCGGTTACCCGACACGTACCACATGACGACCTTGTCGCCCTTGCGGATCGACTTCCCGCCGAGCTCGGTGTCGGTCAAAGCGGTGCGGCGCATGTGTGACAGCGGAGTCTGCCAACGGATGATCTCGGGCACCATGGAACTGACCAGGGCAGGGTTGCCGGACAGTTTGCGATACTCATCTGGGAACTCGTTGAGAGCGACAATGCCGCCCGTCATCGAATTGCGGGTGGTGTCGTTACCGCCGACGATCAGCAATAGGATGTTGCCCAAAAACTCTTCCGGTGTTTGGTTTCGGGTTGCCGGCGAATGCGCCATCATCGAGATGAGGTCGTTACGCGGTTCCGCGTTGACGCGGTCGTTCCACAGCCCTGTCATGTAAGCGGCGCACTCGAGCAATTCGCCCATCCGCTGTTCCTCGGACTCGATCAAGCCCGCACCGGGAATGGCCGTCGTCACATCCGACCAACGGGTCAACTTGGCGCGGTCCTCCCAGGGAAAGTCGAACAAGGTCGCCAACATCTGTGTGGTCAAGTTGACCGACACATTCTGGACCCAGTCGAAGGTCTCGTTGAGAGGCAAACTGTCCAGCAAACCCGCGGTGCGCTCCCGGATAACCGACTCCATGTTGGCAAGGTTGTCCGGCGCCACGATCGGACTGACCGCCAGGCGCTGCGCATCGTGTTTGGGTGGGTCCATCGCGATGAACATCGGCAGGCTGGCCGCCGCGTTATCGTCCATGATGGTGATGCCCCCGAACTTCGCCTCCGAGGAAAAGTTCTCAGGAGAGGTATCTACCTTCATGATATCGGCGAACTTCGTGATCGACCAGTATGGGCCGAACATGCTGTCCTTGCAGAAGTGGACCGGATCCTCTTCCCGTAGACGCTTGAAATACGGTTGCCACGTGTAGTTACGGTACAGTTCCGGATCGCTGACATCGATGTCCTCCAGAGCGACCGCATGAGCGGCTTCCGAATCGGGTCCGCTAACGGCCACAGAAGTCTTGTTCACTGTTGCTCCTCAATGTCGATGACCCGGCCCACACAGAGGCGCCCGAACGCTGTGGCGGGTCTCACCGGCGTTTCACCGTTTGGGTACGTGGGCTTTCGTCGTTCGCGTTGCCCACCTTTGTGTTCTGTGCTGCATCTAGCCTGCACAAGTGACCCGGTTCACTGCGCGGGGCATCCGTGCCAACTCTGGCCCATGCGGGCCAACCGCGTCTCGTGCGCATACCGTCGCACCGCAGCCAATGAAAAACCATCGCAGAATCAGCTGAGAGGAATTACCACCCGGGCTAGCAGGCCGCCCCCCTCACGAGGCTCAAGCGAAGATGTGCCGCCCAGCGCACTCACTAGCTGCTCTACGATCCACAGCCCCAAGCCCTCAACCGGGGCGCGCTCGTCGGAGCTGGCGCGCCCAAGGATTGCCGACGTGTGCTTGGCGGTCAGCAGTCCAGGGCCGCGATCGCCCACTTCCAGCGTCAGCGAGGACCGAGTGCAGACAATGCGAAGATCGACCACACGGCTGCTCCCGTGACGGTGGGCGTTTTCGAGCAAGTTCGTCATGATTCGGCGCACGCGGTGCTCGTCGCAGTAGATCAGCGCACCCGACGGCTCGAGGGAGACTGTGCTGTGCTCAGCGGGTATACCCGCTGAGGTCAATGATGCTTGCGCCAGGTCCTGCACGAAGGTCCGGCGGATTCTCGGGATTCCCCGCGGATTCCCTGTCTCAATAGCGAGGTCAGCGAGGCCGTCGAGCATGTCCGTTAGGTGGCGAGCGTGCGCCGCCACCAAGTTGATCGCCTCGTCCCTGCGCTCGGCGTCCAATCGGCCGGGCACAGTCAATGATCGTGCCAGCGCCGCCAGGGACGACACAGGAGTACGAAACTCATGCAGCAGCACCCGCAGACCTTCTTCACGCAGCCGCTGCACCTCGAGTAGGCGTGCCCGCAGATCCCTTTCCTCGGCAGCCTCGGCATGCTCTGCCATCACCTCGGCCTTGGCGCGCACGGTGCGCTCGTGCTCACGGTCGAGCACGCGTCGCAGAGATCCGGTGAGCACGGCAAAGGCAACGAAATAGCAGCACCACCAAAGGGCGACCTCGATCCGGTGATGCAGAGAAATCTCTGGACGGCTCACGGCCAGCGTTACCGCAGCAAACAACGCGCCCGTGCCAAGAGCCGCGAGCATCGCGGACTTTAAACCCTGCCGAACGGCACTGGCCACCACCGCTAACGGAATCAACGCAACAACCATGCTGGACGCCCCCCCGGTCGCCGCCGTGAGCAACACCGTGAGTGCTACGTCGACGGCCGTCATCCAGCCCTGTGACAGCGGACGACCACGAAGATTTGCGCGGAGTACATAAATCGCGTACACCCCGGCCAACCCGATGAGAATACAACCGAACGTCAAATACGTCCGGTTGACGGGCGTACCAAAGGCAACCAGCAAGGCAAGACTGACGACCACCAGAACTCTTAATACGGCGATGACCCGTTCGGGTTCGCGCCACTGAACCGCGCCGCCACCGATCGTGGTGAGATTGTTGTTCATTTCGTTACCCAATCCTCCGGCCTCGACACAGCGTTCTAGCACGTGGTATCCACAGCTTCCGCGGAAAGGTAGATATGACGGGATTGACCTCGCGCCCGGCGCCTTTCGTCGTAGTCATCGTGGACGACCACGCCCTTTTTGCACAGGGTTTGCAATTGCTTTTGACCTCCAGGGCCGACAGTCTGTTCCACGTCGCAGCAATAGGCAGCAGCAGCGAGGACGCCGTCCCGTTAGTCGGCAAACACCGCGCGGACATCGCCACAATCGACCTGACCCTGCCACCACGCGGCGGGGTGCACGCCATCACAGCACTACGTGGCGCTTACCCGTCGACGGGTATATTGGCGTTGTCCGGCACCGACGACCTGTCGCTGGCTGAGCGAGCTCTGCGAGCGGGAGCAGACGGATTCCTGCAGAAGACCTCCGACGCAGACGCACTGGTGGCGCCGCTCTTGGTCATCGCCACCGGCATGAAGGTCGTAAACCCCGAGCTGCTGGACCGGCTTCTCGTCAGCAACCACAGTCCAGATGACGAAATACTAGATAATCTCGGCGAGCACCTCATCAAGCTCTGGAGCCTATTGGCGCAGGGGCTGGAGATCAACGCAATCGCTGCTCGAATGCACGTTAGCGAGCGAACCACCAAGAGAATGGTCGCAAGCTTGATTCAGAAGATCGGTGCCCGGAACCGGATCGAGGCCGCCGCGCTGGCCGGGCGCTACGGACTACTCGACCACTGAACCGTGCGCACCGGTGGCAACTGTGGGTGAAGCAGGACCTGCGTAGACACTTCCCGGCACGGGCCAACGGGAGACAGGTCAAATTCCTCCGTAGCCGATGACCGCACGCGCGGTGCTGAACCACCCCGAGGAGTCGTCGATGGGCCAGACCCGGCCGCGGGGTCCGCTCTGTCGGACACGACACGTCTCTAAATCACGCCCGGACGCTATTGTGAATGCTCATTCGCTATTGTCGAGAAATGCCAGCGAAGACAGTCCGCACGGAAATCGCCTCGGGCGCCATCGAAGGATTCACGCGGGACGGCGTCAATCGCTGGCGTTCCATTCCTTACGCCAAGCCACCGGTCGGCGCCTTGCGGTTCAAGGCTCCCCAGCCGGTCGAGCCGTGGGATGGCGTTCGACAATGTCACCGATTCCGCTACTGCGCTCCGCAGCCCCGCCGGTACACCATCGTCGGTCCCGGCAAGTTCCAGCCAATGAGCGAGGACTGCCTCACCCTCAACGTCGTTGCCCCCGAGGGCGGCTCGGACCGACCTCTGCCCGTGATGTTCTTCATTCACGGCGGGGCGTACTTCCTCGGTAGTTCCGCGACACCGATCTATGATGGTGCGTCGCTTGCCCGCACCGGTTGCGTGTATGTATCGGCGAACTACCGCCTCGGCGCGCTGGGGGCGGTCGACCTGTCGTCGCTGTCCACGGCAGACATCCGTATTGACGACAACCTCTACTTGCGTGACCTGGTGGCGGCGCTCAGCTGGGTACGCGAAAACATCGCGGCATTCGGCGGCGATCCCGACAACGTGACGATATTCGGAGAGAGCGCGGGCGCGCATGCCGTTACCACATTGTTGGCTGTGCCAGCGGCTAAAGGCCTTTTCGCCCGGGCGATCTCACAAAGTCCGGCCGGCGCGCTATCCCGCTCCAAGGCGTTGGCCGCGGAGTTCGCCGTCAAGTTCGCATCCATTCTCGGCGCTGAGGAGCGGGAGCCCGCCCGCCAACTGCTGGCGGCGCGTCCGGCTCAACTGGTGAAGGCATTCGATCGCCTGCTCACCACCAGCGCATCGGACCTTGCCGGCGGTTACCCGGTGGGATGCACCTTCGGAACCGACTATCTACCGCTCGAGCCCATTCAAGCGATGCGCAAAGGCAAGGCGTACCGTGTGCCGCTGATCGTCGGTACGAACGCCGACGAGGGCCGGTTGTTCACTCGCTTCCTCAAACTCCTTCCGCTGAACGAAGCGAAGATCGAAGCGTTACTGGCGGGGGCGGAACCCACCTATCGCGAGCGTATTACCGCTGCCTACCCCGAGTATCCAGCCCCAGATGCCTGTATCCGGCTGGGGGCCGACTTCACATTCGGATCGACACTGTGGCAGCTCGCGGACTCTCACAGTCGGCACGCCCCCACATATCTGTACCGATATGACTTCGCCCCGCGAACTCTGCAATGGGCCGGTCTGGGTGCCACCCATGCGACCGAGCTTCTTGCGGTGTTCGACGCTTACCGCACGCCCCTCGGTCGGCTTCTCAGCGCCGGAGCCGATCGCCGCTCGGCCATGCGCGTGAGCGACGACATGCAAGGGCGCTGGGTTGCTTTCGCCCGCACCGGAGTCCCTGGAGACGGCTGGCCGCGCTACACCAGCGACGCCCGTCCGGTGCTGGTCTTCGATCGCGCTTCGCGGATGGAGCACGATCCCCATGCCGACCGCCGGCAAGCATGGGAAGGCTTTCAAGTCCTCGCACGCTGACGAGCGGTGTCCACGAGATCTCTCCCTCTCGGGGATTAGCCTTTGAAACGTCGTCCGCAGGGCTAACTTGATGACATCGTTCCGTCGCCCGAGCAGCGCATCCAGGGAGCCGCACGTGCACTATGCCTTCGACGAAGACCAAGAGGCCTTCCGGCGTGAGATCGCCACCTTCGCTGAGCGGGTGCTCGCTCCGCAATACCAGGCCGACGACCGGGCCGCGCGGATGCGCCCGGAGCTACCTCGCCAGATGGCGGCGATGGGCTTGACCGGCCTGCGCATTCCGGAGCGTTTCGGCGGCCAGGGGGCCGACGCCGTCACCACCGGCATAGCAGCCGAGGAGATCTCGCGGGCTGACATCAACGCCTGTTACATCCTGCTGATCGCTGCTCTCAACGCCGACATCTTGGTCGGTAATGCCAGCGAGGAGCAACTGGGGCGGTGGTTACCTGCGATCGCCGATGGCACTGCTCTGTCGGCGCTGGTGCTCACCGAGCCAGAGCACGGGTCCGACGCGGCCAACCTGTCGCTGCGCGCACAACCCGACGGGGCAGGCTGGCGGCTGCTGGGTGAGAAGACGTCGATCTCAATGGGGATGTCGGCCGACACCGGAGTGGTCTTCGCGCGCACCGGAGGGCCCGGGGCCCGCGGGGTCAGCGCGTTCTACGTCGACCTCAACGACGAGCGGGTCGCGCGAACCGCGCTCGACGACCACGGCGGCCGGGCCATCGGACGTGCGTCGCTGCATTTCGACGGGGTGAAGGTGGGTCGCGACGAGCTGATCGGGCAGGAGGGCGCCGGATTCGTGTCGGTGATGCAGGGCTTCGACTACTCGCGGGCGGTGATCGGCCTGATGTGCGTCGGCATCGCCCAGGCAGCACTCGACGACGCACTGCAGTACGCGCGAACGCGGCAGGCCTTCGGCGGTCCGATCGGTCGCCACCAGGGCGTGGCGTTCCCGCTGGTCGAGCAGGCCACCAGGCTGGCCGGGGCGCGTCACATCTGTTACGAGGCGCTGTGGCGAAAGGACCAGGGCTTGGATCACACGGTGGCCGCGAACATGGCGAAGTGGTTCGCGCCCAAGACCGCGGGTGAGGTCGTACACCAGGCGTTGCTGACCTTCGGTCACGCTGGATGGGGAACCGACAGTCTGCAGGGGCAGCGACTGCGCGACGTGTTGGCATTCGAAATCGCCGATGGAACCGCGCAGGTCGCCAAATTGGTCGTCGCCCGCCACCTGCTTGGGCGAGAATTCGCTCCGTAGCGACCTGCGAGTTCGCCTGAGGCGTCGACTCGTCAGACCTACATCGCGAACTTCTCGCGAACCGCGGCGAGGCGCTCGTACTGAGCCAGGACGTTCGCAGAGGTCGGCAGCATCACGAATGACTCAGCGCCGGCGTCACGGAACTCCGCGAGCATGTCTGCCACTCGGGTTTCGCTTCCGATCACACACCACTTCTCGATTGCTTCGACGGGCATGCCGTACTGACCTGCGACGAATCGTTGAAGCTCGGCACGACCCGCTTCCACGTCATCGGTGACGTGCACGAACGACAACATGACCGTCGTGCACACCGGCCTGCGGAACTCCTCGGCATGCGCCCGCAGATCTTCCACCGCCGCACGCACTCGACGGGGACTCAGCCACACCGCGAGCCAGCCTTGGGCGAGCCGAGCAGCGCGCCGCACCGCGTGTGTGGATCGGCCGCCGACCACCAGCGGTGGGCGAGAGGATGGCACCGGCTCCAGCTTGGGGGAACGCACCGGAAGCAATGGACCCGGGTGGTCCACAGTTTCTCCGCGCAGTAGCGCATCGAGGACCAACATGGCCTCGTCGAGCCTGCGACCACGCTGCGCGACGGGATACCCGGCGGCCTCGAACTCCGCTGGGTTCTCACCACCTGCGCCGACGCCCACGATCAGGCGTTCGGGCGCGAGCGCGGCGACCGTCCCGAGCTGCTTGGCTGTCCATACCGGATTGCGCATCGGTAGGAGCAGCACACCGGTGCCCAGCACCAGCCGTCGAGTGACGGCAGCGACGGCCGCGAGTGCCCCGCACGGTTCCAGCACCGGCGGGTGGAAGCTCAGATGATCGCCGACCCAACCTGAGTCGAACCCGAGGTCTTCGGCGAGGCGGGCGGCGGCCAATAGCGGCGGAGCGCCAAGCCGGAAGGGATCGAAACTGGGCAGCATCACGCCGAACCCGGCGTCTTTCACGGTCACCGGCGAATGCATGAGGCGCTCGCCATGTCGGTTCTCCTGCGATCGGCACGGCGCCCTACGCGATTCGCCGGCCGCCCACTGCGAAGCGGCGAGTCGTCCGCCGAAATGTCATGCGGTCCTTGGCGATCTCCACGTGCGAACGCGGACCTCATCGGACGTCGAAATCTGCCAGCTCAGGGGTACGCAATAGTTCGCTGTGGCGCTCGGGTGTCCATGGGAACAATTCCGGAAGCCCGTCTTTGCCGAGGTACCAACTGTTGCAACCGGTCACCCAGATCGTCTGCGGCATAGCCGACTTCATGCTGTCGTTGTACTCCTTCGTGGCCAGCTCTGTGGGCGCGGCAGAGACGATGCTGCCCTCACGGATCCGGTTGATCCACCACATCACATAATCGGCCTGGTCCTCGGCTATCGGTACCAGCGACTGGTTCCCGATCGGCGAATGCGGGCCCATCAGCATGAACAAGTTCGGGAATCCTGGAACCGCGACCGACCGGTACGCCGTGGGGCCATCTGCCCACGCCTCGTCCAGGGTTACCGCATGCTCGCCAATCACCGTCAGCGGACGCACGTAGGCCCGGGCGTCGAACCCTGTGGCATAGACGAGCACGTCAAGTTCGTGCAACACACCGTCGGTGGTGACGACGCCGAGAGGCTCGATGTGGTCGATTGCCTCGGACACCACCTCTACACCGGGTTGCTGGACAGCACGGTAGAAGCCCCAAGCCATGATTTGTCGTTTGCACATCGGCTGGTAATTCGGGGTGAGTCTCGCGCGCAACTGTGGGTCGCGCACCGAAAGGCGCAGGTTCCATCGACATAACGTCTGAACCAGGCGGCGGTAAACTCCAGGACGGATCGGCGCGCGACCGAACAGGTGCCGGACCACCAAGCCCCAGAACCGATAGCTCAGGCGGTTGAGGACCGGCCAACGCGTCAGAGCTGCGCGGATCACCGGTGAATACCGCGGATTGGGCAGCGGAAAGACCCACTGCGCAGTGCGCTGGAAGGCCGTCAACCGATTGACCTTGCCGCCGAGTGCGGCAATGATCTGTATGCCTGTTGAGCCCGTCCCGATGAGCCCGATCCGCTTGTCGGCCAATGAAACCGAGTGGTCCCATCTGGCGGAGTGAAACACCGGCCCGGCAAAATCGGCTTCCCCGGGAATGTCCGGATAGCGTGGCACCCGCAGCACGCCGGTCGCGGTGACGAGCACGTCGAATGTCTCTTCGCCGTCGGTGGAGGTGAGCAGCCAGCGCCCGTCGTCGTACCGCGCAGAGAGGACCTCGGTGCCGAACTTGATGTGCCCCTCAATACCCCGTTCGTCGGCGACCTGCTGAAAGTAGGCCTGGATCTCAGGGCCCGGCGGCAGCAAGTGGGACCAGTTCGGGTTGGGCCGAAACGAGTAGGAGTAGTACCGCGACGGGATGTCGCACGTCAGCCCCGGATAGGTGTTGTCGCGCCAGGTTCCCCCGACTTCTTCGGCTTTCTCGAAAATGGTGTAGGAGTCGATGCCGGCGTCCTGGAGCTTGACCGCCATGCACAACCCAGACATGCCCGCACCGATTATTGCGACTTTCACCGGCCGTTGTTCGGTCATCTTGACCACCCAATCCCTATTGTCACTTGCGCTACACCCGGCTTGTCACTTGCGCTACGCCCGGCCGATCACCGTGGCGACGCGACGCTGAGTGCGCCGACGAGTCCGTTTGCGGGGACATGGTCCGAGGCCAGCGGGGCCGAGCTCGGCCGGGCTCGCGCACAAGCACCTATCGACCTCCGACAGTGCTGGAGCGATCTCCGCCGAACCGTTCGCGGAGTTCGCGTTTCAGTACCTTTCCAGCCCCTGAGAGTGGAAGCGCACCGACGAACGAGACGGTACGGGGCGTTTTGTATCCCGCGATCTGGGTCTTGCAGAAACCCCGCAACTCCTCGGCTGTCACCGAAGAGCTCTCGGCCAAGACGACGACCGCGTGAACGCGTTCGCCCCAGGTCTCGTCCGGGACGCCGATGACCGCGCACGCCGACACCGCGGGGTGCCGGGAAAGAGCGTTCTCGACCTCAGTCGAGTAGACGTTCTCGCCACCCGAAATGATCATGTCCTTGATGCGGTCGACGAGGAACACATAACCTCGCTCGTCCATGTAACCGGCATCGCCGGTATGCATCCACCCATTCCGCAGCGCGTTCGCGGTCTCGTCAGGCTTATTCCAGTAACCGAGCATCACGTTGCCGCCGCGCGCGACGATCTCGCCGGTATGTCCCAGCGGCACCTCTCGATCGTCGGCGTCGAAGATCTTGACTTCGGCACAGGGCGCGGCGCGGCCTGCCGAACGCAGCAATTCCGGATGATCGTGGTCCTCCGGGCGCAGGACCGTCGCCAGCGGGGACAGTTCTGTCATTCCATAACCTTGCATGAACCGCGCCGAGCCCATGGTCTTCATCGCCCGCGACAGCACCGCCTCAGGGATCGGCGACGCGCCGTACATCACGTTTTGGAGGCTGGAAAGGTCGTATTCTCCAACGGCCGGGTGGTCGACGACCATCTGCAGCATGGTCGGGATCAGCAGTGCGTCGGTGACCTGCTGACGTTCGATGGTGTCAAGGATGGCAGTCGGATCGAACGTCGAGAGCATCACGTGGGTTCCGCCAAGGGTGGTCTGGCCCGCCCAGGCGGCCAAGTCCGCGAGATGGAACAGCGGCGCGACGTGAAGCAGCCGGCCCTCCGGACTGAGAAAGCTCCCCACGCTGAGCATTCCCAGCACCGACGTCATGAGGTTGGCGTGGCTGAGCATCACGCCCTTGGGTAAACCCGTGGTGCCGCCGGTGTAAAACACACCGGCCAATTGATCGCCAGAGCGTCGCACGTCATCGATTACTTCACCGCTGGCGATGAGTTCCTCATAGGAATACGTCCCTTCCGGCGTAGGGGCGGTTCCGCAGTGAACGACGGTGTGCAGGTCGGGATACGACGCCCGAAGCGCCGGTACAGCCGGACTGAAGGCGTCATCGACGAAGAGGACGTCGGTTTGGGAGTCACGTAAGGCGTAGCCGATCTCTGCAGGGCTCCACCGGATGTTGATCGGGTTGAGTACGGCGTCCGCCCAAGGCACCGCTAGCAGGTATTCGTGATATCGATCGGAGTTGAGCGCAAGCATGCCGACGCGGTCTCCCCGGTTCACCCCGATTTGCCGTAATGCGCTCGCCAGCTTTGCGATTCGCTTCGCGGATCGCTCATAGGTCCGTGTCCGGTCCCCGTCGATGGTGGCGAGGCGGTCGGGATGTTGCTGCAACGCCCTGTGCACGCCCTGAGTGAGATACATTGCACTTCCTCCTCACCGCTCGTGCGGGCGTGCAATGACACACCCGATGGCGCCGCGCCCGTAAGTTATCGGGTATTAACCTTACCGGCCTGATGGCAGCAGACAGTTGGTTACTGGGAACATGAGAACACTTCCGTCCAGAACGAGTGGCGCGAACGGGCGTCCGCGCGGCAATGCGAAGTCATCTGCAAGTATCTGGAATCAACGGTCCGCAGCGGAGTACGTTCCTCACAGTTGGCGAAACTGCGCGTACCCGGTGTTGTGATGTCGGGGTGTTGCGATGTCTGATTTCGGACCACCTCGACGTGATGTCCCCGGCTCTGCGCCAACCGGTGGCTGAGCTGCTGGCCCCTCATACCGATCGTTTGCAGTGTCAGCGCCTCGACGAAAGGCCTCTCATGAACTCAGCCCACCTGTCCAGCTCCGAGGTCGAACCACTGGTTCGCGGCAGGACTTGGGAAGAAATGACGCCAGGTTTTCGCTTCAAGACCGCGAAGCGCACCGTCACGGAATCCGACCTCATGACGTTTGTCAACCTCGGCGGGTTCAACGAGCCGTTGTTCTACGACGCGTCGCACGCCGCCGCCGGCGGGTACCGAGGTCGGTTGGTCCCCGGCGCTCTGATCTACTGCATTGCGGAAGGGTTGATCGTGCAGTCCAACTTCCTCAACGGCACCGGCCTTGCCTTCATGCACATGGAACTGTGGGTCAAGCGACCGGTGTACGTCGGTGACACCCTGCTCGCCATCTGCACCGTCACGGAGTCACGCCCGTCGAGCAAGCCGGGCCGGGGTGTCGTCACCGCGACGGTCAGCGTCCGCAACCAGCGCGATGAAGAGGTGCTGGTGTTCACTCCGGTCCGGCTGATCCGCGGCGCGGACTTCGTCGAGGCCGACAACTGAGCGCTGAGGCCGCCGCCCGTGATCCGACCACGGCCGGTCCAAGGTTCGTTACCATTTCGAGGGCGCGATGAGAGAAGCCTCGGAGTCCTCATCGGTGGCCGCTACTCCCCAACCGACGCGGGGTAGCCATTCTTGACGATGCAAAGGAACACTCGATGATGAGCTACGACGACTTTCCCAGCCTGCGCTTTGAACCGGCCGCTGACGGTGTTCTCCACATCGTGCTGGACGCCCCCGGATTGAACTCCGTCAATCCCCAGATGCACCGCGACCTCGCCGACATGTGGCCCGCCATCGACAAGGACGAAGACGTCCGTGCCGTGCTGGTCCGCGGCGAGGGCAAGGCGTTCTCGTCGGGCGGCAACTTCGACCTGCTCGACGACATGATCAACAGCTACCCCAGCCGGGTCCGAATCATGCGCGAGGCACGCGATCTGGTGATGAACATGGTGAGCTTCAGCAAGCCGGTGATCTCCGCGGTTCGCGGGCCCGCGGTGGGCGCCGGTCTGGTCGTAGCGATCCTGGCCGACATCTCCGTCGTCGGACGCACCGCCAAGATCATCGACGGCCACACCCGTCTCGGGGTCGCCGCCGGTGACCACGCCGCGATCTGCTGGCCGCTGATGGCGGGTATGGCCAAGGCCAAGTACTACCTGCTCACCTGTGAGACGTTGCTCGGCGAGGAAGCCGAGCGCATCGGCCTGGTGTCCAAGTGCGTCGACGACGACGACGTCCTGACCGAGGCGACCCGGATCGCGACCAGCCTCGCCGCCGGCGCACCAACGGCGATCCGCTGGACCAAACACAGCCTCAATCAGTGGTTCCGGGTGTTCGGGCCGTCATTCGAGACGTCCCTCGGGTTGGAGTTCATCGGCTTCGGCGGTCCGGAGGTCCGGGAAGGCCTCGCCGCGCACCGCGAGAAGCGTGCGCCCGACTTCACCAACCTGGGTGCGATCACGGCTGAGTGACCCGTGGCCACCAGGATCGCCACCCGCGTCGTGGACGCGGTGGCCTGGGTTGAACTCGACGGCGCCGACCGGCTCAACGTTATCGGCAGCCAGACCTACATCGATCTCGCCGAAGCCCTGCGCACCTCGGAGTCGCAGAGGTCTGTGCGCGCGGTGGTCATACACGGGGCAGGCCGGGCGTTCTGCGCGGGCGCCGACATCGAAGAGATCAAAGCCTTCGGTAGCCGTGACGATTTCGCGGACTTCATCCATGGCTTCACCGACGCCCTCGACGTCCTCGTCGCCAGCCCGCTGCCGGTGATCGCTGCGATCCACGGCAGTGCGTTGGGCGGAGGGCTCGAACTCGCAATGGCGTGCGACCTGAGGGTCGCGACACCCGAGGCCCGGCTCGGGCTGCCCGAGGCCAAACTCGGCGTGCTCCCTGGCGGAGGTGGTACGCAGCGGTTGCCGCGGCTCATCCCCGTCGGGGTGGCCACCGAGATGCTGATGCTGGGCACCGTCATCGACGGCGAGCGGGCCCACAGCCTGGGGCTGGTGAACCGGCTTAGCGGCGCCGGCGCGCTGCTCGAGACGGCAGGTGCTATCGGAGAGCAATTGGCCACCGGCGCAGCACAAGTCGCGTCGACCACCAAGTCCCTGCTGCTGCAGACGGCCAACTTGTCGACGTCCGACGGTATCGAACACGAGCGCGACGCGGTGGCGGACCTCTTGGCCACTCCGGACGGCCGGGAGGGTTTCGGCGCCTTCACCGAGCGACGCCCCCCGACTTTCGGCGGAAGATGACGAAATGGCCCCGCCCCACCTCGCGCTGTTCCGGCTGAGTCGTCTGGGCGCCCCTGCGGTGACCGTACGGGCGGGAAGGCATGACCTGCCGCGCCGACCCCGTTGTCATCGGATGTTAGTAGCGGCTAACGTAACGTGTCAGCGATCGACGTCGATGTCACCTGGAGGAAAAGTTGGTTGACGTCCTGCCCGACCGGGTCGACACCCGCGCACCGGTATACCTCGAGAATCGCGAGGGACTCATCGCGCAGCTCGACACGATCGCCGACCAGCTGGCGCTGGCCAACGGGGGCGGCGGCGAGAAGTACGTCGCCCGGCACCGAAGGCGCGGAAAGATGTTGGCCCGCGAGCGCGTCGAGCTGCTGCTCGACCCCGACACCGCCTTTCTGGAATTGTGTCCGTTCGCGGCGTGGGGCACGAAGTTCCCCGTGGGCGGCAGCGTTGTGGTCGGCATCGGCATCGTCGAAGGCGTCGAGTCGATGATCATCGCGCACGACCCGACAGTGCGCGGCGGAGCCTCGAACCCCTACACCTTCCGCAAGGTGTTCCGGGGCATGGCGGTGGCCCGCGAGAACCGGCTGCCCATCATCAACGTCGTCGAGTCGGGCGGGGCGGACCTGCCCACGCAGGCCGAGATCTTCGTGCCCGGCGGCCAGCTGTTCCACGATCTCACCCAGCACAGCGCGCTGGGGCTGCCGACACTCGCACTTGTGTTCGGCAACTCGACGGCAGGCGGCGCCTACATCCCCGGCATGTGCGACTACGTGGTGATGGTCCGCAACCGGTCCAAGGTCTTTCTCGGCGGTCCGCCGCTGGTGAAGATGGCCACCGGCGAAGTGTCCGACGACGAGTCGCTCGGCGGTGCGGACATGCACGCCCGCACCTCCGGGTTGGCCGACTACCTGGCCGAGGACGAACAGGACGCCATCCGGATCGGGCGGCGCATCATGGCAAGGCTGAACTGGCGCAAGCGGGGCCCGGGTCCAACCCAGCCGCCGACCGCCCCGCTAAGGGATCCCGACGAACTCCTCGGGATCGCCTCGGTGGACCCCAAGGTTCCCTTCGACCCTCGCGACGTCCTCGCACGCATCGTGGACGGATCGGCGTTCGACGAGTTCAAGCCGCTCTACGGAACCTCTCTGGTCACCGGATGGGCCTCGATACATGGATACCCGGTGGGAATCCTGGCGAACGCTCGCGGAATTCTCTTCAGCGAGGAAGCCGAGAAAGCGGCCCAGTTCATTCAGCTGGCCAACCAGATCGACACGCCGCTGGTGTTCCTGCAGAACACGACCGGTTACATGGTGGGCGCGGAGTACGAGCAGGGCGGCATCATCAAGGACGGCGCCAAGATGATCAACGCCGTCTCGAACAGCACGGTCCCGCACTTGACGATCGTGATGGGCGCGTCCTACGGTGCGGGCAATTACGGGATGTGCGGACGGTCCTACTCGCCCCGCTTCCTGTTCGCCTGGCCCAATTCGCGCTCCGCCGTCATGGGACCGGCTCAACTCGCCGGCGTGCTGTCGATCGTCGCCCGCGAGTCGGCCGCTGACCGTGGTCTCCCGTTCGACGAAGAAGCCGACGCCCAGATGCGCGCTGCCGTGGAGAGCCAGATCGAGCAGGAGTCGGTGGCACTGGCCAACAGCGGCAGGCTCTACGACGACGGGATCATCGACCCACGCGACACTCGTACGGTTCTCGGTTTTTGCTTGTCCGTGGTGCACAACGAAGAGATCCGTGGCCGGCGTGGCTACGGCGTGTTCCGGATGTGATGGCGATGCCCGTGATCAAGAAACTGCTGGTAGCCAACCGGGGGGAGATCGCCCGGCGCGTGTTTCGCACCTGTCGCGAACTCGGCATCGCGACCGTCGCCGTGTACTCCGACGCCGACGCCGACGCCTGGCACGTCGACGACGCCGATGAGGCCGTTCGGCTACCGGGCTCCTCGCCGGCGGAAACCTACCTCGACGGTGACCGGATCATCGCCGCGGCTCACCTCACAGGCGCCGACGCCGTGCACCCCGGCTATGGATTCCTCTCGGAGAACGCCGGCTTCGCGCGGGCTTGCGCCGACGCCGGGCTCGTGTTCGTCGGCCCGCCGCCAGATGCCATCGACGCGATGGGTTCGAAGCTGACGGCGAAGGCGATGATGGCCGGCGCGGGGGTGCCGGTGCTCCCGGGCGG
>NZ_JBAUJR010000194.1:0-46820 GCF_049683935.1 Mycobacterium sp. | reverse complement strand
CTGCTGACCGAGGCCGGACGACATGCCGGAGCCGCCGACATCGCCGTGCTGCGGTGTGGGCCACTCGGGGGAGTCCGCCGCGCGATGCGCCGCGCGGAGGCGCTCGGGTTGCCGTGCGTGGTGAACCTGACCGGGCAGACGAGCATCGGCCAGGCCGGCGACGTCGCACTTGCGGCGGTGCTGCCTGACCTGCCATTCGCCTGCGGGCCGGCCGACAGGCCCCTGGTCGATGGCGACATCGTCGCCGAAGCCCGTTCCCTGATCCCGATCGACGGTCACCTGCCTGCGGCACCCATGCCTGCGGGACCCGATCACGCTCAACTCGAACGGTTCACCGTGACCGATCACGACACGGTCGACCGGTGGCGCGGTCTGCTCCGCCGCACCGCCGAACTCCTCTGACCCCACGTCCGCCGAAACTGTATTCCAGGCGGCCAAAAGACGAATATCGGCGCGTGGAATACAGTTTCGGCGAGTTTTGAGCTAGTCCTGCTTGCTGATCAAGCGGGTCAGGGCCTCCCGGTCGGGTGCGAGCAGCTCCTCGATCCGCGCCTTGTTCACGTCGGCGACGATGATCTCGCCCACCTCCTGGTAGACGTCGCTGAAGATCCCGTGGGACTTCATCTTCTCGGTTTGGTAGATGTTGTCCTCGGTGGGCGTGACGTAGTAGACGATCTCGGCCTTGAACCGATGGATCAGCCAGAGATGGATCACGTCCATCAGTCGCTTCTGGCGCAGGTGCTCGGCGAAGGTGTTCTGGTCGCGCACGGTCAAGATGCTGCGCCCGTGCCGGTCCTTGATCGGGTCGACGACGACGTTGGCCAACGGGTCGGCGCCGTCACCGTAGATCCCCAGGTCGAGCACATCGGAGCCGGCGCGCCTGGGCCGCAGCTGCACACTGAGCTTCTCGGGAAGCTTGTTGTGCTCGCTCCACAGTGCCAGCCATTCCTCCAGCAGCTTCTTGGGCACCTCGGTCTGCACCAGGTGCTGATGCTGGGTCGAACCCTTGCCCATCGATTTGGTCGTCGCCGTCCGGCCGGACGACGCAGCCAGCGCGGCGTCGCTGCGCGGCCCTCCGACGAGGGTTTGTGGTGTGCGATAGGGCGATTCGACCAGTCGCATCTTGCGCTGGAGCCGCGCCAACGCCAGCATGCCCTCCTGGCGGAGCGAGGTCGCGAACTCCTCGGAGGCGACCCCGTCGACCTGATGGCCGCCGTAGGTGATGAAGTTGAAGACGAACCCCATCTTGCCGAGTTCCTCGGGGAACGCCCGCATCTCCTCGTCGGTCATGCCGGTGGTGTCCCAGTTGAACGACGGCGACAGGTTGTAGGCGAGCATCTGGTCGGGGTAGACGGCGTGGACCGCGTCGGCGAACTGCTTGGCGTCGGCCAGGTCGGCGGTCTTGGTCTCCATCCAGAGGATGTCGGCGAACGGGGCTGCCGCCAGCGACTTGGCGATCGCGTACGGGATTCCGCCGCGCACCTGGTAGTAGCCCTCGGGCGTCTTGACCCGCTCACAGTCCCAGGCGACGTCGGCCCCCAACGCCCTGGCCTTGTCCCGGGCCGAATTCAGCGGTGCCCGTTCGGCGAACTCGCGCCACTCCGCGACGCTCATGTCCGACGGCTCGCCTTCACGGTCGCGGAACTCCAGAAGCTCGGCCACCGCGTCGCCGTAGGTGTTGAGACCGGCCTCCTCCTGCCAGGCGTCGACGAAGCGCGACTCCACGGTGTCGAAGGCGGCGTCGACGGACGGCTCGGTGCCGTCCTGCCAGCCGGCAGCGGTCTCGTCGATCACTGTCAGCAGGCCGACCCGCTCGAGCCATGCCTCCGCTGTCGCGTACTCCGCGTCGGGCAGTGCGTAGAGCAGATGACCGTTCAACTCGGTCAGGCCCTGGTCGTAGAAGCGCCGCATCATCGCCAGGAAGCACGACTTGTAGGGCGGGATCTTCAGATTGGTGGCGCCCAGCAGGAACGGCTGGTCCCGCTCGTCGGCGCGGCTGTCGATCAGGTTCGCCGCCTCGGCGTCGGTGCGTGCGACGATGATCCCCGGCACACGCATGATGTCCAGCTGGAACCGGGCGGTGTTGAGCCGCTTGATCTGTTCGTCCGACGGCACCAGCACCTTGCCGCCCTGATGGCCGCACTTCTTCGTTCCCGGCCGCTGGTCCTCGATGTGGTAGCCCGGCACTCCCGCCTCGACGAAGCGGCGGATCAGGTTGCGCACGTGCGGATCACCACCGTGGCCGGTGTCGGCGTCGGCGATGATGAAGGGCCGGTAGTCGTAGGCGGGCGTCGTCTTGCGTTGGTCGTCGGTCATCCGCAACCTCAGGTACTGCTGATTGCGGTCTGCGGTCAATAGCGCCCGGACCAGGCCGGCAGCCTCCTCCGGCACCTGGCTCAGCGGATAGCTCGCGAGGTCGGGTCCGGGATCCTCGCTGATGGAGCCCTTGGCGGAGGTGGCCCAGCCGCCGAGATAGATGCCCTCGATGCCCATCCGTTTCATCGCCACGGCCTGGCCGGGGGAGTAGGGGCCGAAGGTGGTGATGCTCTTGCCCTGCTCGTAGAGCCGACGCAGGTGCGGATAGAACGCCGTGGCAGCCTCTCGGGCTACCGCGTAGTCGGAGGGGATCGTGCCGCGCTGCTCGGCGACCTGCCGGGCGGTGAAGAGACGGATGATCCCCTCGAAACGGGGACTGTCGAAATAGCTCTGCGTTTCGGCGACATCCCGCTCGAACGGCGTCTGCGGTTGGAGGTCAGCTTCGATGATGGCCATAACTCACAGTACGGCGCATGCCACCGCGGTGGGAGCCACTTCGGGTTGGTTGGGTGGGTGCTATTTGGTGCCGAAGATGCGGTCGCCTGCGTCGCCGAGCCCCGGCAGGATATAGCCGTGCTCATCGAGTTGCCGGTCGATCGCGGCAGTGTAGATCGGCACGGTGGGGTGGGCGTCCGCCATCGCGGCGATACCTTCGGGACAGGTCAGTAGGCAGACGAACTTGATCGACTTCGGGTCGTGCTCGCGCAGTCGGTCCACCGCAGCCACCGCCGAGTGGCCGGTGGCCAGCATCGGATCGACGACGACAACGTCGCGTTCGTGCAGTTCGCCGGGCATCTTGAAGTAATATTCCACCGCAACAAGGGTTTTCGGGTCCCGGTAGAGACCGATATGACCCACGCGGGCCGATGGGACCACCTCGAGCATGCCGTCCAGAATCCCGGTCCCCGCCCGCAGGATCGACACGAACACCAGCTTCTTGCCGTCGATCATCCGGCCGGTGGTGCGCTCCATCGGAGTCTCGATCTCGACCTCGTGCGTGGCGATCTCGCGCAACACCTCGTAGGCCATCAGGACCGACACCTCCTGCACCAGCCGACGAAAGCTGTTGGTGGAAATGTCCTTTCGGCGCAGCAGGGTGATCTTGTGCTGGATCAAGGGGTGCTCGACAAGATGCACCCCGCCCGCGCTGATGCTGCTCATGTAGCCTCCTGGCCCCTTTCAGAAAACCGTGCCGTCGCTGGCGATGACCAGCGGCGGAAGACCGTCACGCAGGCGTTGCGCCATCGCACGGCCCGCTGCCCAGGTGCCGCCCTCGAGCACGCAGGCCAGCGGCATCTGAGCGGCGGTCAACCCCAAGCGGGAACGCACCAGCGGCGCCAGTTCGTCGAGCAGCGCCACCGTCAGTGCCCGCCACTCGACGACGAGTTCATCGGCGGGAGTCCAGGTGCGCATGGCATATCCGTGCTCCCGCAACCGGAGCACCCCGGTGTCCAGCAGCAGCCCGCCGTTGCGGTACTCGGGCAGTCCGGTCAGGGCATCCACTCCGGTCACCGTCACCCCGGCCCAGCTGAACGGCTCGATCAGCGAGTAGGTCAGCCACTGCGACAGTTTGTGCAGCGGCAGCCATCCGGCTGTCAGGCCGGGACCTGTCACCGCGTCGTGGCGCCAGCAGTCGCCCAGCGCCTCAGCACCGATGGTGTTGTCCGACAGCCAGATCGGCGACAGGGAGGTGAGCAGGTGCATCAGGATGTCACCGGCATCGACTTCATCGCCCGCTTTGGCGAGCGCGTCGAAGAGCCCGCCGGGTCTGCCCTGAGCGCCGAACACGTCAGGATGGGCGGCCAGCGCGTCACCGAGGCGGCGCACCAGCTGCACTCGGCCGGACAGACCGACCAGCGGATTGTCCGGCCTCACCTGGAGCATCCGGGCCAGGCGGTCCTCGGTCATCGCACGCAGTCCGGCCGCGTCGACCCTCAGCGGCTGCGCCGGATCGCTGGAGAACACCCCGGTGACGAACCCGTGCCAGCTCGCGACGGCCAGGCCCTCCGACCGGGTGAACCGACATGTGGTGTCGCCCCGGTGCTCGGCAAAGCTCCAGTCGGCTCCGGCGCCGGCGTCGAGGAGCACACTGATCACCGCCACATCGATCATGGCCCGCGCCCGTTCGTGGCGACCGGACGAGTCGAGCAGACGATCGAGTTCGGCACGACGGTCCACTCCGCCGGCCTCGAAATGACGCCACCGGCTGTGGTAGGGGATCACCAGGTCCGGGTAGCGGGTGGAGGTGACGGAGGTGACCTCGTCGGCAGCAGAGCGCAACGCGTCGTCGTGCACCGTGAACCAGCGTGATTCACCCGCACGGGCCCGGTCGAGTAGTTGCGCAGACCGGGTGCGCACCGCATCGGTGGTGCGCAGCATCGCGGCGGCATCGGCCGGCAGCGTCGCGCGCAGATCGGAGTCCGCACCGCTGCGCGCGTTCATGCGTCCAGGCCCCTGCCCTTGACCTTCCTGAGTTCGGTGGCGTCGGGTGCCGCCCCGGGGGTGTAGTAGCCGGCCGCCGTCTTCGCGTCGATCTCGACCTGGGCGTCGGCGGGGATGAGCGCATCGGGGATCGACACCCGCTCACCGACCGCGATGCCGGACCCGGTGATCGCGTCGTACTTCATGTTGCTCATCGACACCAACCGGTCGATCTTGCTGATGCCGAGCCAGTGCAGGACGTCGGGCATGAGTTCCTGGAACCGCATGTCCTGCACGCCCGCAACACATTCGGTGCGGGCGAAGTACTGGTCGGCGGTGTCGCCGCCGACCTGGCGTTTGCGTGCGTTGTAGACCAGGAACTTCGTCACCTCGCCGAGTGCGCGCCCCTCTTTGCGCGAATAGGCGACCAGGCCGACCCCGCCGCGCTGCGCCCCCAGGATGCACTCTTCGATCGCGTGGGTGAGATAGGGCCGGCAGGTGCAGATGTCAGATCCGAACACGTCCGAACCGTTGCACTCGTCGTGCACCCGGGCTGTCAGTTCCACGGCCGGATCGGCAAGGCCACGGGGGTCGCCGAAGATATAGATGGTCTGGCCGCCGATGGGCGGCAGGAACACCTCGAGATCCGACCGAGTCACCAACTCCGGGTACATGCCGCCGGTCTCTTCGAAAAGCGCTCGCCGCAGCTCGGTTTCACTGCAGCCGAAGCGCCGCGCCACACCGGGTAGATGCCACACCGGTTCGATCGCGGCCTTGGTCACCTGCGCTGCCCCGGTCGGGAGCAGTACCCGTTCGTCCGGGATGAGGCGCCCCTTGAGGATCGCCTCCCCGATCTCGGGCAGGATCACCTGCGCCTTGGTGACCGCGATCGTGGGACGGATGTCGAGTCCGGCGGCGAGTTCGTCGGCGAAGACCTCGGCCACCATCGCGCCCCACGGATCCAGGCTGACGATCGACGCGGCGTCGCCCCATTGCGGGTGGGGGCCGACGATATCCGTGGGCGAGGTGTTGGTCAGATCCGCACGGTGGTCACGCGACAGCGACCCCGCCGCGACGGCCAATGCGCGGTAGACGCCGTAGGCGCCGCTGTGGGTTCCGATGACATTTCGATGGGCCCGGGTGGCCGTGGTTCCGACGACGGGACCACGCAGCGCCGCCGTGGGAGCACCCCAGACGATGGCCGGGGCGCCGGCGCCACCGCTGTGCGAGGTCAGCCGGATGTGCCCGCCCGCGGACTTCGGGGGAGGCGGTGCGGCAGCATCGGCGGGCATTACTTTCCTCGGCCTCCTCGGCGTCGTCTGCGCGGTCGTGAGGAAAGCCGCCAGCATAGCCACTGGGGACGAACGGCGCCCGCCGTCCGGCCGTATCCCAGGTTCATACCGGCCAGGCTTCTCGCCGGTGGGCCGCGTCGAAGAACATCCACTCGTAGCGCGACGTCGTGACGAAGTGCGCGCGCGCACCCGACTCGTCCACCGGAGTGAGGCCCGGGCCGGTCCGATCGGCCAGGCCGAGGACCTCGGTGACGGTCGCGGCGAACTCCTCGCCTCCGTAGCTGTCGATCCAGCGCTGATAGCGGGCGTCGGTCGAGCCCCGCTCCATCAGTTCGGCTCCGACCTCTGCGTAGATCCAGTAGCAGGGGAGCACCGCGGCCAACCCGTCCGCGAAGCTGCCGCTGTAGACGGTGGCCAGCAGATAGCTGTTGTAGGCCTGGGTGGTGGGAGACACCGGAGCCGCGTCGACGGCGTCCTGGCTCAGCCCGAGCGCGGGCAGCAGCTCACCGTGCAGCGCCAGTTCCACGTCGAAGACCTCGGCGGCGTGCCGGGCGAACACCGCCGTATCGGCCAGCGTGGGCGCCTTCGCCGCCACCACCGCAAGTGCGCGAGCGTAGGCACGCAGGTAGTGGACGTCCTGCGCGACATAGTGCGCGAAGGCCTCGGGATCGAGGCTGCCGTCGGTGAGCCCCGTGACGAACGGGTGTGCCGTGATCGACGTGAAGATCGGACCGATCTCCGTCCACAGGCGGGTGGACCACGAATCAGGGTCAGCCGGGCCGATCCTCGGCGATGCGTTGTTGGTCTGGGTCATGACGATCATCCTGTCAGCGATGAGTAAACGGCTCGCCGTTGGTCAATACCGATGACCACACCGACCGACCTGCCGGAGAGTGACTTCCATGACCGAGACCAATGCCCTGCCGCCCGTGGCGGATGTCCAGACCTGGCGCGAGGAACTCGACAAGCTACGGGAGCGGGAGAAGGCCGCCACCCGCGAACTCGACTCGATCGCCGCGCAACGGCGCCGGCTGCCGATGGTCGAGATGCCGGACTACACGTTGATCGGGGCGGACGGGCCGATCCGATTCGCCGACATCTTCGGCGGGCGCTCGCAGCTCATCGTCTACAACCACATGTGGAGTGACGGTGCCGAGTGGCAGTGCGGAGGGTGCACCGGCTACACCTCACAATTCACCCGGCTCGACTTCCTCGGCAGCTACGACGCGCGGTTCGTGATCGTGACCGCGGGACCGATCGACGAGGCGCTGGCCTACCGTGAGAGGGTCGGCAACACGATGGACTGGTACTCGTCGTCGGACAGTCCGTTCGCCTCCGATGTCGACGCGGCGCCCGGCACCGGGTTCGCGGTCAATGTGTTTCTGCGCGACGGTGACACCGTGTACCGGACCTGGCATACCAACGGCCGAGGGACCGAGCAGCTCAGCCATACGTTTCCGCTCATCGACGTGCTCCCGTACGGCCGGCAGGAGGAATGGCAGGATTCACCTGAGGGTTGGCCGAAGCGGCCGACCTATTCGGGCTGGCTGGATTCGCCCGATATCGCGAAGATGTACGGCAGACCCGCACCGTCGACCGCCTGAGGTCCACACCCAGACGCGACACCGCGGAGGGCGCTTGGCAGACTGGTCGCATGGCACAGATAATCCTGCGGGGAAATGCGATCAACACCATCGGCGAACTGCCCGCTGTCGGATCGCCGGCGCCCGGCTTCACCCTCACCGGCACCGATCTCGGCGAAGTCAAGGCCGACAGCTTCGCCAACAAGCCGTTGCTGCTCAACATCTTCCCATCGGTGGACACCCCGGTCTGTTCTGCCAGCGTCCGCACTTTCAACGAACGCGCGGCCGCGGACGGAGTGTCAGTGCTGTGCGTGTCCAAGGATCTGCCGTTCGCGCAGAAGCGGTTCTGCGGCGCCGAGGACATCGAGAACGTGGAGATCGCCTCGGCGTTCCGCGCCGGCTTCGGTGAGGACTACGGGGTCACCATCACCGACGGTCCGATGGCCGGGCTGCTGGCCCGCGCGGTTGTGGTGATCGGTGCGGACGGCGCCGTGACGTACACGGAGTTGGTGCCCGAAATCGGGCAGGAGCCCGATTATGACGCAGCCCTGGCGGCGCTCAAGGCGTGAGCCGGCACACACCTTAAACGGCGGCACGCCGCCGTAGATCACCGTTCGATTCCAGTCCTGCATCGCCTTGCTCTGCCGTGCTGCGATGACGTCAATTCGCCCTGACACGTGGTGTAGAAGTGGTCATAGTGACTGTTGTGAATCACTGACAGTCCGGCGCCACAGGGGTGCCGGCATCGGGAAAGCGGTGGAAGTGCCATGCGACGCGTTCTGGTCCTCGTAATCGGTTTTGCCCTTTTGGTGGCGACGCCTGGCCTCGCGACCGCTGACCCGCGCTCGGCCACCAACCAGAAGGCCGTGGACCTGGTGATCGCGCGGGCGCTCTCGCAGCGCGGCGTCCCGTTCGCCTACGGCGGTGGTGGCGCCTCGGGGCCGAGCAAGGGCACCGTCTCTGTGCCCGAACCTGATCAGGCGGCAACCGATGCCGGGGCTCTCGACCTGGCGCCCGGACTGAACCTGCCCACCGTCACGCCGGGTCTCGGCGTCCCGGCACCCGCCCCCGAGCCACGACGGATCGAGGCAGTGGGCTTTGATGCGTCCGGACTCATGGTTTACGCCTACGCCGGCGCCGGGGTGAAGCTGCCGAGATCCTCGGGCGAGCAGTACAAGGTCGGCCAGAAGGTCATGCCGAACCTCGCGTTACCGGGCGACCTTCTGTTCTACGGCCCCGAGGGAACTCAGAGCGTCGCGCTCTTCATCGGCAATGGCCAGATGGTCGAGACCACCGACTCGGGGGTGGCCGTCTCGCCGGTCCGCACCAAGGACATGACTCCGTATCTGGTGCGCATCATCGCGTGAACCAGGCCGGGCCGGTCGCCCGGGATGTGGTCAAACATGTTGACCAGCAGCTACTTTGACGCTCACCCGGCGGCCCGCTGAAGTCCGCGTGCCATCAACTGCGGGGTGCAGCAAAGCTCAGGCAGATAAATGCCGGGCGGCTCGATGCACCCATCAGCAAACCAATTCCTTGCGTTCGCCCGGGATACCTCACCTGCGAGCCGAGTTCACCGGCCATCGTCGGATGTGCCCACCCAGTTTCGGCCGTCCGGATACCCGACACCGCAGAAGGTCGATGGTGTCTGGAACTGAGATTGGGCCGTCCTGACCGTGCCGATATCTGAATCATCCTCTCCGATTGCGGACTTGACAGGTGTCGCTTAATCTCTGGTTGCCCCTACAGCCAGCTGCCCAGCACTACTGGGCGACAACCGACAAGGACCATACGTGCGCGGAATTCTCGCCGCTGCCGGAGCCGCATCGATCACGGCGGCGTGTGCGATCACCGCGCCGAACGTCATGTTGACAGCAAATGTCCTCACGGTTACTGGTTACACGGCCGGTGGCACACTCCACTTCGACATGAGCGAGATGTTCCAGGGCGCCTACTGCTCTGAATCCTCGGGTAACACCTGCACACCGGTCCGCTACCTGTCGGGATTGCCGGTCGTCGGGGAGGCCGACGGTCTGCGTGCTCTCACCTCGGCGATCAGGACGGCGCAGGCCCCGACCACCGTGGTCGGCTTCTCCCAGGGGGCACTCATCTCCAGTGCATGGTTGGAGGACAACGCCGGAAAGGCCGGCGCTCCCGCCACGGAGGATCTGTCCTTCGTTCTCGTCGCCAATCCGCTGCGCAAGTACGGCGGCGTGCGCCCGGTGTACGACCTCGGCGACCCGACACCGGAGACCGACTACTCCGTGCTCGACATCGCCATCGAATACGACGGCGCGGCAGATTTCCCGGATGACCCGTTCAACCTTCTCGCATTGGCCAATGCGTTCGCCGGCTTCCAGTACGTCCACATCTCCCGGTACGACGACGTCGACCTCGAGAACGCCGAGAAACTGGTCTGGCAGGACGGCAACACGACCTACGTCCTGATCCGGAGCCAGAACATCCCACTACTGGAGCCCCTGCGGATCCTCGGTCTCAATGAGCTCGCCGACAGGCTCAACGATCCTCTCAAGGCGATCATCGATTCCGCCTACGATCGGGACTATCCCGGCTTGATCGACCCGGAGTCGCATGACGATGTGCTGCAACAGTTCTCCGTGCAGGACGACGCCGAGGACGACACAGACACCCCGATCTTCACGTCATTGATGGCCGAACGCGGCGCACAGTCGGACGACGCAACCGACGACGACGTCAGCACTGCGGGGATCGACGCGCCGCCGGCTGACACCGCGATCGATACCAGCACCGACACCGATCCGGACGACCGCTCGATCGCCGATCTCGAGGACGATCCGTCGGCAGATGACGACTCGAACGACGACACTGCCGACGATGTCGACGAGGACGACGATGTCGCCGAGGACACGGACGAGGACGCCGACCTCGCCGAGGAAGAGGACGCCGCCGAGGACCTCCACGAGAGCGAGGACACGGACGATTCGCGAACCGATGAACGATCCTCCAACGGCGACGAGCCCGCCCGCTCGGCCGCCGATGCCTCGGATTCGGACAGCGGCGATCCTGATTCGTCGGACTCGGACTCGGAGTCGGAGTCGGAGTCGGAGTCGTCTGCCGACTAACCGCTGGCGAGTCGCGCATGGAATGCACTGCGACACAATGTTTTTGTGCTGTGGCGGATTACGGAGCATCCCGATGAGTGCGGAGCATCACGACCGGCGAACTGCCGGCGACGCCTAGACTGCGGGGCATGAGTCGCAGCGGCCCGCGGAGCACCGCAATCGGTGACGGACTGCTGCAGATCGACGACTGCCTGGATGCCGACGGCGGCATCGTGCTGCCACCCGGCGTGAACCTGGTCTCCCTCATCGACCGCAACATCGCCAACGTCGGGGAGTCGATCGCGTACCGCTATCTGGATTTCACCGGACCCGAAGGCGGCCGCGCCCTCGAGATGACATGGAACGAGCTCGGCGTCCGGATGCGCGCGATCGCGGCGCGGATCCAACGCGTGGCCGGACGTGGAGACCGGGTCGCGATCCTGGCACCCCAGGGTCTCGACTACGTCGCCGCCTTCTTCGCCGCGATCAAGGCCGGCGCCATCGCGGTGCCGTTGTTCGCGCCGGAGTTGCCAGGTCACGCAGAGCGCCTCGACACCGCGCTGCACGACGCGCGACCCACCGCTGTGCTGACCACCTCCGCCGCACGAGGCGGCATCGACGACTTCCTGGGCGCCAGGGTTGCCGCGACAATGCGCCCGGATGTCATCGTGATCGACGACGTCCCCGACTCCGCTGCAGGGCAATACGTGCCGGCCGCGGTCAACGTTGATGATGTCTCCCACCTTCAGTACACCGGCGGGGCGACACGTGCGCCGGTAGGCGTCGAGATCACTCACCGCGCGGTGGGCACAAATCTCTTGCAGATGATCCTGTCGATCGACCTGCTCGACCGGAACACCCACGGCGTCAGCTGGTTACCGCTGTATCACGACATGGGTTTGTCGATGATCGGTTTCCCCGCGGTGTACGGCGGTCATTCCACCCTGATGTCACCAACGGCGTTCGTGCGGCGGCCGCTGCGCTGGATCGAGGCGTTGTCGGCGGGTTCGCGTATCGGCCGGGTCGTGACCGCCGCGCCGAACTTCGCCTACGAGTGGACGGTTCAGCGCGGCCTACCCGCTGAGGGATCGGGGATCGACCTGAAGAACGTCGTGATGATCGTGGGTTCTGAGCCTGTCAGCATCGACGTGATCAGGATGTTCAACGACGCGTTCGCACCGTTCGGTCTGCCTCGCACGGCGTTCAAGCCGTCCTACGGGCTGGCGGAGGCGACCTTGTTCGTGTCGACGATCGAGCCCGCCGCCGAGGCGACGGTGGTGCACCTCGATCGTGAACGGCTCGCGGCCGGCCACGCCGTTGCGGTCGACTCCGATCACCCGCGGGCCGTGGCCCAGGTGTCGTGCGGCGCCATCGCCCGGAGCCAGTGGGCCGTGATCGTCGATCCGCAGACCGCCGTCGAGCTTCCCGATGGCCGGGTCGGCGAGATCTGGTTACAGGGAGCAAACGTCGGCCGAGGCTACTGGGGCAGACCGGCGGACACCGACCGCACCTTCGGCGCTCACCTCAACTCGACCTTGGCAACGGGTAGCCACGCGGCGGGCGCTCGATCGGCCGGCACATGGTTGCGCACCGGAGATCTCGGCTGCTACCTGGACGGTGAGCTCTTCGTCACGGGTCGCATCGCCGACGTGCTGACCGTGGCGGGGCTCAGCCACTACCCACAGGACATCGAGACCAGCGCTGCCGAGGCCTCGCCGATGATCCGGCGTGGTTATGCCGCGGCGTTCACGGTGCCGGGGGATACCGGTGACAGGGTCGTGGTGGTCGCCGAACGCGCCGCTGGAACCGCACGTATCGACCGGGCATCGGCGGTCGACTCGATCAAGGCCGCGGTGTTGCGCCGCCACGGAGTGCCGGTCAGCGACGTGCGGATCGTCCCTGCGGGTTCGATCCCACGGACCACCAGCGGCAAGCTGGCCCGACGTGCCTGCCGCAGCGACTATCTCGGCGGCACGTTCGACTGAGGTCACCCCGCGGGCACGGCGCCGGCGACGGTGAACATCAGCACCAGCCCGGGGAGCAGATTGGTGACTTGGTGGGCGACGATGCTCGCCGTCAGATTGCCGGTGTAGAGCCTGGCCAGCCCGATCGGGAGCGCCACTACGAGCAGCAGCGGGGCCCGGGTCCATTCGAGGTGGGCGATCGCGAACACCACGGTGGTGACGCCCAGCGCCACCCAACGTCCCCAGCGCCGCTCCACCGCACCCCACAGCAAGCCGCGGTAGAGGATCTCCTCGCAGAACGGGGCGACGACGACGATGACGATGAACACGACGACGGCCCACGCCCAGGTACCGCGCACTCCGCCGAACACGTCCCCCGCCGCGGAGTTCGCGTCCTCGCCTGCGACGGCCACCCAGAGGAACGATGCGGGCACCGTCAGGAACAGGCCGCCGATTCCGAAGAGCAGCCCCGATCCCGCACTACGCCATGACCATTGGAGCTTCAGGTCGCAGCGCGGACCGTTACCCCGGATCGTGGTGATCAGCATCGCCAACGCGGCCGCCAGGAGTGTGGGCACTGCGACGACCACGACCACCGTCAGAATCTGCGGCGACCCCCGACCACCCAGCAGGAACGCCAGCGAAAATGCCGACAGCAGGTACACCAGTTCGACGACCAGGAAGGCTCCCAGTCCCCACCGGTGCGGGCGCGACTGCAGTTCAGCGTCCACACCCGCCGACGTTAGCCCACTAGCTGATCGCGACGAACGGGCTGATCACGTCCCGGACGAACTGGGCGATGTTGATCGAGGGATTCTGGTCCGGAAAGCTCACCGTGGCCAGCACATTGCCGCCGGCATCGGCGAAGTTTCCGTCAGCACGGTCCTGATGCGACGACGAGGTGATCAGGATGATTCCCGAAGTGTCGGCCTGCTTGGCCAGCGGAACCGAGAAGGCGGCGTTCTGCACGGTGCTGTTCGCCCGCTCCTCCAGGATGATCCGCTCGCGAGGAGTTCCGTAGAGCCGCAGCATCTTGCCCATCTGCTCGGCTTCGGTGTTTCCGTTGCGGGGGTTGCCGCCGGTGACGATGATGGGCGCCTGCGGGAAGATCTGCGCGACAGCCAGACCCGCGAGAACCCGGGTGTGCAGGATCAGACGCATGGTGCCGTCCGGTTTGAGTCCGTAGCCGAGGATGACGATCGCCGGCTTGGAGAAGTCCTTGGCCACCAGTTGCGGTGGCGCGGCCTGGGCGGTGCCCGCCGAAGCACCGCCCAGTACCAGAGCTGTGGTCAGGGTCAGTGCCGTCAGCATGGTGGCGACAACCGCGTGGCATGAGGCCGCGACACCGCGCCGCCGCCGAGGAGTTTCAGTCATCGTCAATTTCATCGCCACAACCCGTCAAGTCATTACGGTCCGGTCTCGAAGCGTGAACGATGCTGTGTTCATCGATGGTCGGAGTACCCGTGATCAGCCCGGACGTGGTCTGGTGGAAGGTGATGTCCACCTTCCGCAAGATCTCTCGCCGTGCGGCTGTGACCACCGCCGTCTGTTCCGCCCTCCTCGTCGTCTCAGCGCCGTCGGCGACATCGGCGCCCCCCTTCGACAGTCAGGGATACCTCAACTCGACTGCGCGATGCACGCCTCCGGACACGGTCGTCGTGTTCGGCAGTACGGCGAGCTCGCGGGTGGCGATCTGCCAGAGCTCAGACGGTGATCTGCAGTATCGGGGCGTCCGGGTGCGCGATGGCGCCAGGCTCATCAGACCCGCGTCACGGTCCTCGGACGGTGCCTTCACCGCCACCAACGACGGAATCGACTACATGGTGACGTCGACGGCGCTGGTGATCAGTGTGGGAGAGCGCGTAATCCGCGACGAGACGATGACCGACTTCCACCGATCGGGTGGCACCGCGACGCCGAGCCAGGCGCCGGAGGCGACCCCGACCGCGACGACGCCCTTGCCTCCTCCGCTGCCGGCGGAGGAAGGCGGCAGCTGAGGGGTTCAGCCCCTCTCCACTGCAGGGGGTGACGTGTGCCCGGAACTGCCGGTGTGTCTCCATGCAGTTTGCTGATTCCAGGCAAAAAATTAACTGACGCAACCGTCAGCAAATGACCTTTGCGTGACACGACGGCGCCATCAGGTAGACAGACGGTCACATTATGGATACGTTTTGTGCCGGTCGGGGTCAGCACAGCAACATGGAGGCACCTCATGCCCACAACCGCACGTTCCTATGTGACCGCGGGCGTCGCGCTCGTGGGAGCCGGCGTCATCTCCGCGACCCCGGCCGTCACACCCCAACCCGAACCGCGCACGGCGAGCTGGGACGTCAGCCTCGTCGCCGCAGCGCAGAGCTGCGCCCAGGGCGAGACCAGCGTCCTGTGCAACGAGCTGACGGGCCTGCCGTCGGCGACGCCGTTCGTCCCCACCGCCGACAGCACCAACGTCTTCAACATTCCCGCCAACTTGTTCATCGCCCTGGCGAATACCCCCTTCAATTTCTTCAATGCGTTGGGAGAGGGCAACGTTCAGCTGGGGTCGGACCCGAACGGTGACTTCGACTTCCAGCCGACCTACGAGGGCGTGACCCTGACGCAACCCGAAGGCAACGTGGTCGGGCTCGGCAGGAATCTGCGCTACACGGGCAGCTGGTGGGTGTACAGCCAGACCAACATTCTCGGGACAGATCCCGCCGACCCGTCCCGGTACCAGGCGATCACCAATCTGCTGGTTCCCTTTCCCGCGCTGTCGGTGCCGCTGGGCAACATGGTCGCCGCGATCGCCGCCTCCCAGCTACCGATGTCCACCGGCTGCACCGGAACCGGTGTCGGAGCGTGCGATGACCCGACAAGCATTCTGAGCAAAATGTTTGATCTTCGAAATGTTGTCGCACTGTTTTCGCCAGAGGGATACACCTTCCCCGAGACCCGCGCCGGGATCACCTGCAGCGAGGACGGCCAGTGCTACGTCAAGGACGAAGACGGACCCGAGGTCCCGTGGTCCGGCCAGAACGTGAAGCTCGATCCCGCCGCGCCGTTCACCAGCTTCTACAACAGCCTGACCAAGACCCCGGACTTCACCGAGGTCAAGCCGGTGACCCCGGAACTGGTCACCGGAAGTCTGGTCAGCATCGGCAACGGACTGAACACCGACTTCAACCCGTTCGTGCTGGGCACCCAGTGCGCGATCTGCGCACCCTTCGTCCCCAATCCGGACAACAAGCCGATTCCCGGCCCGGTCCTGGAAGACCCCGACACCACCGAGCCCGCCCCCGTGACGGCAGCGGTGGAGCAGGTCGAGGCGACCGAATCCGAGGAGGCGACGCAGTCGCTGTCGGTGCCGGAAGTGACCGTCGTCGAAGACGACACCGAGCTGGATTCGGTCTCGACCGGACCCAAGCACCGCAAGCCGAGCACCGTCAGCGACTCGATGAAGAGGGTGCAGGACAGGATCAACACGAGCATCTCCAAGCTCAGCGACAGCTTCAAGAAGCCCAGCACGAAGTCGGACGAATCGACTGATTCGACCGCTCCTTCGAAGAGCAGCGACTCCGATTCGAAGAAGAGCGACTCGGGTTCGGACTCCGGCAGCGACGACTGATCGACAGAGTCAGAGGTACGGGTCGGCCCAGGCGCTGATGATCCGGGCCGCCCGTGCCGCCTGATTCTTCTCGGTGAGGAGGTGGTCGGCACCCTCGAGCGACACGAAGCTACGGGGATGCCTGGCGGCCCGGAAGATCTCGCTGGCGTTGGCGATGCCGACGGTGTTGTCAGTGGGCGAGTGCATGACGAGCAGGGCGCGGCGCAGGGTCTTGATCCGCTCACGCAGGTCGGCAGCCCTTACATCGTCGATGAAGTGTCGTCGCAGCGTGAGGGCCTTGCCGCCGATCATGAACTGCGCCTCGCCCTCCGCCTCGATCCGGTGCAGGAGAGCGTCGTACGTGTGTTCCACGTGGGCGGGTTCATAGGGCGCGCCGACGCTGGCGACCGCGGCCACCGTCGGGCAGTCGTGCGCGGCGGCTATCACTGCGGCTCCGCCGAAGGAGTGCCCGACGAGAAGACGGACCTCGCGGCCCGATTCGTTCATGAACTGCACCGCTCGCGCGGTGTCGGCGACTTTGTGGGAGAACGACCCGTCACCCCAGTCACCTGCGGACTGGCCCAGCCCGAGGTTGTCGAAACGCAGCATGCCGATACCGTCGACGGCGAATTGCTTGCACATCCTGCTCGCGGCGGGGCAGTCCTTGCCGAGGGTGAACCCGTGGGCGAACACACCCCACCCACGGACGTCGCCCTCGGGAGGGTCTACCAGACCCGCCAGGGCCGGACCACTGCTACTGGGAAACGTGATGCGCTCTGCCACGTGCGACATCCTTTCACCGCCGGGCGCAGACGGCCGGACGGCGGGCGCTGGGCACAAAAGGCGTCGTGCGCGCGTTGGCCAGAGGCACAGGCCAGATCAGGAGGCAGGCGTGAAGATTCGGTTCGGAGTGAGCCTCGGTGCGGACGTCGCCCCTGACGCGCTGCCCGGGGTGGTGGATCACCTGGAGAACACCGGCATCGACTCGCTGTGGTTCTCCGAACTCGTCTACTCGCCCGCGGTGGATCCCTTCGTCGGCATGGCCTATGCGTTGGCCCGGACCACGAAGCTGAAGGTGGGCACCTCGGTGGCGGTGCTACCCGGCCGCCACCCGGTGCTGGTCGCCAAACAGCTGGCTTCCCTCGCGGCGCTCGCACCGAAGAGGGTCCTTCCGGTTTTCGGCTTGCGGTCCGCCATGCCCGCCGAACGCGACCTGTTCGAGGTTCCCGACGGGCAGCGCGCGGCGGTGTTCGACGAATCACTGAAACTGCTGCGCACGGTTCTGCGCGACGACAAGGTGACCTACGAAGGCCGGTTCTTCACGGTCCGCGATGTTGAGATAGTTCCCAAAACAGCTGCGCCACTGGATATCTGGCTCGGTGGTGCGACCTCGGCCGGGTTCCGGCGCATCGGTGCGTACGGCGACGGCTGGCTGGGCAGCTTCCTGACTCCCGCCGAGGCCGGGCAGGCGCGACTCGAGATCGGCGCCGCTGCCCAGGCGCACGGTCGCACGGTGCCGGCGGATCATTTCGGAATCAATCTGGCTGTAGGTGGCGGCGATCTGCCTGAGCCGGTGCTCGCCGCCATTCGACGGCGGCGACCCGATCTCGACCCGGCAGAACTCGTGGCCGGCAGCTGGACGCAGCTGCACCGCCAGCTCGATGACTACATCGACGCGGGACTGACGAAGTTCGTGATCAGGCCGGCGGGCGGGGTCGGCAGCATGGCCTTCCTCGAGTCCTTCGTGGAGGAACTGCTGCCTCGACAGAATTGATCATGACGTGTGGTCACCAGCCTGCGCGTCGATGACCCATGAGCGCACTGCTTTTCGGTCCAGTTTGCCGCTGGCCAGGGTCGGGATCTGCGCACTGGTCACGAGCACCCAGCGGGTCGGCACCTTGTAGGACGACAACGCATCGCGCGTTCGGCGGGCCACCGAGTCCACATCGACGTCCTCGATCGCGGGGACCAGCACAGCGCAGACCTCCTCGCCGCGCTCGGCATGATCGATGCCGACCACCACACACTGCGCCACGTCGTCGAATCCCTCGATCACCGCCTCGACCTCCAGCGGTGAGACGTTGGCTCCCGAGGTCTTGATGAGATCGCCGGTGCGGCCGACGTAGAACAGGCGTGGATCGTCGGCTCGGCGATACACCCGGTCTGCGGTGTGGTGCCACCCGTCGGCATCGAAGGTGTCGCTGCGTTCGCGCTTGTTGTATCCCGCCATCACGCCGATGCCGCGGACCAGAAGCTCACCGACGGTGCCGTCATCGACCGGCACGCCGCTGTCGTCGACGATCTTCGTCTCCGTGAAGGCGAAGCCCCCCGCCGTCTCCGACATGGTGCGGTGAATGGGGAACCCGTCGGGCACATCGGTCATGGCGAGGTCCAGCGGCCCGTCACGCAACATCGGTGCGCTGGACAGGTCGCGCTCGGCGAAGCTCGGGTGCTCCCGCATTCGCTGAGTGAAAGCAGGCCACCCCACGATCCCGGTGGCCCGCTCGGATTCTGCGAGTGCAAGCGCAGCTCCGGCATCCAGTTTGGGCATCGTGAGCAGGGTGACGGGTTCGTGCAATGCACCGGTGGCGGCCAGCACGCCGCCGATCCAGAAGAACGGCATCGCGCACAGGATCACCGGCGCGGCCCGCGAACCGGTGACGGCACGAATTGCGCCGGGCCACGTCGACGTCTGCCGGACCAGGGTGCCGTGGGTGTGCAGGACACCTTTGGGATCGGCGGTGGATCCCGAGGTGTGCACCATGATCGCGAGATCGGCGGGCGAGACTTCGGCTTCGGCGGACGCCAGGATGCCGGCGGGTACGCAGTCTGCGTCGTCAGCGCTGTGACGGCTCGCCCAGATCGGCAGAGCGTCCCCGCCCAGGACTATGCGGCGCAGGAACGGTGCCGCGGACAACACCAACCGCTCGCCGGTGTGCCCGGACAACTCCGGGAAGGCCGCTTCGAGCCGTTCTGCCACAGCGATGTCCAACACCCGGCTGGGTGCCACCAGGACTGCGATGTCGGCCAGCCTGACGACCTTGGCGATCTCGGCGGGGCGATACATCGTGCTCAGGGGGACGGCGACGGCGCCGACCCGGGACACTGCGAGCCACCAGGTCACCCATTCAGTGCCGTTGGCGAAGAACATCCCGACGCGGGTTCCCTTTCCGACTCCGGCGGCGAGCAACCAGCGCGCGAGTTCACCGGAACGGGCATCGGCTTGCGAATACGAGAGCCGATCGTCGGGGGACACGAGATAGGTGTGCTCACCGAACTCCCGCACGCTGTGCGCGAGGAGCGCCGGCAGAGTCAGAGGCGGTGCGGACACAGAACCGATCCTGCCTGATCGCCGCTGCGACGGTGCTACGTGATGGTTGAGCCGTCACGACCCGGGCGGCGGGCCAGCAGCCACGACTCCCCGTCCGCTTCCCGCTCCGCGATCACGTCCAAGCCGTCGAATGCCCGTCTCAGTTCACCCGCCTTCGCGCGGAAACGTCCTGGTGCGGCACCGACTTCGCTGAGTGCGCTGATCGCGAGGAGTCCGCCGTCGACGAGCCGCGCGACGATGGGCCGGTCCAGGCGTCGATCGCGAAATCTGTTGCAGATCACCAGGTTCACCCGAGGTCCTGCCGGCAGACCGTCGTCGAGATCAACCTGCTCGAAGCGGCAGTGCGAAGCCACCCCGCATAGCTCAGCCAGTTCGCGGGCCTGCGTGATGGCCACCGCGGACACGTCATATCCCCGGACCTCCAGTCCACGCTGAGCCAGCCAGACCGCGACCCCGCCGGACCCACACCCGAGATCCAGTGCGCGTCCGGCGTCGGGGAACGTCTCGGAGTGCGGCCGAAAGACCTTGGGCAGTGCGACGTCATCGGTGGACCCCACGTCGCGGTCCGCGTACCGCCGATCCCAGCGGACACGATCCTCGTCGGACACGGTGTCCAGGCTAGGCCGACAGGTGCTGGCCGCCTACCCGCGGCAGCGAGATCGGTCTACTGCTTCCGGGCGATCACAAACGCCTGCGGTGTCGATTCGAGCCCGTCATCCTCGGGTGCTCTGAGGAGTTGTGCATGCACGGTGAAGCCGGCATCGGCGAGGACTTCGCAGACCGCGGCGGGCAGACGCCGATGAAAAGTCAGTTCGACGACCTGATCGAATGCCGCCGTCAACACTCTGGGCTCGTCGCCGACCTGAAAGCCCAGAAGCACCGACCCGCCCGGGGCGAGCACCCGCCAGAACTCGGCCATCGCAGCGGGTAGCTCCTCGTCGGGAAGGTGGATGATCGAATACCACGCGCACACTCCGCCAACACTGGCATCGGGTAGGTCCAGATTCGACATCGATCCGACCGAGAAAACGAGCCGCGGGTTTCGGCGCGCGGCCTCGTCAATCATATAGGGAGACAAATCGATTCCGAACGCTTCGACGCCCAGGCCATGCAGGATGGCAGTAGCGACTCCGGTGCCACAGCCGACATCAGCGACGCGACGGTTGCCGGCCTGACGAACCAGTCCTGCGAATGCGGACAGGATCGCCTGGTCCACGAGTTTGTCGTCGAGGTGGTGCTGGAAACGCTCGGCGTAAAGACGCGCGGTGCGGTCATATCCCTCACGGGTGCGTCGCAGAAAGTCGGGTTCAGTCATCGTGCTCATTGTCGGACGCGACGACTTCCGCGATCGACGGCGCGGCCCGCCACTGGTCGACGACCGGCTTCAACGCCTCCACCAGCATCGGCAGCTGCGGCGCCAACCCCAGACAGGCCAGCGCCGCCAACATGGCGGCTGCCTCGGTCACCCGCAGCAGTTGCGGGTCCGATGGCCGCAGTCCGAGCCGCGCCGCGGACTCGTCGTATGCGGCGATTCCCTCGGCGCCCGCCATGGCGAGGTCCGACTCGACCGGACCCGCCGTGACGAGCTCGAAATCGGACCACATCTCACCTTCTGCGGTGCAGATGAGGTTGTAGAAGGGGGCGTCGCCGTGGATCGTCTGGACGCCCGCCCCGGGGAACGCCGCGGTGAAATCGCTGCGCGATGCGATCAGGGGAGCCAGCACCAACCATTCCTGTTGTGCCCGTTGGCAATCGGCAGCGCTCAGCAGATCCGGTCGCTGTTCGAGATCGCGCAGACCGTCGGGGATGTAGTCGTTGAACGGCGTCCAGAATCCCAGTCGGGTGTCGTCGAAGTCGCGGAGCGCGGCGTGCAGCCGCGCTGTCGTCTCGAAGCGGCGTCCCACGCTGAGTTCGACGTCCGGCGCCTCCTCGACATAGTTCCAGAAGGTCATCTGAAAACCGTCCCGCCGAACGGGTTCGCGTGGCACCAGCGGACTGGGTGCCACCACAGGATGGCCGCGATCAGCAAGCCATCCCGCCACCGAGAGCTCCGCACGCTGCTGAGCCACCTGCCGTGCGGGCGATGCGGAGTAGGAGCGGGGGAGCACGGTCGGCACCCGCACCACCACGGGTGCGGGGGCCAGGTGGACGATCACCGAGAACACGTCGTAGAGCACCCGTGGGTGAGTCACGCGTAGCCCGAGATGGCGGCCCGCGGCCGCTGCGGCGTCCACGGCGCGGGCTGTTCGCTGCGCGATCTGGTCGGGGGTCAGCATCAGCACGAGTATCGACGGCGGCAGAGGATCCGTCGAGCAGATTTCGGCCGCAGCACGCCGCCCGATGCGTCGGCGACTACCGTCGAGTCCCATGACCGACCACCGCACCAGGGTGCTGATCATCGGAGGCGGCTTCGGTGGACTGTTCTGTGCGAAGAGGCTGGGAGGCGCCGACGTCGACGTCACCCTGATCGATCGCTCGGCCGGCCATCTGTTTCAGCCGCTGCTCTACCAGTGCGCCACAGGCACACTCAGCATCGGGCATATCAGCCGGCCACTGCGGGAGGAGTTCGCCCGCCACCGCAACATCACCACTCTGCTCGGCGAAGCGCTCGAACTCGACCCGCACTCGCGGCGGGTGACAGCGCGCCGACCCGACGAATCCACGTTCATGGTCGACTATGACGTGCTCGTGGTGGCAGCAGGTATGCGGCAATCCTATTTCCGCAACCCGCAGTTCGAGCAGTGGGCACCCGGGATGAAGACACTCGACGACGCACTGAACATCCGTCAGCGCCTGTTCACGGCATTCGAGATCGCCGAGACGCTGCCACCCGGTCCCGACCGCGATGCCTGGCTGACGTTCGCCGTCGCCGGCGGCGGTCCCACCGGAGTCGAACTGGCCGGCCAGATCCGGGAGATGGCGACACGGACGTTGGCCAACGAGTTCCACAGCATCGAACCCGAGGATGCCAGGGTGTTGCTGTTCGACGGCGGGGACCGCGTGCTGAAGAGCTTTGCGCCGGAACTGGCGGGTAGAGCTGCCCGGACCCTGCAGCGACTGGGGGTGGAGTTGCGACTCGGTGTGCACGTCACCGATGTGCGTCGGGACGGCGTGACCGTCACCCCCAAGGCCGGCGGCCCGGACGAGCAGTACGCGGCGCGCACGGTGCTCTGGACCGCCGGGGTCGAGGCCGTACCCTTTGCCCGGCACCTGGCCGAGATCCTCGAGGCCCCATCCGACAGGTCCGGCCGAATCGAGGTCGAACCCGACCTCTCGGTCGCCGGTCACCCTGAGATCTTCGTGATCGGCGATCTCGTCGGTCGCGACGACCTGCCGGGTGTCGCCGAGAACGCGATGCAGGGCGGGTTGCATGTCGCGTCGTGCATCCGCCGCGAACTCACCGGTAAATCTCGCCGACGATACCGCTACCGCGATCTGGGTTCCGCGGCCTACATCTCACGGGGCCACGCACTGTTGCAGGTCGGCCCGATCCGGATCGCCGGCTTCCCGGGATGGCTGGGGTGGGGCTTCATTCACATCGCCGCGCTCACCGGGGTACGCAACCGTGCCAGCACCGTCGCCACCTGGATGGCGACGATCGGCCGTTCGAGCCGCTACCACCGCGCGTTCATGCTCGGTGACAGTCACTCCACCTCCGATCAGCGCTACACCTGGTCGACGTGCACTGACGAAAACACGTAGCAGGGCTGTGACTGCCGGTGTCAGCGCGCGCGGCGGGTGACGCGGATCCGGATCGGGCCGCGCCACTCGCTGTCGGGATCGACGACGCGGCCGCCCTGGGTGATCTCGACGTCACCGGACCTGGCCAACTCCCGTGCCACCTCCCGGGCGCTCTCCATCAACTCGCGCCAATTCTCACCGCCGACGATCCGCGCCGCATCTGACGGGCAGGTGCTGCTGTCCGGACCACGATGTATCGCCAGCGCGCGAACGGCCGCCGCCAGTCTCTGCCCGATCGGACCGTCGCCCAGGGCGACGCGGGCATCGGCGGCCCCGGCGCCGGCGGCGTCGACTATCCGACTCAATTCGGTGCGCACTTGCTGACCCATCTGCCCAGTCAAAGGCATCGACGACCCAAACGGGCCGCGATGGCGGCGCGTCCCAGAACTAAGCTCTGCCCAATGGGCGAGTTGCCGACCACCGAAGACGGACATCACGTGGTCATCGACGGGCGCCGCTGGCGGGCCACCGACCCGTCGATACCCGAAGACCGGCGAGCTGAACTCACCCGAATCCTGATGGCGTGGCGCCGAGAAGTGCGTCGTACCAAGGGGACCGACGGCGAGTCGACTGCTCGCGCCGGGGTGGATGCCGCCAAGGTCGCACTGGGCGAGCGCGGCCAGCCTCCGTGGTGGGAGCAGACTGCTGCGCAGCGTCGGGCCCGGTGGCAGACCCATGTCGCCGAGCCGGACGGGACCTGAGCCCGCGGCGTTCACAACCCAGCGGGCCGGAACGCGGACGTCATCCGCGCTCCGGCCCTGTCACCTGTGGATCAGGCGCCCAGCGTGCGCTGGATGTCCGGCTTCATCGCGTTGAGCTGCGAACCCCAGTAACCCCATCCATGGGTGCCGTTGGGCGGGAAGTTGAACGTGGCGTTGCTCCCACCGTCAGCCAGGTAGGCGTCCTGGAACGCTCGGTTGCTGTCCTGAGTGATGCTCTCGAGGATCTGACCGGGAAGATCGCCGCCACCGCCGAGATCGCCGGGCCTGCCGTTGCCGGTGTACACCCAGATACGGGTGCCATTGGCCACCAGTCGGCCTGCCTGCAGAGTCGGATCGTTGCGCTGCCATGCCGGACCGCCGCCGGGACCCCACATCGCGGACGCATCGAAGCCACCTGCGTCCCGCATCGCGAAGCCGACCAGCGTCGGCCAGATGCCTTCGGACAGGTTCAGGAACCCCGACAGCGACCCCGCGTAGCTGAACAGCCCGGGGTGATACGCGGCCAGTATCAGCGCGGCACTGCCTGCCATCGACAGACCGACGACTGCGTTGCCGCTGGTCGAGATTCCCTTGTTGGCCGCCAGGTACGCCGGCAGTTCAGAGGTCAGGAACGTCTCCCACTGGTAGCTCTGAGTGCGGCCGTTGCCGACCGCGGGGTTCTGCCAGTTGGTGTAGAAGCTCGACATGCCGCCGACGGGCATCACGACCGACAGGCCGGACTCGAAATAGTCCTCGAATGCCGCGGTCTCGATGTCCCAGCCGCTGTTGTCATCACGGGCCCGCAGACCGTCGAGCAGGTACACCGCCTTGGGCCCACCACCCTGGAATCTGACCATGACGTCACGGCCCATCGCCGCCGAGGGCACCATCAGCGTCTCCACCGGCAGGCCCGGCCGCGAGTACGCCCCGGCGGTCGCCGATCCGCCGCCGACGGTGATCAAGCCCGCCAGCAGCAGGGCCGCCAAGGCGCCGGCTTGCAGCCGACGCCCCACACTGTGCACGAATTTCATTGATTCTGCCGTTCTCTCTGGACGCGTAAGGAGGCGCCGTTTCTCACGAAAAGGTATGCGGCCCAGCAGGTCGTTCACTGGATCGGATGCAACTGCTTCGCATCCACCGCAACGCGAGCGGTCCACCGCCGCAGCGGTGCCACGTCGGTTAGTTCGTCATGTGACGATTCGCCGTTACGGTCGGCACCGCGTACGGGCACCTCGGTCACATCTTCGTAAGAAGTTCTGCGACCGATACGGACGCTGCGCGGTCGCGGAGTTCACCGCTGCGCTGCACGCCATTTGTCCAGGACCCGCCGATCACGCTTGGTCGGCCTGCCCGCGCCCCGATCTCGTGCGGCCACCGGAACGGACGAGGTCGGTGGAGGCGCGGGGGTGCGATCCAGATAGCAGGTGACGGCATCGGCGGCGCCAACCCGCTTGTGGATCACCCGGACGACCTGGACGATCCGTGTCACCTCACCCACCCGGGCACGCACCTCGTCGCCGGGGGAGACCGTCGTCGCCGGTTTCGCCGGGCGATCGTTGACCCGCACGTGACCACCCCGGCACGCGGATGCCGCGTCGGGCCGGGTTTTTGTCAGCCGTACCGCCCACAGCCACCGATCCACGCGGGTCGACTCCATGCACCCATCATGGACCGGCGATCCGCCTCACGACACTGGGTCCACTGCGGCCGGAATGCTTGACAGGCAAGTATCCACTTGCCTAATGTCGTCGCGTGGGAGACGTCTTCAAGGCCTTGGCCGATCCCACCCGCCGCACCATCCTCGACGAACTGACCGAGCGCAGCGGGCAGACGCTGTTCGAGATCTGCGCGCGCCTGGCGACCAAACACGGCCTCGGGTCGTCGCGCCAGGCGGTCTCGCAGCACCTCGATGTCCTCGAGGCTGCCGGCCTTGTCGAGACCCGCCGCGAGGGCCGCTACAAATTTCACTACATCAACACCGCGCCACTCCTACCGATCGTTCGGAGGTGGCTCAAAGACCCTGGAGGACAACCACCATGAGAATAAATCTGACGAGTGTGTTCGTCGACAACCAGGACAGGGCGCTGCAGTTCTACACAGAGGCGCTGGGTTTCCTGCTGAAGCATGACGTGCCGATGGGTGAGCACCGGTGGATCACCGTGGTGTCGCCGGAGGAGCCGGAGGGCACCGAACTCGTCCTCGAGCCCGACGAACACCCCGCCGCCAAACCCTTCAAGGAGGCGCTGGTGGCCGACGGCATTCCCGCCACCGCATTCACGGTCTCCGACGTCCAAGCCGAGTACCAGCGACTACGCGATCTCGGGGTGGCCTTCACCCAGGAGCCCACGGCAATGGGCCCGGTGTCCACCGCGGTGCTGGACGACACATGTGGCAATCTCATCCAGATACAACAAGTCATGTAGGTGCGCGCGATCGGCACACCCGTCATTCATCGTGCCTTACCTGCCACATCCGCCAGATAAAACCTGCTATTTGTCCGTAGACCTTGTATTCGTATGCCTTTTAGGTCATTCTATGTGACACCAAGCACAATGGAGCAGGTACAGGGAACGGCGTCACTCATCGTCGCCATGGGTATATCAGCGCCGTTGTCGATCACACGCGATCGAACGGGGGGCTGATGAACCGTCAGAACCACCTACTTCAGGGTCGTGAAACGTCCGGAACTGGCCGGGCACTGACAGTTTGGAGCCCTCGTGGAAGCAATTGATCCGGCATACGGGACGACAACCCTGCTCTTGATCGCCGCCGCGGCGGTCGCCGTATTGCTGTTCCTCATCATCAAAGTGAACATGCACGCCTTCGTGGCGCTGGTGCTGGTGAGCGTGCTGACGGCACTGGCGGCCGGCATCCCGGTCGCCGACGTCCCCAGCGCCATATCCTTCGGCTTCTCGAACACGATCGGCTCGGTGGCGCTGTTGGTGGGCTTCGGCGTGATGATCGGCCGCCTCCTCGAACTCACCGGCGGCGCCCAGGTACTCGCCGACACATTGATCAGCCGGTTCGGTGAGAAACGAGCGCCCCTCGCGCTCGGCGTGGCCGCGCTGCTGTTCGGTTTCCCGATCTTCTTCGATGCCGGGCTTGTCGTGTTCCTGCCGATCATCATGACGGTCGCTCGGCGCTTCGGCGGATCCCTCCTGCTGTACGGTCTCCCGGCCGCCGGCGCCTTCGCCGCCATGCATGCGATCGTGCCGCCCCATCCCGGACCCGTCGCCGCAGCCGAAGCATTCGGCGCGAACATCGGTCTGACGCTGCTCATCGGCGTCCCGGTCGCGGTGCTGTCGTGGTACGTCGGCGTGCTGCTCGTCTCGCAGTTCATCGGCCGTCGAGTGCACGTCGACGTCCCGGAGGCGTTGTTCGGTGAGATGAACGGTGGTCGCGAGATCACCACTGCCGACGACTCAGCCGCCGGCGACACGACCGGTCAGGGCTCGGCAGCGGGAAGCACCCTGACCCGCTCGGCGCCCGCGTTTTCGACCGTGCTCGGCGTGCTGCTGCTGCCGTTCGTGTTGATCTCGTTCAACACCGTGCTCAGCACGCTCACCACCGCCGGTGTCATCGCCGAGGGCGCGACGTGGGCGGAATACCTGATGCTGCTCGGAAACACCAGCGTCGCACTGCTCATCACGGTGATCGTGGCCACGCTCGTGCTGGGACTGCGGGAGCACTCGATGGCCGACGTGAGCACCATCTTCGACAAGGCGCTCGGCCCGGTCTGCTCGGTCATCCTGATCACCGGCGCCGGCGGAATGTTCGGCGGGGTGCTGCGTTTGAGCGGCATCGGCGCCGCACTGAGCGATTCACTGTCAGGCCTGGGCATGTCACTGATCGTGCAGGCCTTCCTCATCGCCACGTTGCTCCGTGTCGCGCAGGGCTCGGCCACCGTGGCGATCACCACGACCGCGGGTCTGATCAGCGCCGCCGCCCTCGAAGCTGACCTCAGCAGCATTCAGCTCTCGCTGCTGGTGTTCGCGATCGCCGCAGGCGCGACCGTCCTCTCCCACGTCAACGACTCAGGCTTCTGGCTCGTCAGCCGCTTCTTCGGCATGGATGTGAAGACGACCCTGAAAACCTGGACGGTCATGGAGACCACGCTCGGTGGCACCGTGTTCCTGATCTCGCTGGCATTGTGGATGGTGGTGTGACCGGTCAGTCGGTGGTGTGCGCGTCGGCGGACGTCACAGCGTTGACTGTGAACGCGGCGGCCTGGTCGGCCATCCCGTTGTCCTTGTAGGCGCTGTGGGCGGCACGATCGAAGCCACCAGGGAAGCAGACCGGGTCCCCGGGAGCACACAACTGAATGGTCTTGGCCGAGTAGAGCGGTCCCACCGTGACCGGTGGCGCGTTGTGGTCGACCAGGTTCAGGAACCAGTTGTCGGGGGTACCGAACAGCGCCACTGCGGCGACGTGGGGGGCGATCGACGGCGGCATCGGCCCGAGTCCGGCGGGCAACGTCAGCCCCGGGGGAACTGCGTCGAATGTGGTGTAGGCGGCCACGGCAGCACCCTGCGAGTAGCCGCCCAGCACGATCTTGGTGTCCGGGCAGGACGCGGCGATCGACTCGATCTTGTTGCCCGCGTCCACGATCCCGCCGGTGGCGGCTTGAAAGTCCAGCGACGCGGGATAGTCGACCGGGTCGACGGCGACGGGCTCGCCTCCCAGACGGGTGTTGAGCGCGTCGACGAAGGCCTGCCCGGTTGCGCCGATACCGGGTGCCTCGTTGGTGCCGCGCGCGAACACCACTTCGACAGGTGAGCACGACGGGTCAGGGGCGGCCGAGGCCACTCCCGCGGCCTGCGGCCCCAGCACCGCAGCGGCAGACACGACCGTGGCGGCGATACGACCCGGCAGCCGCGATCGGTGGGTACTCTGCGTCGTGGTGCTGGCGTCCATGGTCGTGTGCTCCTGAGCGAAGAGGTGATGATCGGGTGTCATCAGACTCCCGCGGCCGCCGCCGCCACACATCGACGCTGGCAGCCAATGACCTGTACCAGCTAGCAGGTAGGTCGGGAGGCTTGATCGCGGCGGCGATTTGGCGTCGAACGACGACGATCATCGGCGGTAGGCTCATCTGACCGGATGGCGGACCTGGGGGGTGGTAGTGGCGTCGGGTGATCAGTCCGCCGAGGACGTTCAGTGGTCGCGATCGCTGCTGGACCGACTGCCCGGCCTCATCGGTTACTGGGATCGCCATCAGCGCAACGTGTTCGCCAACGATGCCTACATCGAGTACTGGGGAACGACTCCCCAACAAGTCGCGGGCCGCCACATGCGCCACGTTCTGGGCGAGGAGATCTACGAACTCAACCTGCCCTACATTCGTGCCGCCCTGGCGGGCCGGGAACAATCCTTCAGCCGAACCCTCATCGACAGTCAGGGCGCCACACGTCATGCACAGGTGACCTACATCCCGAACCCGGTCAAAGGTGTCATCGACGGGTTCTACGCCGTGGTCACCGATGAGACAGCCCGTGTCGAAGCAGAGCAGGCCGGCGCCGAGGCCCTGCGCAGGTTTCAGGCCATGGTGGCCAATGCGCCTTTCGGCAAGGCCATGCTTGACACCAATGGTGTTCTGTTGCATGTCAATCCGGCCTTGTCCAAAGCACTCGGCTACCAGGCTGAAGACGTGGTCGGGAAGAGTTATCGCCGCTTGGTCCATCCGGACGACATCTGTGAGTCGGAGGCCGAATTCGAACTGTTGGTCAGCGGCGCGGAGACGAAGGTGTCCTCGGAGCGCCGGTACGTGCGTGTCGACGGAACCTTCGTCTGGATGCTCTGCACCGCGGTGCTCGTCCGTGGAACGGGCGGCGCAGAGGACATGGTGGTCGCGCAGTACGACGACATCACCACCCGCCGGCACACCGCGACCGAACTCGCCCGCATGGCCATCACCGATCCACTCACCGGCCTGCACAACCGTCGCGCCTTCGATGACTGGACCAGCAGACGACGCGGCACCCACCCCGACGGGTCGATTGGGATCATCTACGTCGATCTCGACGAATTCAAGATCATCAACGACACCCACGGACATGCGACCGGAGATGCCATCCTCGCCGAAGCCGCGCGGAGCCTGAGCCGCGTCGTCGATGCGCCGAGCACGACCTATCGCCTCGGTGGTGACGAGTTCATCGTGCTGGTGCCGGATCCCGACGTGTCCGATCTCGCCGAACTGGCGGAGGCCATCACCCGTGCGCTGACGGGCCGCTACGGCGACTCAGTGCAGGTGTCGCTGACCGCGTCCGTCGGATGGACCCACGGGCCGATGAACGAGTTCGATGAATTGCTTCGCGAAGCCGACGCCAAGATGTATCACCGCAAGAGCCGACGGACACAGCACCGCCAGTCGATCCCGTGACGGCGAGCGCTGTCAGCGCTGTGCCATGACCCTTCTAGCGCCGGCTCGCGGTGTCATGATCCGTCGGCTTCGGCGTCGCTGCGCTCTTCCTGCAGACGGTCTTTCGAGCGCAACAGCCGCAGGAGTGTCACCAGGATCAACCCGCCGGCGATGTTGCCGGCCAGGGTGTAACCGAACCAGCCGAGCCAATCGAGATATCCGAACGGCGCGTCACCGGTGAACAACGCACCGAAGATCAACAGCGAGTCGAGGATCGAGTGGAACATCTGCAGCCCGGCGAGCAGGAACGCTCCGGCTACGGCTGCGGCGATCTTCCCGGGCACGGACTCGGTGCCGTGCTGCATGCGCGTCATCAGCGTGATCACCATGCCGCCGAGCAGTGCCAGCGACATCGTTTCCACTGACACAGGGGCTGTGGCGAAGTGAGATGCCGACTCGACAGTCTGCTCACGCAGCTTCGGGAAGGCCCCCATGATCAGCCACATGATGACCCAGCCGCCCGCGAGGTTGGCCACGAGGGTGCCGCTCCACAGTTTGAGGAGCTGGCCGAAGCTGGCTCGCTTCGCGGCTACCGCGGTCACCGGCACCAGAAAGCCCTCGGTGAACAATTCGCTGCGGCCCAGAAGGAGTGCGAGGAAGCCGATCGAGAACGCCAAGCCGGCCAGCAGTTGATTGCCGGTGGCATGCAGAACAGAGAGGTAGGCAAGCACACCCATCGCCACCTCGGTACCGCCGAAGAAGCCGGTGACGAGCACCTCGTGCCAGCTCCGGTGCAGACGTTGGGCGCCCTCGGTGACGGTCCTGTTGAAGGTCTCCTCGAGCTCGTCTTCGATCGGGCTGTCGGAGTCGCCGAGTTGGCGCTGACTGGTCTTGCTCACGTCGAATCCTCAACTGCCGACAACGGGTGGACCAGGGGGAGTACCCGCCCTCCGCCGGCCGAAGCCGATGGCGCCTGCGTGTGATCGATCTCGCACTACCCCTGTGCAGCGGTGAAACCAAAGCTCAGAGGGCTCGTCGGGTCCGCGGCCCCCGGATTCTCCGAGTCCGACCGCGAGTCAGCACGTGGCAGCGGCAGCTGGTCCATCCCGAGAACAGATGAAACGCAACAGGTTTCACCGGGCAGCTGGTGTCAGCTCGAGGCGTCGAGGATCTTGATCGCAAAAACGAGCGTGTCGCCCTGTTCGATCCCCGCACTGGGCTGCCCCTCGGCGTAGCCGTCGGCGGAGGTCATCGCCACGGCAACCTCGGACCCCACCGTCTGTCCCGCAATGGCTTTCTGGAATCCCGCGATGACCCCGTCGAGCGGGAAGTCGATCGGGGCGCCTTGGTCGTAGGTGCTGTCGAAGACCGTGCCGTCACGTCCGTTGACGCCCATGTAGCAGACCAGAACCGTTGCGTTGTCCGCGACGACGGGCCCGTCACCGGCCTGCAACGTGTGGACCTCGGTCGCGGTCACGCTGAAGGGTGCCTCCACGTCGACCCGCGGCGAGGCGGTGTCGGTCGGACCGGTGACCGACACGCTGCCGGTTGCGCCGGGCAGCGTCCATTCCGCTGCGCCCTCGGTGGCCGGCCTTTCGGTCGGGCAGGGGCTGGGCGCTGCGGGCGCGGTCGGCGCCATGTCGCTTTCGGGCGGGAAGAATTCGAGGGCCTCGGATGACGACGTGGCGCCGTCGGATGGAGCCTCCGTATCGGTGTCCGAGCCGCAGGCGGCAACGGTCAGGACAACGGAGGCGGCACAGGCCAGGAGAGTCAAGGGAGCACGCACGCGAGAAGATGCCACGGTCGCCACGCTACAGTCACCGCAGCCCACTTCGTCCTCAGCCCACCTCGAGCGGCACGGCCATCTCCCGACCACCGCCTCGCGCCGCGCCGATGCCGGCCGCCACCACCGCCGCGATGCCGAGCATGCCGGCGATCCCGGGAGCCTGATCGAGCAGCAGGAAACCGACAAGGAGCGCGAAGGCAGGCTCCAGGCTCATCAGCGTGCCGAACGCCGCGGTGGTCAGCCTGCGTAATGCCAAGAGCTCCAACACATATGGCACCACAGGCAGCAGGATGGCCATCCCCAGGCCGAACAGCAGCACCTGGGGGGTGATCCGCTCGAACACCGCCGTGCTCACGAAGAAACTGGAGACCACGCCCGCGATCGGCATGGACACCGCAAGCCCGTTGACTCCGGCCACCTCATCGCCGACGCGCTGCGTGAGCAGTATGTAGACGGCCCAGCAGATTCCGGCTGATACCGCGAGAAACGCGCCCTTGGGGTCGATACCGCCGCTGAACGGCTGACTCAAGAGCACCACGCCGATCGCGGCGAGCCCGGGCCACAAGAACCGGCGAGGCCCTTTGCCGTGCAGCACCGCGATGGCCAGCGGACCCAAGAACTCCAGTGCCGTCGCGGTACCGAGGGCAAGACGGTCCAGCGAAGCCATGAACAGAAGCGAGATCGCCGCCGTGACGCACCCCAGGACCACGCACATACCGAAGGTCTGCCAGGTGAATGCCGACGGCCGCGGCCGCACCACCACGAGGAGCAGTGCCCCCGCCCAGGCCAGTCGAAGCCATGCCGTGCCATCGGATCCGATCTGGTCGATGAGGCCGATGGCCACGACCATCCCCATCTGTACTGACACCTGTGCGGCGATGGCCATCGTGACGCCCCCGCGCGCCTGCTCTGCACTCACTCGTGCATTTGACGGGATGGCGCCCGGTCATGTCCGCCGAATGGCACGGAATGACACCAGAGCGCCGTCGACACCTATTGATTCAGTGTGCTTTCGGGCGTGAACCCGTAGGCCTGGTGGTAGGCGGATCGGAAGCGGGGAAGATTCCAGAAGCCCCACTCGTTCGCGATGTCGGCCACAGTGCGCTCGTGCGGACCAGACTTCAAAAGATCCTGGTGCACGTAGGTCAGCCGCACTCGTTGGAGATGACGTGTCGAGGTGCAGTCGCGGTGTCTGCGGAACGCGGTCTCCAGCGCCCGCGTGGAGATGCGCGCCGCCTGCGCGATATCGGCCGGCGAAATGTCTCTGTGGGCGTTGTCCTCGATGAACGCCGTGGCTCGGCGAAGCGCTTCGTGATTGTCGACGTCGCCGCCCGGCGTCGGCGCAGCAACCGTCGTGTGAGGGAACGCCGCCAGCATGCTCGAAGCCAGATATCGGGTGACGCCACTGTAGACGAGAGGTTGTTGAGCGGCGAAGAGGTTGCCCAGCAGGCCGTGACGGATGTGGTCGATCACGTCGACCAGATGCTGGTTGGCCGCCGGGGACACCGGTGTGGAACTGCTCAATCGAACGGGCTCGCCATCGGTGTCGTCACCGGCGACCTCCGCCAGCGCACGACGCGGCACGTTGAGGGTGTGGTAACGCGCTTGTTGCTGCCGCCCCGCGAGCGGGCGGCCCGCGTCGGTGCCGAATGCGACGACAGCACCGGTTCCATGGCGTCGTGCGGACTCTCGCATCGGGGTCTCCTCGAGCACACCAGAATGCACCCGGCACAACAGGATGTGCTCGGGCGCCTCCATCTGGTAGCTCATGTCGAAGCTGTATTCGGCGTCGTCGACGCTGAGGGCTCCGATGGTGCTCCGCCAGACACGCGTGCGGGTGCGCGCAGTGGAATCGGACTTCTGGATGCGGATCGCCCCGAATGCGGCCCCGATCTGCTCTTCGATCTGATCGACGTCATCCGCGTCGATCAAGAAGCCGCCGGCCAGGGGCTTCGGCGTGTCCTGCATGAGTCACCTACCCGGTTGAACTGCTTGCCTGGGGCCACTCTACGACCACAGACACCAGGACCCGGCAACTACTGCGACATCACCGGCGTGCCTCCGCCGCTGATCAAGATCTCTGTTGGACAGCCGATGACGGCGCTCGTGTCACGAATGACGCGCGACACGAGCAACCACCATGTGCGGCTCACCCCGGACGCGGCCGGCAACAGCCGGTGACGGTCAGTAGTCCCACGTGGCCGGGACGAACCGAAAAGCGTCGCCGGCGACCGCCACGTGACAGACAGACGGGAACGGCAGATGAGTGGCCACCAATTGCTCGCCGCTGGCGGCCAACTCCTTCAGCAGCCCGACGCGGACCCGCGCCGACTCCTCGGGGTCGTGTTCGAACCCGTTCTGCCACTCGGGGTTGTCGAACCCTGGTTGAAACACCGCATCGCCGGCGAATGTCAGCGCCTCGCCGCCGGACTCGACGCGGACGATGCTGTGGCCGGGGGTGTGACCGCCGGTACGCCGGATCAGCACGCCGGGTGCCACCTCGTACTCGGTCTCGAACGGCTTCAACTGGCTGCGATACACATCCAGGAACTGCGCGGCGGTCCGCCGAAGGACCTCCGGAATGGGTTCTGGCATGACGGTTCGGGAGAAGTCGGGCGCCTCCCAGAACTCGGCCTCCGCCGACGCCAGATGGACACGCAGGTCCGGCCGCAGCCGGTTTCTCAGCCCATCGACCAGCAGTCCGCCGATATGGTCCATGTGCAGGTGGGTCAGCACCACATCGGTGACGGAGGACGGATCGATTCCCGCGGCAACGAGTCGCATGGTCAACTGCCCGGCCCGTGGGAAGTCCGGAAACTCGGTACCCAGACCCGAATCGATGAGTATGGTCTTGCCACCGCTGCGCACCACCGCCACATTCAGCGGCCAGTCGAGCACCTCCGGCGGAAGATACATGTCCTTCAGCCATGCCGACAGGTCGGCCGGAGGGACGTTGGTGGCCATCGTCACGGCGGTGATCGGCAGCACCCCGTCGCTGATCACCATCACATCGATGTCGCCGACCTTCAGCGCATAACGTGACGGAACCAGCTCGTCATACCCCTGCCTGCCGGGGTGTTGGATATCGACAATGCTCATGTTCTGCTCCCCTTGGAAGGTGTGACCCGAAGACTCGGCGAATCACCGGTCTTCTTCGTGAGACGCGTCGGCGCGGTCGAATTCATCCCGGCGCCTTGCCGGTGCGGCCTCACTGGACGCCGCACCCGATGAGACCGCCGTCGCCCGACGCCGCCAGCCCGCGGTCGGTGGACAGGTGCCTCAGGAGTCGAGACTCCGCGCTTTGGTTTAACAACCTCGTCCTGTGGGGCATTGTGAGGGGATGAGCGACGATACGAAAGTCACTGTTGAACGAACCATCGCCGCACCCGTGGATGCGGTTTTTGACATCCTCTCCAACCCCGAGCGGCACGAGGAGCTCGACGGCTCCGGCTTCATCCGCAGCGTCGACCACGCCGACCGCATCCAGAAGGTGGGGGAGGTGTTCACGATGAACATGCAGGGTGATCACATGGGTGGCGAGTACAAGACCGACAACCACGTGTCCGGTTATGCTAAGGACAAGCTGCTGGCCTGGAAGACCGCGCCCGCGGGCACCGAGCCTCCCGGATGGGAGTGGCTGTGGGAGTTGGAATCTCAGGGACCCAGCGAGACGCTGGTCCGCCACACCTACGATTGGTCCAAGGTCACCGACAAGAAGCTGCTCGAGAAGGTGAAGTTCCCGCTGGTCAGCAAGGACGAGCTGTCCGATACTCTCTCGCGCTTGGCGACCGCGGCTTCTGCCTGACTTGCTCGTTGCCGCCGGTACGATCGCGCAGTGCCCAGCGCCCTCAGACTGTGGCGTCGATTGCGCCGACAGTGATCTCGAAAGGGCCCTGCTGTTTGTCGAGGATGTAGATCGAAAGCTGGTTGATGCGTGAAGGGTCCAAGATCTGCGGGGCGTCCGGCGCCGGATCGAGGCGCATGCCGACAGGCTGGAAGCCCTCGATGGGTAGATCGTAGATCCGCGGGACGGCAGCTTCAGTAGGGAAGCGCTGGATGTAGGACCATGGCTGCCCTTGCAATCCCACCTTCAACAGGTAGGTCTTGCCGTCGCCCAGTGCGTGCACTCGCAGCGACTTCGCGCCTGCCGCTCTCCGCCCGAGTTCGGAGTTCTGCGGGCCGCGGGCTGAGGCGAACCCGCCGTTGTTCTCCAGCGAGATGTCACCCGAGAACACGAGCCCACCGTCGCCGAACGTGACGTTCGAGGTGGACAGACCGCCCATGACGGGGTCGTTGACCGTCTGCCAGGTGGCCACCTCGCCGGCGACGTCGAGGTCGACGAGAACGACTGCCTGGGCGGGCGGGCGAGGAGTCGCCGGAGCGTTCGTCGTCTGATCTGCATTGGCGGATCGCCCCGCGCTCCCGCACGACACAACCAGAAGTGCCGAGCATGCCAGCAGGATGCCGAATCCGCTGCGCCGGGAAATGTATCGGTGTCGTGCTTTTCCCGCCATCAACACCGACTCGGATTTGCACTCATCTCGCCGCTTCGCATCGGCATACCGTCGACCACGGCATAAATCGTTCGAAGATCCGGCACCTCGTTGACACGCAGTTTCTCGCCGCCGTCTTTTCCGATCAACAGCACGCTGAAAGCGTTTTCACCGATCGCATACTCATTCGCCAACTGTTGTGACTCATCGGCGTTGATGACGTGGCCATCGAGTGTGCTCGTGCCCTCCGTCACCACGAGGCCAACAACCATGTCGCGATCGACAAAGTCGCATCGGCTGGCCTCGATTCGGCTCAGCGTTTCAACGAGTCTCGGATCGCTGTCTGTGGGCGCGAACACCAGCAATGGACGACGTTCCCAGAGGTAGTCGCTGAGTTCGGCAGCCACAGCGGTGGCTGAACCGAGCGCCGTGCTCGTCAACAGCACGATCAGCATGAACGCCAATCGCCAGGCCGTGCGCCTCTCCAACATCGTGATTTCGACTCTACCGACTCATCCCCGGTGCGCCGCGTTGATGCGCCACGTAATTGCGAAGACATGCGGAAGCAGAAGGAAAGCGCATAGGTGTACCACCTGATTCCCGGTGGTACACTCGCGACTGTGCCGACAACCCGCCCCCGGTATCAAGTGACAGAAACGCCCGAGCTTGCCCGCGCCCTGGACCGAGCCGCCAAACGCTGGCCGGGGGAGTCGCGCTCGAAGCTGCTTGTGCGGTTGGTCGAAGCGGGAGCCAACCTCCTGGAGAACGACGAGCACGCCGACAACCTGACCCACCGCGCCGCGGTGTTGGCCAGCGCCGGCCGATACGCCGAGGCATTCAGTCCTGACTATCTCGCCGATCTGAGAGCGGACTGGCCCCGTTGATCGCACTGGACGCGAGTGTTCTGATCGCGCATCTGAATCCTGCCGATCCGCATCATGAAGCGGCCACCGAACTACTCCTGACCGGCACGCCTGGAGAGATGCTCGCACACACGATCACTGTGGCCGAAGTGCTGGTCGGCGGTGTTCGGATAGGACGGGGGGTGTCGATGCGAGACGACCTTCGCGCCGCGGGCATAGCCGTCGCACCGCACGACGGCGAGGAACCGCTCCGGCTTGCCGAACTGCGCGCCAGCAGCGGGCTGACATTGCCGGACTGCTGCGTCCTCGATGTCGCGATTCGACATCAGGCAAGCCTCGCGACCTTCGATAGGACTCTCGCCGCCGTAGCCGTGAAACGCGGCGTGCCAACGCTGGCGTGAGCCTCTCCAGTGAAAAGCACTGGTGCACAGCGTGAATCTGGGGGCACCCGTGGCGCCGCGATGACTCCGATATCAGGTGCTTGTCTGCACACCTGCTCAAGATGACAAAATTCGGTTGCGCACGTCAGCAGTGGGGGGCAACCTGAACACTCGGAGCTCTGAAGCCATACCACTACGCCTCCAACAACTCCACGGGTGGCCGTAGGGATGGAAGCGGTCGGTGCTGCTGCCTGGGATTCATCTCTCCCGCTGAGGAACTGACGAAAGAAAGAAATTCAATGACGGCGCAGCGGATCGACGGATACAAACTGCTGAACTTCGCTTCCCATGTCGACGACAACACCATCGACCAGGCGAAGGAAACGGCGTCGATGGCGTTCGTCCACCCCCACGTGGCCCTGATGCCAGACGCCCACTCCGGGAAGGGTTCAGCGGTGGGAACTGTCATCCCCACAGTGGATGCCGTCATCCCCGCGGCGGTCGGCGTGGACATCGGCTGCGGAATGATCGCGGCCCGAACCACCTACAGTGCCGACGACATCACCGGGCGTGACCTCGGAAAGCTGCGCGAGGCAATCGAATGGGCGATACCGCTCTCGCCGGGCAACTACAACAGTCACCTCGACCGCTTCGCCTTCACCGCTGCGCGCATCCAGAACCTCGAGAACCTTGCTTGGCCCGGCGACGACGGGGAGGGTCGAACCCACCGCAACGTCGACCTTTCGCATTCCCCGAAGTGGCGCGAACAACTCGGCTCCCTCGGCGGCGGCAACCATTTCATCGAACTATGTATCGACCAGGACGACGGGGTGTGGCTGTTCCTGCATTCCGGGTCGCGTGGTGTCGGCAACAAGATCGCGCAGAAGCACATCAAGGTCGCCCAACAGCTCTGCAAGCGGTGGTGGATCGACCTACCCAACCCGGACCTCGCGTACCTGCCTCAGGGAACAACCGAGTTCTCGACGTATCTGCGGGAACTGAACTGGGCGCAGAAGTTCGCGTTGGAGAACCGCGCCGAAATGATGGACCGCTTCGCCCGCGTGTTCGCCGACTGGATCGGAGCACCCCACGACGACACCAGTGGTTTCCTCGAGCAGACCGTGAACTGCCACCACAACTACACCGTCAAAGAGAAGCACGGCGGCAAGGACGTGTGGCTGACCCGTAAGGGTGCCGTGGACGCCCACGAAGGCGTGTGGGCTGTCATCCCCGGCTCCATGGGCACCCGCTCTTACGTGGTCCGCGGCAAAGGCGACCAGGCGGGGTTGTGTTCAGCCCCGCACGGCGCGGGCCGCCGATTCTCACGCAGAAAGGCCCGCGAACTGTTCACCGCCGACGACCTCGCCGCCCGCATGACAGGTATCGAGTACCGGCACGGCGAGCAATGGGTGGATGAGATCCCCGACGCCTACAAGGACATCGACGTGGTGATGGCTGACGCCGCTGATCTTGTAGAGGTTCAGTACGAGCTGCGGCAGGTGCTCAACGTGAAGGGAACGTGATCACCCGTTGTCCCGCCATGTGAGCACCTGCTTGAGCGACGTGACGTCGTAACCGTTGTCTGCGGTGAGTTCGGTCTGGAACAACGTCACTCCGGCCTCACGGAAGGCGTCGGCGCTGTCGGGATTCTCCCAGAGGGTCGAACGTTCGATATCGGAGCCGTTGCGCCCGAACGTTGCTGCCAACTCATCGACGCGGTCGCTGGACCTGCGGAAGGCGTCGAGGTCGGTGAACGCGTGCCAGATGTCGGCGTGCCGGGCAACGGCGGGCAGCGAGCGCTTGGGCCCCGTGCCTCCGATGAGGATCGGTAGCTTGCGCACGGGCGGCGGAATCAGCGCTGCGAGCCTGTTCTCGATGCGAATCAGGCTCTCGTCGAACAGATCGAAGCGGGAACCGAAGGTACCGAAGTCGTAACCGTAGGTGGTGTAGTCCTTTTCGTACCAACCCGCACCGAGGCCGAGGATGAGCCGGCCGCCGCTGATGTGGTCGACGGTGCGTGCCATGTCGGCGAGCAGGTCCGGATTGCGGTAGCCGACGCCGGTGACGAGGAGCCCGATCTCGGCGTGCGAGGTGATCTCGCCCCATGACGCGAGCGCGGTCCACCCCTCGAAGTTGGCGACGTCGGGCTGTTCGTCGAACATGACGGGCTTGCCGTCGACGATGCCCTCCATCGCCGGGCGGTGGAAGTGGTCGTAGCCGAAGATCACGTCGACGCCGAGGTCGTCGGCGGCTAGGACGGCGTCGCGCCAGGTGCGGTAATCAGGGGTGCCGCCGGGCTGGATCTGCACGGCGACGCGGACGGGACGGGTCATGGATTGCTCCTGAGTCGGGGAGTGACGACTCTTGAGCCAAGTTCACGCGCGTGGAGTTTATTCCGGTTGGGATCGACATGTCACGGTGGTCGGTGTCGGCGTATCCCGACGGCAACGCCTCCGCTCGGCCGATCCCCGCGCGCCTAGTTTGTGGGCAGGCGCAAGACGTACCCCGCTTCGAGGGCGACCCAGAGCGCGCCGTCGGCTGCCACCGCCAGTCCATGAGGCTCGCTGCCTGCGGGCAGTTCGATCATCGTGACCTCGCCATCGGCATTGACACGGGCGAGCTGGTCGGTTTCCCAGAGGCTGACCCAGACCCCATCCGCCTGATCGGCTACTACCGCGTGGGGCCTGCCCGGCAGGTCGAGTTCCTGAATCGCTTCGTTCAGTGGAATGCGGCCGAGCTTGCTCGCGCGAATTTCGGTGAACCACAACGCATCATCGTGCGTCGCGGTGATGCCGACGGGTCCCGCCGTTGGGGTAGGGGTCTGCCGGATGCTCACTGTTCCTGCCATATCCAGCCGCCCGATGGCGCTGGTCTGGTTGAGGGTGAACCACATCGCGCCGTCGGGGCCCGCGGTGATCATCGACGGGCTGCCACCGGGGATAGCCACGACGTCCACCTCATCGCCAGCACCGATTCGGCTCACCGTGCCTGATGTCATCGTGGTGAACCACAGGGCGTCGTCAGGTCCGATACATAGGCCGAATGGAGCGCTCCCGTCGGGCAACTCGATCTCGCGCTGCGCACCGTCCACCGCGATCCGCCCGATCCGGTCATCACCGTTGCGCGTGAACCACAGGGCGCCGTCAGGCGCGGCGACAATGATCGAGGGCTTGCTCTGCGGGTGCACAGGAAACACGTCGAGTCCGCCGCCCGGCCCGATGCGTGCGATCTCCCCGGAGTGAACAAGCGTCACCCACATGGCGCCGTCCGGTCCCACCGCAATTGCGTAGGGTCCGCCGGGCACACGGATATCGAGGGCCCGGCTCACTCCACGACGGTACTTCACGCCGTCGCCGGGACAGAGCGAGAGCGTGGCGTGACGCACCGGCACAGTGCCGCAGCAGCGCGTCAGTCGAGATGCGGAAGTATTGCCGGGGTCGAAGCGGACGACGAGCCGATGGTCTCATCGAGCAGATCTAGCACCGCCCGCCACGCCCGTGTCGCGTGCAAGGGGTGATGTCCCACCCCGGGCACGGTGGCAATGGCGTGGGTGGTGCCACCGGTCAATGAGCCGTCAGGGGTCATCGGAGCGGCCCAGAAAGCGTGCTGGGCTCCGCCGTAAACGTTGACACGCCAGTCAACTTCGGCGTCCTGAAGCACACTGGTGAAGGTGAACAGTTGGCCTGGGGTGCAGAGTGGGTCTTCGGAGCCGGTGCACAGCAAGAAGGAGCCGGCCACGTTGATCCAGTCCTCGGTGTGGGCGGCTGGCAAGCCCGGATGAATCGCGGCGAGTGCCTTGAATGGCACTCCCGTGCTGGCAAGTTCCAGCACGATTCGGCCGCCGGCGCCGTATCCGAGCGCAGCGAGCCGCTCGTGGTCGGCGCCGGGCACCGCGAGTAGAACGCCAAGCGCGGCACGGCCGATGGCTCGCATGCGGGCGGGGTCAGCCATCAGTGGCATCACGCGAGCCAGCATCGCTTGCGGGTCACCGAAGTACGTTCGGCCGGCGTGGTAATCCATCGCAAGCGCGATGTAGCCGTGCTCGGCGAGGTCGTCGGCGCGGCAGCGTTGATATCCTTCGAGACCGATTCCGTCATGTCCGATGAGCACTGCCGGCCAGGACCCCTTGCCGTCAGGCCGCGCCAGGTGGGCGACCATCGTCAGTCCGTCGACGTCGTAGGTGAGTTCGCGCGTGACGACCATGTGGTCACGATAGCTACGCGCTTCGGCACTTCAGTACCGCGTTCGCGCTCAGCTGAGCGATCGTTAGGCGCCACAGTTGCGGTCTATCCCGGGAACTCGTCAATGGCCGCACCCTGATCACAACGCCGCCAACGTGTTAATAGTGTTTTGAAGCAATAGATTTCACGGAACTCAACGCAGCGAAGGTGAGGGCCACTTCGCTTCAAGCCTTGCCGCGGTGGTTGGCATTGAAGCGCGCCTTTTTTTGGCGATTACCGCACGTGTTCATGTCACACCATCTGCGGGTACGACTTTGGCTGGTGTCGAAGAAGGCGGCTTGGCATGTTGGCGATGCGCACAAGGCCAATTTTCCGTCTCGTTCGCCCGCGATGATGCTGATCGCGTCGGCCGCGATAACCCCTAGGGCATCTTCGACGCGGGACGCCGAGCTAAGCCGCCATTGCCGGTTGCCCTCGGGCGTCAGGCAGGCCGCTGCCCGGCTCGCAGTGCTGCAGTCATTGATGACCTGGACCGCAGCCAGGGGGAGAGGGGCGTGGCTCGCGGCCGCCGTCGCCGCGGCGTGAATTGATTCCCTGAGTTCTCGAGCGAGTGCGAGCTGGGCGGTAGTGCAGGAGTCCACAGCGAGGCCGTTCACCGTCAACCAGTCGACGAGTCGCTGCGGCGTGGGAATGCGCTCCACAGCGGTGCCATGACGCTCCGACAGAGTCCCGGTGAAGCTGGTCGCCAGCACGCTGCCAAGGCGGAAGTCAGGAAACCCATCGCGCATGGAACCAGCTTAGCCGGTTGCGTGTGGACGGAGAGCCATGTAGAACCATCTAAGATGGTTCCACAACACGGAGGTATGAGATCTCATGAACTGCCTAGCCGCCGACGTGCAGGTATTTGAAGCCCACGCAACTGACGCCGAACTAGACGATCTGCGCGCGCGACTCGCCGCAACGCGTCTCCCGGAAGTCGAGACCGTCCATCGCGCCGCGCCCGATCCGCGCCGATGGGAGCAGGGCGTTCCGCTCGCCGACCTCATCGATGTCGTGGACTACTGGCGTACCGGGTACAACTGGCGGTCGTTCGAAGAGCACCTCAACCGAATCGGCCAATTCCGCACGACCATCGATGATCTCGGAATCCACTTCTTGCACCGCCCATCCGCGCGCACAGATGCCACTCCGCTGATCCTGACGCACGGCTGGCCAGGCAGCATTGCCGAGTTCATCGGTGTTGTCGACGAGCTGGCAGATCCGACGGATACAGACATGCCGGCGTTCCACGTCGTGGTCCCATCGCTGCCGGGCTTCGGTTACAGCGACAAGCCGGCCACCACCGGATGGGGAATCGAAAAGATCGCGGCCGCATGGGTCGAACTGATGGGAAGGCTCGGCTACAGCAAGTTCGTGGCTCACGGCGGCGACTGGGGAGGGGTGGTCACCACGGTCCTCGGCGGCAGGTTCCCGGCGCACGTCATGGGCATCCACACCACGTTCGCACAGGCACCGCCTGGGTTGACGATGGATGGCCTGACTGCGGCCGAGCGCGAATGGGCTGAGGAAACCCGCGATTTCTGGCGCCTGCGCGCGGCGTACGCGAAGCAGCAGGCGACCCGCCCGCAGACCATCGGCTACTCGCTGGTCGACTCACCGGCCGGGCTTCTCGCCTGGATCCTGGACAAGTTCGCGGAGTGGACAGATACCGAAGACAGCCCGTTCGAGACGATTTCCCGAGATCGCATTCTTGACGACGTCACGCTGTACTGGCTCACGCGCACCGGCGCATCGTCGGCCCGTATCTACTACGAAAGCCACGCGTCGCTCGACCCCGAACTCCGGGTCGACGTTCCGTCGGCGATCACCCAATATCCCCGCGACATCGAGAAGTATCCGCGCGCCTGGGCACAGGAGCGGTATCGCCAGATCGTCCGATGGAGGTCGCCGGAAGCCGGGGGACATTTCCCGTCGCTGGAGGTTCCCGAATTTTTCGTCAGGGACCTCCAAGAAGGCCTCGCGGCAGTGCTGGCCGCCAACCGGTGAACGCGGCAAGATCCACGGTTGCACCGACGTCCACATCAGCACGTGCTGCGAGCTTTCGTCACGAGGTCGAAATCGGCGGTGTGAACACCTGGGTACTTGCCAAGCAGGCCGCGGCGGTCAATCCCGACCGGTTCGGCAAGAGCGCGGGGTTTCTGAGCTTCGACGAGATGCGCCGCGAGACGATTCGAAAATGCCCGTGTTCTGTTCGCTGGAAGGCCACGCCGGGTTGTCGGCGGACGCCGCTGCTGGGGGTCGCGGCAGCCATGTGAAACCAGCGCTCACGTGGAACCGGTAACCGTCTTACAAAACGTCGTACGCTGTTGCTATGGCTGCCACGATTACCTTCCGGCCCGACGAAGACACAACGAAGGCGCTGGAGTTCTTGACCAAAGACGGTACGGCTGTGTCGGCAGCCGTTCGGTCTGCCCTTATCGATGCCGCACGACGGAAGGCTGGCGCGGCGATTCGCGCCGAGGCGGAAAGGCTCGCCGAAGACGCGTCCGATCGCGCTGCGGCCATGCAGGTGCTGCGCGATATGGAGACACTGCGTGCGTGGTGAGGTCTTTCGGTTGCATGCCGCGAGGGGGAGTCGCAGTCACGAGCAGTCCGGTTCCCGATACGCCGTAATCGTCCAGTCGGATCAACTGCCGCTGTCGACCTGGCTGGTTGCGCCGACATCCACGTTGGCTCGTGCTGCCAGCTTCCGACCCGAGGTCGAAGTCGGCGGCGTGAAGACCCGAGTGCTTGCTGAGCAGACTGCAGCGATAGATCCAGGCCGGCTAGGCAGTAGCGTCGGGTTCCTCAGCTTCGACGAATTGCGCCGCGTTGATGCGGCCCTGCGTGTCGTTCTCGAGCTCTGAGCGCTGTGTGAACACCACACATCATCAGAACGAAAGCAATTGGTAGAACACGTGATACGGCGGGGTTAACCGGTAATCCGCCATATTCGATCCCGCCGTATTCCTTCCGGGGCGGGCCGGCTGATCGCCACCGGCGCCTAGATGTAGACCCTGGGAGCCGTCCCGCTCAATGCATGACGCAAGGGCCCGCCGGCGCGCGAGGTTTGTACCGACGCTGGTTTGCTGAATACTTCGGACGATACGCCGTTACCTGTGTCTACAATTCGTCTACACTGGTTCAATGGCAGCAGAAACCACAACCGTCCGAGTCCGCCGTCCCGATTCTGAACGGCTGCAATCTTTAGCGAAGGCTCGTCAAACCGCCGTCGTCGACGTCGTGCACGCCGCAATCGACGCCTTGGAAAGGCAGGAATTCTTGCGGGGGCTGAACGGGGATTACCAGCGCCTGCGCAACGACCCCGAACTGTGGGAGCAATACCTGGCCGAACGTCACGAGTGGGATCCACTGGCTTGATCTGGCGAGGGGAGGTCTACCACGTCGATCTCGGCCAGCCAGTAGGACACGAGCCAGCCTTTCACCGCCCGGCGGTGGTGGTGTCGGTCGACATTCTCAACAACGGACCGGGCGACCTGGTGGTTGTCGTGCCGATCACGACCGTTGGGTACGGCTTGCGAAGCCACGTCGAACTTGAGCCAGCGAAAAGCGGGCTGGACCATATTTCCTACGCTCGCTGCGACCAACTGCGAGTGGTCTCCACCGAACGACTGTCATCTCGCCAAGGAATCATTGGTCCAGAACAGATGCAAGCCATTGACCAAGCGCTGCGTTTCGTCCTAGATCTGTGAAGGTCCAGCTCCCGGCGTCGCCGTCGTCGGATGAAAACGGTTGGTATGCAAAGCGATACGGCGTACTTTACTGGTAACCCTGCGTATTCGATTACTGCATATTCTCCGGTCACGGCCGGTGCAGCCGCCTGATGACGCGTGCGTGTATATACTGAATCAAGAGTTCGTATATATACACGGGGATGGCGATATGACAAAGCGCTTGATTGACCTCGATGATGAGCTGCTGGCCGCGGCGCAGAAGGAACTCAAGACGTCCGGGGTATCGGATACCGTCCGCGTTGCGTTGCAGCAGGCTGCGGCGGCCTCTGCTCGCGCGCGCCAGATCGCATGGTTAAAGACCGGCGGTATGGGGGAGATGGCTGACGCTGGTAAACGAGGAGATGTGTGGCGCAAGTAGCGCGGTATCTCATCGACACCAGTGCCGCGGCACGGATGACGCACCCCGAGGTCGCCGACCGGCTTGCTCCGCTTATCGAGGCCGGATTGGTCGCAACCACCGCTCAGCTTGATGCCGAGGCGCTCTATAGCGCCCGGACCGCCGCGGAATACGAGCAGTTATGGTCAGATCGCCGTCTCGCATACGAGTACCTGCCGACCAATGATGAACACTGGCAGGCGGCGTTGGATGCGCAGCGGTCGCTGGCCAGCACCGGTCGCCATCGTGCCGTCGGCATGGCCGACCTCCTGATCGCCACCCTTGCCAATGCCCATGCTGTGACACTGCTCCACTACGACGCTGATTTCGAGGTCGCTGCCGAGGTATTACCTCTCCAACATCGCTGGGCGTTGGAACGAGGCAGCATCGGCTAGGTCGGGGCAGGGTGTGAGTTCAAACCCGTTGGCGTGCAGTGCAATATGGAGTGGTTTACTGGTAACCCTCAGTATTCGATTCAGCCGTAATCCGGTGATTGTTGATATCGATAGGGTCGGCAGTTTCGGGATGGGCGGCTGGCAGCAGCTGTGATGGACTCACACTTGGCAAGCCCTTTGGG
>NZ_JBAUJR010000193.1:0-1935 GCF_049683935.1 Mycobacterium sp. | reverse complement strand
CGCAGGAACGCCAGCGTCGCCAGAAATGCGGCGCCGACGGCGATCGGTGCCGGGATGAACAACGCCCAGACCGGGGTGCTCCAGGACGCCAGCACGGCCGTCACACCCACCCAGAACAGCGCCGAGACAGTGAGGAAGACTCCGAGCCGAAGTGCCCACCGCCGCTTGCGCAACAGCTTCGCCCGCGGGTCGGCGGCCGCATTGAGCTTGTCGGCCAGCACGCCCGACCAGTCCGCGGCAGTGTCGACCCCGCGTTGCGCCAAGGAACGCCAAGCCTGCGGCCTGCCGGTGTGTGTGCTCATCGAAACAACTCAGCGTCCTCGTCGAAGTTACTGCGACAGCGGGTTTTCCGGTGTCGGATTCGGGTTGGCCGCCGGTGTTGCCGGCGTCTGGGCGGGGGTGGCCGGCGTGGCCTGGCCACCCGCGGGCAACTGCTCGCCGCGCATGGAGGCGCGGATCTGCTCGAGCCGTGAATGCCCGGCCATCTGAACGCTGGAATGCTGTACTTCCATCATCCGGCCCTGCACCGAGTTCTGCGCCAGCTCGGCGGAGCCGATCGCGTTGGCGTAGCGGCGTTCGATCTTGTCGCGGACCTCGTCGAGGCTGGGCGTGTTGCCCGGCGCGGCCAGCTCGCTCATCGACCGCAGCGATGAGCTGACCTGCTCCTGCATCTTCGCCTGCTCGAGCTGGCTGAGAAGCTTGGTGCGCTCGGCGATCTTCTGCTGCAGCATCATGGCGTTCTGCTCGACTGCCTTCTTGGCCTGCCCGGCGGCCTGCAACGCCTGGTCATGGAGACCCTTGAGGTCCTCGACACTCTGCTCGGAGGTCACCAACTGTGCGGCGAAGGCCTCCGCAGCGTTGGTGTATTCGGTGGCCTTGGCGGCATCGCCGGCGGCGGTCGCCTGGTCGGCCAGGGTGAGGGCCTGGCGCACATTGACCTGGAGCTTCTCGATGTCGGCCAGCTGCCGGTTGAGCCGCATCTCCAGCTGCCGCTGGTTGCCGATCACCTGGGCCGCCTGCTGGGTCAGCCCCTGGTGTTGGCGCTGGGCTTCCTCGATCGCCTGCTGAATCTGCACCTTGGGGTCGGCGTACTCGTCGACCTTCGAGCTGAACAGCGCCATGAGGTAGCGCCATGCCTTGCTGAACGGATTGGCCATCGGTTCGCTCCGCCTTACGTGTCTGTGTGTTCGAACAGTGTCAGCTGTACCTGGAAGTGCCCTGGACCCAACTTATCGGTTCCCCGCAGATCACCACACCCCCGCGGGTCTTTTGCACAGGCCCGTCGGGGTCAGGCCACCGCCATCGACACGACCTGCGGGATGACCACCTTGGTGGAGGCGTCGATGCCGGCGGTGCCGGCAGGCTCGACGACCGTCGTGATCGCGGCGCGCGCTTCGTCGATCGCGAGGTCGTCCCCGGCCTCCGACAGCACCCGTGACAGCGGGACGTCGAGAGCTCCGCAGATCGCGCTGAGCAACTCACTCGAGGCTTCCTTGCGGCCGCGTTCCACCTCGGACAGGTACCCGAGGCTGACGCGCGCCGAATCCGATACCTCGCGCAGGGTGCGTCCCTGCTCGACACGGGAGCGACGCAGCACGTCGCCGATCACCTCGCGCAGCAATGCCGTCATCGCGTTCTCCTCAATCGCTTGGCTCTCTAGCCCAACGCTCGATGTCGCCGAGATGGTTCCCGATCCGGGCCCATGATCGCCGGAGCATCCGACATCGGTTCAGGATCGGGCGATGAACAGGCGCAACTCGCTGATCGCCGCCTGCACCGCCGCCAGCCGGATGTCCCAGCGGGACCCGTGGAGCGTCAGCTCGACCACATCGGTGGCCACCGGACCGGCCAACCCCAAGAACACCGTGCCGACCGGGTGCCCGCCGTGGGGCTCGGGGCCCGCCACGCCGGTCAGCCCGACGCCCCAGGTCGTAC
>NZ_JBAUJR010000192.1:0-18444 GCF_049683935.1 Mycobacterium sp. | reverse complement strand
CCGCGGCTTCGGGAGCCGCCACGCCGCGGATCGCGCCCTTGCCGAACATCGGGTTCGGGCGCCGGGCGTCCAGGCGCTTCTCCGCACCGTAGGCCAGGAACGTCGGCACCTCGGCGCCGCCGGCGGGGATCACACCGAACGGCACACCGAATGCGGTGCCGCGCAACCACGCCGGAAGCGCCTCCTTGTACTCGGCCCGGGACAGGAAGGGCCGTCCGGTCGACGGCACGAAGCTGCGATCGTCGGGCCGCCCCAACCGCGAGGCGACGTACATGACCTCGCCGACCGCCAGCATCGCCACAGTGATCACGACGATGCTCACCCCGTCGAAGAGCGCGACATTGCCGAAGGTGAATCGCTGTGAGCCGCTGACCTGATCGGTGCCGATCATCGCGAGGACGAGACCGATGAGCAGGGCCGCGATGCCCTTGATCGCCGAATCGGACACCACTGCCGCGGTCGCGATGAACGCGAAGATCGCGAGTGCGAAGTACTCACCGGGTCCGAAACTGGTGGCGAGATCAGCCAGTGTGGGCGCGAAGAACACCACAAGGATCGTCGCGATCATGCCGCCGATGAACGCACCGATCGCCGAGGTCGCCAGCGCCTGAGCGCCGTGACCACGCCTGGCCATCCGATGGCCCTCGATCGATCCGGCGATCGCCGTCGAATTGCCCGGGGTGTTCATCAGGATCCCGGCGATGGCGTCGCCGAACAACCCGCCGAAGTAGATCCCGGCGAACATCACCAGCGCCGCAAGGGGATCGAGAGTGAAGGTGATGGGCAGCAGCAGCGCCACCGCCATCGCCGAACCCAACCCGGGGAGCACCCCGACCGCGGTGCCGATCAGCGCGCCGATGAGCACGTAGAGCAGGTTGGTCGGGGTGAGGACGTCCCCGAACCCCCCGATCAGGCCAGTCAACGAATCCATCAGAACAGCCCCATCACACCGGGCGGCAGGGTCAACCCGAGTAGACCGGCAAAGATCAACTGCATGATCGACGACAGACCGAGGCCGATCAGCAGATTCTGTACGTACTTGGTGCTACCCAGGCCTACCGTCACGCCCCAGAAGACGATGGCACCGGCCAGGATCCAACCGGCCGGGATCAACAGCACCGCAAAGGCCACGAACGACGCGATGGTGATACCGGCGGCCCGCCAGTTGCTCCCGGTGGTGGCGAAGCGGCGGCCTTGCCCGTCCGTCGCCATCTCCGGAATCTCGGGGTTGCGCAGGATGCTCACGGTCAGCAACGCCGCGATCAGAAAACAGAAGCCGGCGGTGATCATCGGAAATGCCTTGGGCCCGAAGATCTCCGAGTCGTCGGCGATCTCCATGTCCACGATCCCGTAGACCAGGAAGAGCCCGAGGGCGATCAGCAACCCCGGCATCACCAACGCGCTCTTGCCCGTCCAGAAGCCGGTTTCCGACTCAGGGGCCTCAGGTGGTGTGGACGTTTCGCCCTCGTTGATCGTCATATCAGTCCCAGATCCTGCAGAATCACGTCCACTCGCTGCTGTTCTTCCTCGAGGAACTGCCCGAACTCCTGTCCGGTCAGGAAGGCCGGCTTCCACCGGTTCCGGTCGATCGCGCCCTGCCATTCCTCGGTCTCGGTCATCTCGGTGACGATGTTGATGAGTTCCTGTTGCTGGTCGGCATCGAGCCCGGCCGGTGCCACGAACCCGCGCCAGTTCACCAGGTCCACTGCGGGGTAACCGGCCTCCGACGCGGTCGGTGCGTCGAGGCCCTCCAATCGTTCGGGCGCGACCACCGTCAGGGCACGTAGTTGGCCGTCGATCAGCAGATCGCGGAAGTCGTTGTAACCGCTGATGCCAACGCCGGGCGTGCCCGGCGCAGTAGACAACAGATTGATGGTGAGCTCACCGCCGCCGGCATAGGCCGAGTACCTGATGTCACCCGGGTTGATGCCCGCCTCGCGGGCGAGCAGCGCCGCGACCATGTGGTCGATTCCGCCGGCCGAGCCGCCGCCGATCGGCATCGCGCCCGGATCGGCGCGCCACTGCTCGATCATCTCGTCCAGCGTCTGGAACGGCGAATCCGCGGGCACCACAATGACTTCGAAGTCTTCGGCGAGGCGGGCGATCGGCGTCATCTCGGCCAGGGTGATCGGCGAATCGTTGCGCGTGATCCCGCCGAGCATCACCGTGCCCGTCACCATCATGGTGGTCGCGTTGCCCGTGAGCTCGGAGAGTTGGCTCAGGCCGATCGTCCCTCCGGCGCCCGGGACGTTGACGACCTGGACGTTGTTGACGATGCCGTCGGTGCGCAGTGCCTGCTGCGCTTCACGGGCGACCAGATCCCAGCCACCGCCGGCAGCGGCCGGCGCGATCAGCGTCATCTTCGCCCGGGCCTCGGCCCCCGTCCCGGAGCGATTGGCGTTCACTCCGGCCGCGACCACCAGAGCGACGACGACCAGTACTCCGAGAATCCACCGGACCGTACGCGGAATCCGCAACGACCATCCCTCCAGCTGTGAACCTGTTGTGAGCTGGCCCCGATCCTCTCGCAGAACGTGACGGATATCACCGATCTGGTCGAATCGGTCATAGTGGTCATTGTGGACATCACCCGCGGGTGTTCAGTGCCTCCGGGTCACCGACACGTGAGCATCGCGCGAATCATGTTGCGCTCCGGCATATGTCAGGCAGTTGCGACGGCATCTGCCATATCGATCTCGACGGAGTTGAACCGTCGCCGGTAGTCCGACGGCGTGACTCCGATGACCCGGCGGAAGTGGTGACGCAGCAGCGTGGCGGTACCGAACCCGGACTGTTCGGCGATCCGGTCGACGTCCAGGGTCGTCTCCTCGAGCAACCGACGCGCGAACAACACCCGCTGGTCGGTCACCCACTGCATCGGCGTCCGGCCCGTCTCCTCGACGAAGCGACGCGCAAACGTCCGCGCCGACATGTGCGCACGCCGGGACAGCGTGGCCACGGTGTGCGGCTTCTCCAGGTTGGTCAGGATCCAGTCGAGGTGGGGCGCGAACCTCTCCGAACATCGCAACGGGATCGGCTGCTCGATGTACTGGCGCTGACCGCCGTCGCGCTGCGGCGGGACCACCATCCTGCGGGCGATCTTGTTGGTGACCTCGCTGCCCAGTTCGCGACGGACGAGGTGCAGACACGCGTCGATTCCCGCTGCCGTGCCCGCGCTGGTGATCAGGTTCCCGTCGTCGACGAACAACACGTTGCGGTCCACCTTTGCCGTCGGATACATCGCGGCGAGTGCATCGGCGTGCATCCAATGGGTGGTGCAGGGCCGGCCATCGAGCAGTCCGGCGGCGCCGGCGACGAACGCGCCCGAGCACACCGTCAGAATGATCGACCCGGACGCGGCGGCCCGGCGGATGGCCTCGAGGGCGTCCTCGGAGTAGTTGCCCCCACCGATGGCAGGGATGGCGACCAGATCGGCACCGATCAGGTCGTCGAGTCCGTGGTCGGGGATGATCGTCGCCCCGACCGACGTCCGCAGCGGTTCACCCGGTTCGGGTCCGCAGACCTTGAACTCGAAGTTGGGGACCCCGTCGGCGGACCGATCAATCCCGAACACCTCGCAGATCACGCCGAACTCGAAAACCGCGAGCCCGTCGAGCACCAGCGCGGATACACTCTTCAGTGGCATGGCAGCATCTTATCGAAGAGTGTCGCTTCTGCCACTGTTGGCACGATGTTATCCGACCGCACTATTGCTGCCATGAGTACCGCATTGATCGTCCTGATCCTTCTCTCGCCATTCGCTCTCGCGGCGCTGCTCGCCCGGACGGCTCACAGGTCCGGCTCGCTCCGTTTGCGCCTCGACCAGTTCCGGATCTCCGCCCCGATGAGCGGTCCGCTGTTCGAGGATCGTGACTCCTACCGTGCGCAGCCCGACCCGCACGCCATCCGCACTCGCTTCGAGCAGCAGCCGTCCTGGCCGAGCTCAGGCGCCACGGGTGACCGTCGATAGGAACGTCTCGACCGCCTCCCGATATTTCCCCGGCGCGTCGTCGTGGATCAGGTGCCCGGCCCCTGGCACGTGCAGATAGGTCGTCGCGGACCCGGATTCGGCCATGGACTGCATCTGTCCCGGCGGGGTGACCGAGTTCCCGGCCTCGAGCAACAGGGTCGGCACCGACACCGACTGCCACTGACCCCAGTAGTCGCGGGTCCCCCACTCGGCGGCGATCTCGATCCAGCGGGCCGGGTCGCCGTGCAGGCGCCAACCCGTGTCGGTGCGGTCGAAGGCCTCGAGGAAATACTGGCCGGCCACCGGACCGAATTCGTCGTACACCTGCTGCGCGGTGCCGAACTCCACCGGTAACGCATGCACCCACGGCTCCCACGGCCCGGTCGTTCGTCCCCGGAAATCAGGGGCCATGTCCTCGACGACCACGGCGGTGACCATCTCAGGACACCGCGCGGCCAGACACCAGGAGTGCAGCGCCCCCATCGAGTGCCCGACCAGGATGGCGGGCCTGCCGAGCGCCTCGACCGCGCCACCGAGATCAGCGACGAACCGCTCGGTCGAGATGGGAAATCCGTCATCCACCCCGCGGCCGCGGTGCCACGGTGCGTCGTAGGTGAAGACCTCGCCCCACCGCGCCAACCACGGCAGCTGACGCGACCACGTGCTGCCACGGCCCATCAGCCCGTGCACCAGCACCAGCGGCGGGCCGGAACCGCCGTGACCGCTCAGCAGAACGCCGGGATCGGAATCCATGGCCTCATCATGCCCAGAGCAGGCGGTAGCCTGATCACCGTGCCTAGCCAAAATCCCGTCGTGAAGATCAATGCGATCGAGGTTCCGCCCGACGCCGGTCCGGAACTGGAAAAGCGGTTCGCCCACCGCGCACACGCCGTCGACAACCAGCCCGGCTTCCTCGGCTTCCAATTGTTGCGGCCGGTCAAAGGCGAAAACCGCTACTTCGTGGTCACTCAGTGGGAGTCCGACGAAGCGTTTCAGGCCTGGGCGTCCGGGCCCGCCGCCGAAGCCCATGCCGGTCAGCGCGCAAACCCGGTCGCCACTGGCGCATCACTGTTGGAGTTCGAAGTTGTACTCGACGTTGCGGGGCCTGACGCCTCGGCGTGAGGCAGACCGGGCTCGGCACCGAGCGACCACGCTGACGGTCGCGCTCGTCCTCGTCGCAGCCCTGGCCTGCGGATGTGCCACGTCGCGGCCTGCGCCCACCGACGCCGCCCACGGCGTGCCCATCCAGATCAACACACCTCAGGGCATGCGCGCCAAGCAGACCATGGACATGCTCAACAGCGACTGGCCGATCGGCGAGAACGGCGTGCGCACGCTGGCCGCGCCGCAGGCCGTCGAACATGTCGGCGTCACGCTGGACCGGATGTGGTGGGATCGGCCGTTCACGGTCACCAACGTCGACATCGGTGCCGGGCACGCCACCTTGGACGTGCTCACCTCCTACCAGGTGCCCCAGACCATCGAGCTGCACACCGATGACATCACCGGAATGGTCGATCGCTTCCAGGTGTCTCTCGTGCCGCCGGTGATCGACGACTGGAGCGACATCGACGCCGAGCTGACCAGATCGGGCGCGCGGTACTCGTATCAGATCGCGAAGGTGACCGACGGGCGGTGCACCAAGGTGGCCGGCACCAACACCGACCTGTCGCTACCTCTGGCGTCGATCTTCAAACTGTATGTGCTGCTTGCCGTCGCCGATGCGGTGAAAGCGGGCACGGTGCAGTGGACCGACCCGCTGACGATCACCGAGGAAGCCAAGGCAGTCGGCTCACCGGAACTCGACGATCTGCCCCCCGGCTCCACGGTCACGGTGCGCGACGCGGCGCAGCAGATGATCTCGGCAAGCGACAACATGGCGACGGATCTGCTGATCGCCCGCCTCGGACCCGGTGCCATCGAGCGCGCGCTGGTGGCGGCCGGCCACCACGACCCCGCGAGCATGACGCCGTTCCCGACCATGCACGAACTGTTCTCGGTCGGCTGGGGTGAACCCGACCTTCGGGAGCAGTGGAAGCAGGCGTCGCCGCAGGGCCGCGCGCAACTGCTCCAGCAGACGAACTCCCGCCCCTACGAACCGGATCCGCACCGCACCCACACGCCGGCATCGGGCATCGGCGCCGAGTGGTACGGCAGCGCCGCCGACATCTGCCGCCTGCACGCCGCGCTCCAGACGGCGGCGGTGGGCGAGGCCGCGCCGGTCAGAGACATCCTGTCGGCGGTCCGCGGAATCGACCTCGACCAGCAGGAGTGGCCCTACGTCGGAGCCAAAGCGGGCAACCTCCCCGGCGATCTGACGTTCAGCTGGTACGCCGTCGACCGCGCCGGGCAGCCCTGGGTGGTGAGCCTGCAGGCGAACTGGCCGGAGTACCGCAGCCAGACCGCGGCTGCGTGGCTGATGTCGATCGTCACCCAGGCGTTCGCCCTGATCCCCCAGCCCTGATCCCGAAGCCGCGGGTCAGCGTCGCCCGGGGGTACACTCCGTCTGCTGCGGTGTACGGGAACCCGGTGTGAAACCGGGGCGGCCCTCGCCACTGTGAACGGGAAGTCAGTGTCCACCCATGCCACTGCTTGCGCCTCTAGCGCGAGTGGGAAGGCGGACAACGGCGTACCGGCCCACCTCAGGTGGTCCGGTGGACCCGTGAGCCAGGAGACCGACCGCGGCGCCGATTGACAATGCCTACGAGGTGCTGGGCGGAAAGGTACACGTCAGAATCATGCATATTGCAGAGGGGTTCCTACCCCCGGTGCACGCGGTGGCCTGGACCATCGCGGCCGCGCCATTCGTCGTCTACGGGGCCAGGCAGGTTGTTGTCACCGTCAAGACCCATCCGTCCTCAGGTCCGCTGCTCGCCGCGGTGGGCGCATTCTCGTTCGTCATGTCTGCGATCAAACTGCCGTCGGTGACCGGGTCGAGCTCGCACCCCACCGGGACCGGACTCGGGACGGCGATCTTCAAACCCCCGGTGATGGCCTTCCTGGGGACGATCGTCCTGCTGTTCCAGGCGCTGTTACTGGCACACGGCGGCATCACCACGCTCGGCGCGAACGTCTTCTCGATGGCGATCGCAGGGCCCTGGGCCGGCTTCGCGGTGTTCTTCTTTCTCCGCAGGGTCGGAGTCGGGGTGCTGCCCGCGGTGTTCGCGTTGGCCTTCGTCTCCGACCTCGTGACCTACATCGTGACGAGTGTTCAACTGGCACTGGCGTTTCCGTCCTCGGTGGGCGGCTTCTGGGAGAGCCTCGCCGAGTTCATGGGCGTCTTCGCGATCACCCAGGTCCCGTTGGCGATCGTCGAGGGACTCATCACCGTCGTTGTCGTGCGCGTGCTGATGCAGGTCGCCTCGTCGGAGCTACTGAGCCTGGGCTTCCTCAAGAACAAGGAAATGCCGGAGGCCGACGAGCACCGCATCAGCGATCGCGAAGGGGTCTGACATGAGCACCCGCGAAGGCAAGCCACGCTCGGAAGGGCGTACCACGGTCCTGCTGGCGATCTCACTTCTGGTCCTCGCGGTCGCGATCACCGTCGGATCGCTGTTCTACGGTTACGCCGCCGACGCCGACGCCGAGTTCGGCGGCGCCGACGGGCAGGCCGAAGAGGTGATCACCGAGATCAACGAGGACTACGAGCCGTGGTTCTCCCCGCTCGTCGGCGAGCTACCGGGCGAGGTCGAGTCCGGCTTGTTCGCGCTCCAGGCCGGACTCGGTGGCATCATCCTCGGCGGCGGGATCGGGTGGTACGCAGGCCGCACCCGTGGGCGTAAGGAGTCGATCCCCCAGATCGGAACCCCGGCACCGTCGGCCCGGGCCGCCGAGGGGGAACGCGGCGGCGACTGAGTCGCAAGCGTGAACCCCCTCGAAATCAGCGCGGCCCACAACCGGTGGTCGACCGACCCCGCCGTGGAGAAGGTCTGTCTCTACGGAGGTCTGCTCCTGTGTGCGATGGTGCTGCCACCGCGCACCGGGGCGCCCCTTGTGCTTCTCGCGACGGTGGTGGCGACGCTCGCCTACGCCCGGGTGTCGGCGCGCCTGTTCCTGCTGGCGCTGCTGGGCCCGGTCCTGTTCATCGCGCTGGGATCGGTGCCGATCGCGGTGAGCCTGCACGGCGGGCCGCATCTGGAGCCAGGCGGGGTGGACCTCGCCGTCGACACCGCGCTGCGGGCGATCGCCGCGTCGGCCGCGACCGTCGGTCTGGCGGTGACGACACTGATGGCAGACCTGCTCGACCTGGCCCGCCGGGCGGGTGTGCCCGCCTCGCTGTGCCATGTCGCCGACCTGACATACCGTCTCGTCGGCATCTTCGTGCAATCGGCCCGTGCGTGCCGGGAGGCGGTCGGCCTGCGCCTCGGCATGCGGGACGCGCGGGGTGCCGTCGCCGTGATCGGCGCGCAATCCGCGCTGATCTTCGTTCGTGCCACCGACCGCGCCCGGGCGATGTCGGAAGCGATGTCGCTGCGCGCGGAACCCGGCATGACCGCGGTGCTAACCGACGACCGACGGGCGCGCCCGACCCGGCTCGCCGCGACCGCTGTGCTGCTCGGCGTGATCTCGGTGACGGCGACATTCACCTGGCGGACCTGGAGTGGTGCGTGACTGACGAACCCGAGGTCCTCGGATTGGAAGAGGTCGGGTTCGCCTTCCCGCGGGGGCCGAGGATCTTCGACAGTGTGGACCTGTCGCTGCGGCCGGGCCAGCGGATCGTGTTGCTGGGGGCCAACGGCTCCGGCAAGACGACGCTGCTTCGGATCCTCGTCGGTCTCACCAAGCCGACCACCGGCACGCTCCGGCTCGACGGGACGGCGCTCACCGGCTCCCGGGCAGACCGGACCCGCCTGCGCACCCGGGTCCAGATGGTGCTCCAGGAACCGGACGACCAGATCGTCGCCGCGACAGTGCGCGCCGACGTGTCGTTCGGGCCGACGAACCTCGGCCTGCCCCGCGCCGAGGTGGTCGCCCGCGTAGACGCCGCGATGGCCGCACTGGACATCGTCGAGCTTGCGGACCGGACCCCCAACCACCTGTCGTTCGGTCAGCGCAAACGGGTGTCGATCGCCGGTGCGGTGGCGATGCGCCCGCGCGTACTGCTCCTCGACGAGGCGACCGCGGGGCTCGACCCGAAGGCGGTCGAGGACCTGCTCGGCACGCTCACTGCGCTGTCGGAGGCGGGAACCGCGGTGGTGCTGGCCACCCACGACGTCGACGTCGCATGGGGCTGGTCGCAGGAGACCGTCATCCTGGGCGGCCGGGGTGTACGTCGCGGGCTCACCCATGACCTGCTCTGCGACGACGAAATGCTCGCCGGGGCCCGGATGACCGTTCCGTGGGGCGCGGCGGTGTCGCGCAGATTGAACCGGACGGTGCTGCGGCCCGACGAGGTGTGACCGCCTGACCTACGCCGAGGCGGCCGACATACACGAAGGCGGCCACCCTGTCAGGGTGACCGCCTCCGTGCTGTCGTAGCGGTTACTCAGCTGCTCCCGGCGTACCGGCCTGCAGCGCCAGATCCGGCTCGACGGTCGCGGCAGCCTTGCGGTTGCCGACGAACGTGAACACCGCGTCCTCGCCGGCACCTTCGCCGTCCCAGTTCTCGACGTCGACGGTGACCATCTGGCCGGGACCGATCTCCTCGAAGAGGATCTTCTCGGAGAGCTGGTCCTCGATCTCGCGCTGGATCGTCCGACGCAGCGGACGGGCACCGAGCACCGGATCGAACCCACGCTTGGCCAGCAGCGACTTGGCCTTGTCGGTGAGCTCCATCGTCATGTCCTTGGCCTTGAGCTGCTTGGACACCCGGCCGATCATCAGGTCGACCATCTGCACGATCTGATCGGTCGTCAGCTGGTGGAACACGATGATGTCGTCGATACGGTTCAGGAACTCCGGGCGGAAATGTTTCTTCAGCTCGTCGTTGACCTTCTGCTTCATCCGCTCGTAGTTGTTCTCGCCACCACCCTGGGTGAACCCGAGGCCGACGGCCTTGGAGATATCGGATGTCCCCAGGTTCGAGGTGAAGATCAGCACGGTGTTCTTGAAGTCGACCGTGCGCCCCTGGCCGTCGGTCAGACGACCGTCTTCGAGGACCTGCAACAGGCTGTTGTAGATCTCCTGGTGGGCCTTCTCGATCTCGTCGAAGAGAACGACCGAGAACGGCTTGCGACGCACCTTCTCGGTGAGCTGACCGCCCTCCTCGTAGCCGACGTAGCCCGGAGGGGCACCGAACAGCCGCGACGCGGTGAAGCGGTCGTGGAACTCGCCCATGTCGATCTGGATGAGCGCATCGTCGTCACCGAACAGGAAGTTGGCCAGCGCCTTGGACAGCTCGGTCTTACCCACGCCGGACGGGCCGGCGAAGATGAACGAACCCGACGGGCGCTTGGGATCCTTCAGCCCGGCGCGGGTACGCCGGATCGCCTTGGAGACGGCCTTGACGGCATCCTCCTGGCCGATGATCCGCTTGTGCAGCTCGTCCTCCATGCGCAGCAGCCGAGTGGTCTCCTCCTCGGTCAGCTTGAACACCGGGATGCCGGTCCAATTGCCCAGCACCTCAGCGATCTGCTCGTCGTCGACTTCCGCGACCACGTCGAGATCACCTGAGCGCCACTGCTTCTCACGCTCGGCACGCTGAGCGACGAGGGTCTTCTCGCGATCCCGCAGACTGGCGGCCTTCTCGAAGTCCTGCGCGTCGATCGCGGATTCCTTCTCCCGGCGCGCGTCGGCGATCTTCTCGTCGAACTCACGCAGATCCGGCGGCGCGGTCATCCGGCGGATCCGCATCCGGGCACCGGCCTCGTCGATCAGGTCGATCGCCTTGTCCGGCAGGAACCGGTCGTTGATGTAGCGGTCTGCCAACGTGGCAGCCGCGACCATCGCGCCGTCGGTGATCGAGACCCGGTGGTGCGCCTCGTAGCGATCACGCAGCCCCTTGAGGATCTCGATGGTGTGCTCCACCGTCGGCTCGCCGACCTGAACCGGCTGGAACCGTCGCTCGAGGGCGGCATCCTTCTCGATGTACTTGCGGTACTCGTCGAGGGTGGTGGCACCGATGGTCTGCAGCTCGCCGCGGGCCAACTTCGGCTTCAGGATCGAGGCCGCGTCGATCGCACCCTCGGCGGCACCCGCGCCGACGAGCGTGTGCAGCTCGTCGATGAACAGGATGATGTCGCCGCGGGTGTTGATCTCCTTGAGCACCTTCTTCAGGCGCTCCTCGAAGTCACCGCGATAACGGCTGCCTGCGACCAGCGAACCGAGGTCCAGGGTGTAGAGCTGCTTGTCCTTCAGCGTCTCCGGCACCTCGCCGTGCACGATGGCCTGCGCCAGGCCCTCGACCACGGCGGTCTTGCCGACCCCGGGCTCGCCGATCAGCACCGGGTTGTTCTTGGTGCGCCGGCTCAGGACCTGCATGACCCGCTCGATTTCCTTCTCGCGGCCGATGACGGGGTCGAGCTTGCCCTCCATCGCGGCAGCGGTCAGGTTGCGGCCGAACTGGTCGAGCACCAGCGACGTCGACGGGTTGCCCGCCTCGCCGCCACGCCCACCGGTTCCGGCTTCGGCGGTCTCCTTGCCCTGGTAGCCGCTCAGCAGCTGGATCACCTGCTGACGCACCCGCGTCAGCTCGGCCCCGAGCTTGACCAGCACCTGCGCCGCGACACCCTCGCCCTCACGGATCAGGCCGAGCAGAATGTGCTCGGTGCCGATGTAGTTGTGGCCGAGCTGCAGCGCCTCACGCAGGCTCAGCTCGAGGACCTTCTTGGCCCGCGGGGTGAAAGGAATGTGGCCGGACGGAGCCTGCTGCCCCTGGCCGATGATCTCCTCGACCTGGCTGCGCACCCCCTCCAGCGAGATGCCCAACGACTCGAGTGACTTGGCGGCTACGCCTTCACCCTCGTGGATGAGGCCCAGCAGGATGTGCTCGGTGCCGATGTAGTTGTGGTTGAGCATCCTGGCTTCTTCTTGCGCCAAGACGACAACCCGACGTGCACGGTCGGTGAATCTTTCGAACATCCGTGGTTACCTGCTCTCCATCGCATAGGTAGGTGCCCGCACTCGGCGTTTGCGAACCAGTGCTATGCACCTGCCGTCCACTCTAATGGGCGGCAGCCCCGGGTGCCCCGCCTGGAGGTCCCTCCCGATGAAGATCGGAAGCGACGAACCGACTCGTGCAGTGCCCGTACACCCGGCGCTGTCTCATGCAACGTAGGGCGGCGGCGATTCGTTTCCGCTGTGCAGCCCCGAACGGTTCGCCATCAGCGAACGGTAGTCACGGTCCGAAGTGTGCGGGCAATCGCCGATTACGTTGCTGCGTGAAAGGCGTCGATGACGTCAGCGGGGATTCTGCCGCGCGTGGACACGTTGTGACCGTTGCGCCGGGCCCAGTCCCTGATTGCCGCACTCTGTTCGCGATCGATCGCCGCGCGCCCCCTGCCGGTGCCGACCGAACGGCCGCGCCGCCTGCCACCGACACGGCGGCCGGCGTCCACCCAGCCCTTCAGATCGTTGCGGAGTTTGGCGGCATTCTTGGCCGAGAGGTCGATCTCGTAGGTCACCCCGTCGAGACCGAATTCGACCGTCTCGTCGGCAGCACCTTCGCCATCAAAATCGTCCACCAACGTGACGGTGACCTTCTTGGCCATTTACCCCACAGCCTTTCCCTACGCACTCAATTTTGGGTTCGACACCCAAACCCCCCGATCCAATGTGCCACACGGCGGCTGTCCATTCAACAACGCAGGAATCGTGGCGCTTCAGTTGCCGTGGCGACGAACAATGGGGAACAAAACCGTCTCCCTAATCGACAGACCGGTCAACGCCATCAACAAGCGGTCGATCCCCATTCCGGTACCCGTTGTAGGCGGCATCGCATACTCGAGTGCAGCCAGGAAATCGTCGTCGAGCACCATTGCTTCGTCGTCACCCGCGGCCGCGGCCCGCGCTTGGGCCTCGAATCTTTCCCGTTGAATGACGGGATCGATCAACTCGGAGTATCCGGTCGCGAGTTCGATGTGCCGGACATAGAGATCCCATTTCTCGGTGACACCGTCGATGCTGCGATGGGAGCGCGTCAGCGGGGTGGTTTCGACCGGGAAGTCCCGCACGAACGTCGGCGCCCAGAGCTTGTCACCGACGGTGAATTCCCAGAGTTCCTCGACGAGTTTTCCATGCCCATAACCGCGGTCGCGGGGAATCTCGACACCCAAGCCGTCGGCTATCTGCCAAAGCCTGTCCACCCCCGTCTGCGGAGTGACCTCTTCGCCGAGCGCATCGGACAATGACGGGTACATCTGAATGGTGTCCCATTCGCCGTCGAGATCGTAGACGGTGCCATCGGGCAGCGGCACCTGACGGGTTCCGATGGCCTCGTCGGCGACCTCCTGAATTAGGTCGCGGGTGATGGTCGCAGAATCGTCGTACGTGCCGTAGGCCTGATATGTCTCCAGCATCGAGAATTCCGGTGAATGAGTGGAATCCGCACCTTCGTTTCTGAACACCCGATTCAACTCGAAAACTCTGTCCAACCCGCCGACGACGCACCGCTTCAAAAACAATTCCGGCGCGATGCGCAGAAACAGATCGGCATCGAGTGCATTGGAGTGCGTGACGAACGGACGCGCGGCGGCGCCGCCCGCCAGGGTCTGCAGGATCGGGGTCTCGACCTCGAGGAATCCGCGTCGCTCCAGCGCCGAACGCACCGCCCGCACCACCGCCACCCGCTGGCGGGCGACGGTACGTGCCTCGGGCCGCACGATCAGGTCGACGTAGCGCTGCCGGACCCGGGCCTCCTCGTTCATCTCCTTGTGAGCGACCGGCAACGGTCTCAGCGCCTTGGAGGCCATTTGCCAGGAGTCGGCAAGCACAGAGAGTTCGCCGCGACGGGAACTGATCACGTCGCCGTGGACGAACACGATGTCGCCGAGGTCGACGTCGGCCTTCCAGGCATCCAGCGATTCCTGTCCGACCCGATCCAGGCTGATCATGACCTGCAGCTGGACCCCGTCGCCCTCCTGCAGCGTCGCAAAGCACAGCTTGCCGGAGTTGCGGGCGAAGATCACCCGACCGGCGACGCCGACCTGCTCTCCCGTCTCGGTGTCGGCCGGCAGGTCCGGGTGAGCCTGGCGCACTTCGGCCAGGCTGTGGGTCCGTGCCACCTCGGCGGGGTAGGGCTCACGCCCCTCGGCGAGCAGCCGCTCGCGCTTGGCCTGCCGGATCCGGAACTGCTCGGGAACGTCGTCGTGGATCTCGTCACGGGTGTCGTCGGCATCTGGGCGGGGATCGGGGGGTGTCACGACGTGCCAGCTTAAATGAACAGATGGCTGTGCCGAACAAAGCGCTGATGAACCGGGCGGCGGTCCGCGCGCTCGCCGACCAGCCGCTGGACTGGAGCTTCAAGGGGGTCCCGAGGCAGTGGTGGGGCCGGACCCCCGCGCAGATCGTCGAGTCGGCGCCCGAACTGTTCACCGCCGGCGCCTTCGGGCCGGTGTGCGTCCTGCACGCGGACGCGCTGACCCACAACCTCGCCGTGATGGCGACCTGGTGCCGGGAGCGCGGGGTGGAGCTCGCGCCGCATGGCAAAACCCACATGTCGCCGCAGCTCGCGGCCCGCCAGATCGACGCAGGCGCCTGCGCGATCACCGTGGCCACCGTCGGCCAGGCCGCGGTCTACCGCGCGTTCGGCGTGGGTGATCTGGTGCTGGCCAACGAGCTGGTCGACGAGGCCGGGCTGGCGTGGCTGGCGGCAGAACTCGAGCGCGACCAGGATCTGCGGTTCGTGTGCTGGGTGGACTCGGTGCGCGGCGTCGAACTGATGACCTCGGCGCTGGCCGGCGCACCGCGAGCCGTCGACGTGTGCGTGGAGCTGGGAATGCCGGGCGGTCGGACCGGGTGCCGCTCACCCGAGCAGGTCGACGAGGTCGTCCGAGCCGCGGTGGCCTCACCCCGGCTGCGGCTGGTCGGGGTCGCCGGCTACGAGGCGTCGCGCGGCCATGAGGTGACGCGTGACGGGCTCGCAGCCGTCACCGGGTACCTGTCCGAGATGCGGGCGGCGACACTGCGGCTCGCCCCGCTGTTCGAGACCGACAGCGTGCTGGTCAGCGCAGGCGGGAGCAGCTACTTCGACGCCGTCGCCGACGTGCTGACGGGCTGGCCGGGTGCCCTGTCGGTGCGGACCGTGCTGCGCAGCGGCTGCTATCTGACGCACGATCACGGGCTGTACGCACGCACCTCACCGCTGACCCGCGACGGCCGGACCGGCCTGCGCCCGGCCCTCGAAATTCGCGCGCAGGTGATCTCGCGCCCCGAGGCCGGACTGGCGATCCTGACGATGGGCCGCCGTGACGTCGCGTTCGACCAGGGGCTGCCGATCCCGCTGGAGATGCCCGGCGGGGCGGTCACCACACTCAACGATCAGCATGCCTTCCTGACGATGGCTCCGGGCGCCGGCTCCCGCGCACCGGTCGGGGCGTGGCTGCGGTTCGGGATCTCGCACCCGTGCACCGTGTTCGACAAGTGGCGGGTGATTCCGGTGCTGGACGGCGACGGCCGGGTGGTCGACCTGATCCGCACATTTTTCTAGCGCGGCCACGGCCTCAGCGGGCCTGTCGCAACTTTCCCCGCTGACCATCGCGGTTGCGCTCGAACACCAGTCGCAGTCCGTCCAGCGTCAGATGGCGGTCGTAGTGCTCGACGCTGCGCACGTCGTCGAGCACCATCGGCGCGCCGTGTCCGGTCGCGACGACGGCGACGTCGTCGTGGGCGCCGAACCCGTCGACGTCCTCGCGCACCCGTTTCACCAGACCGTCGACGAGTCCGGCGAATCCGAACACCGCGCCCGCCTGCATGCATTCGACGGTGTTCTTGCCCACGACCGAACGGGGCCTGGTCAGTTCGACGCGTCGCAGCGCCGCCGAGCGTGCCGCCGCGGCGTCGGAGGACACCTGTACGCCGGGTGCGATGGCCCCGCCGAGGAACTCACCCTTGGCCGACACCACGTCCACACAGATCGACGAACCGAAGTCCACCACGATGGCCGCCGTCTGGAATCTGTGATATGCCGCAAGGCAATTGACGATGCGGTCGGCGCCCACCTCCTTGGGGTTGTCGACCAGCAGCGGGATTCCCGTGCGGACCCCGGGCTCGATCAGCACATGGGGTACCGACGGCCAGTACTGTTCGAGCATCAGGCGCACCTCATGCAACACCGACGGCACCGTCGACAGACCTGCGGCGCCGGTCAGATGCTCGGCGTCGTCACCGATCAGGCCGTCGATGGTGAGCGCCAGTTCGTCGGCAGTCACCTCGGCTTCGGTGCGAATCCGCCAGTGGTGGAATACCTTTGCGTGATCGCCGGCGCCCGAGATCAGACCGACGACGGTGTGGGTGTTGCGGACGTCTATCGCGAGGAGCACGCCATCACCTCGGCGACATCAGGCCGGAGGCGTCCGCAGGCACCCGCGCGGGATCGTCACCGAGGTCGATCTGCCTGTTGTCGGCGTCGACAAAAACCACCCGCGGCCGATACGCCCGGGCCTCGGCATCCTCCATGGTCCCGTAGGCGATCAGAATCACCAGATCGCCGGGATGTATCAGATGCGCTGCGGCGCCGTTGATCCCGATCACGCCGCTACCAGGCTCACCGGTGATCACGTACGTGACCAACCGCGCGCCGTTGTCGACGTCGACGATGGTCACCTGCTCACCTTCGAGCAGATCGGCGGCAGCCATCAGGTCGGCGTCCACGGTCACCGATCCGACGTAGTGCAGATCGGCCTGGGTGACGGTGGCGCGATGGATCTTCGACTTCAGCATGGTCCGTAACATCAGTTCCTCCAGGGCAATTCATGACTCTCGGTGGGCGCGACGCGCGGATGACCGTCGATGCCGGCCGCCGCGCCGATGTCGATCGCGATGTTGTCCAGGAGGCGGGTACGCCCGAGCGTGGCCGCGATCAGCATTCGGCCCGCTCCCTCTGCAGGCGCCGGCCCCAGCATCGGGTCACGGACCTCCAGGTAGTCGACCATCAGGGCGGGCACCTCGTCGAGCACCGCCCGGGCAGCGTCCAGTGCGGCCGGCACCCCCATCGACGCCGTGTACCTACCCGCCAGCAACGCCGCCGACAGTGCGCCTGCCTGCTCGCGTTCGACGGGGTCGAGGTAGCGGTTCCGCGACGACATCGCCAGACCGTCGGACTCCCGCACGATGGGCACGCCGACCACCGCGACATCGAGGTTCAGGTCGATGACCATCTGACGGATCAACGTCAACTGCTGGTAATCCTTCTCGCCGAAGAAGGCGCGGTCCGGAGACACGGCGTTGAGCAGTTTCAGGACCACGGTGAGCATCCCCGCAAAATGTGTCGGCCGCGAGGCCCCTTCGAGTTCCGCGCCGAGCGCACCCGGCACCACGGTGGTGCGGGCTCCGTCGGGGTACATGTCGTCCGCGGTCGGGGTGAACACGATCTCGACCCCCTCGGCGCGCAGCGCGGCCATGTCGTCGTCGAGGGTGCGCGGATATGCGTCGAGGTCCTCACCGGCGCCGAACTGCAACGGGTTGACGAAGATCGACACCACCACGACGGCGCCCTGCACCCGTTTGGCGGCGCGGATCAACGTCAGATGTCCGTCGTGCAGGGCGCCCATCGTCGGTACCAACATGATCCGGCGCCCGGTCGCCCGCAACGCCCGGGTCACCTCGAAGACCTCGCGCGGTCGCGCGAACACATTGAGCTGACCGGCACTGAACTTCGGGGAGTTGCGGGTCACCACGGCCGTCCCGCTTCCGTCAGCACCTCGAACACCGCATCCGGGGCATTCGCACGTTGGGCCGTGCGCCACGAGTTCATCCGGTACGCCTGCGCGAGATCAGGATTCACCTCGGTCAATGCCTGCAGATGACCCGCGACGGCGGCGGCGTCGCCACGGGCCACCGGACCGGTCAGCGCGGCCTGGCCGCGCTGCAGCGCATTGTCCAGCGACGCGCGGGCCAGTGGTCCGATGATCCGCTCGGCGATCCCGCCGGGTATGTCACCGACGAGTTCCTGACCCAGCAGCTCCTGACCCTGCAGTGCCGTCCGTAGCGCGTCGACCGCGTCGAGCATCAGTGTCACGACGTGATTGCTCGAATGCGCCAACGCCGCGTGGTAGAGGGTCCGGGCGTCCTCGCGGACGCGGAACGGCTCGCCACCGATCTCGAGCACCAGCGACTGCGCCACGGCGTATCCGATCTCGTCGGCGGCGGTGATACCGAAACACGTGCCGCGCAGCCGGTCGATGTCCTCGTCCGACCCGGCGAACGTCATCGCCGGGTGGATCGCCAGCGCGATGCATCCCTGCTCGGCCAACGGCGCCAGCACACCGATCCCGTTGGCGCCCGAAGTGTGCACGACAATGGTGTTCGCGCGCACCGCCCCGGTGGCGGCCAGACCGGCCACCAGCGCCGGCAACTCAGCATCGGGAACGGCCAGCAGC
>NZ_JBAUJR010000191.1:0-25575 GCF_049683935.1 Mycobacterium sp. | reverse complement strand
CGATCTGGCCGCGCGTCTGGCGGCCCGGTACTGGGACCTCGACGCCCCAACCCGCGCCCGCGACTTCACGGGAATCATGGCCGAGGACTACGTTCGCCTTGTCATCCACCCGGAGAGCGTGAGCCGCCTGACGTTCTGAGCGTTCAGCCGGCCACCGCGGTTCCACAGATGCCGCAGACCTCGAACTGCCTGCGCTTCCAGCGCGCCACCGGGATGAAGAACAACGTGAACTGCTTGAACTCCCGGACGCGCGCCCACTGCGTGGTGTTGTGGCACCTCGGACATGTCCGAACCTCCCCGGCGCCCAGGTGCTTCTGCTTGGTGCCGTAGCCGAAGAGAAAGAACAACATGACACCAGCGTAGGGATCGTCGCAGGATGTTCAGGGACTCGCGCACCTCACGACGACACCGATGACGTTCCAGATTCCGCGGGTGTGGTGAGCCGTTCGTCGGCCGCAGCCTGCAGCTGTGCGCGAGCCCTTCGCACCGCCCACCACGTCACCAGGAGTGCCAGCGCCAGCAGCGGGTAGCCCATGGCGATCCGCGCGACCGCCAACCAGCCGGTGGAGCCGGCGTCGTAGAGCCAGTCCTGGACGACGTAGCGCGCAGTGAAGACCGCTACGAACGTCAGGGTCGCGATGTCAAAAGCGTGTAGCGCCTTGCGGTCTGTGTGCCACAGCGTTCGCTCCCCCGCGCTGGTGAGCGCATTCCAGATCACACCCACCAGGGGCCGCCTCACGACCACGGAGACCGCGAACACGACGGCGAACGCCACACTCATCCAGATGCCCGGCAGGAAATAGCCCTCCGCCGACCCGGTGTAGAACGCGATCAGCGATGCGACGGCAACACCCAGCAGTCCCGAGACGGCCGGCTGGATCGGCTGCTTACGCACCTTTCTCAGCACGATCAGGCCGACGCTGGCGCTGATGGCCACCACCACCGCAGCGTCCAATCCCGCTATCGCATTGGCGATCACGTAGGCGAAGGTCGGCACGCTGGCCGCCACCAACCCCGACACCCCGCCCATCTGTTCGAGAAGGGTCTTCGGCTTCTCCGCTTCGGTCATGCGTTCCCCCCACCGAGGTGTTCGGCGAGGAACCGGTCGACGGCCCGGTACATGTCGATCACGTTGTCGGGGTTGAGGAACCCGTGACCCTCGTCTTCCTTGACCATGTACTCGACGTCGACTCCGCGGTCCCGCAGCGCCTCCACGAGGTTGTCGGATTCGGCCTGTACGACTCGAGAGTCGTTGGCGCCCTGCACCACCAGCAGTGGGGTGCGGATCTGATCCACCCGGGTGATCGGGGATCGGGCCAGCATGTCCGCCTCCTGCTGCGGGTCGTTGGGATCGCCGACGAACAGGTGCCAGTTGTTGGCCAGATGCGGGCGGGCGATCTCGGGAAGGGTCCGCATGAAGTTCGCGAGGCTGGAGATGCCGACATAGTCGATTGCCGCGGCGAACACGTCCGGGGTGAAGGTGACACCCACCAACGCGGCGTACCCGCCGTAGGAGCCACCGAAGATCGCGACGCGATCGCGATCCGCATAGCCCTGCTCTACTGCCCAGTTCACTCCGTCGATGAGGTCGTCGTGCATCTTGCCGGCGAACTCGCCGATCGCCGCCTTCACGAAGCCCTGCCCGTAGCCGGTGGAACCACGGAAGTTGACCTGCAGCACGGCGTAGCCGCGGTTGGCCAGGAGTTGCACGTCGGGCTGAAACCCCCAGGAGTCGCGGAACCACGGACCGCCGTGAACCAGCAGCACCAGCGGCGCCGGGCCTGTCGCGCCCACCGGCAACGTCAGGTACGAATGCAGATCCAGCCCGTCGCGGGAGCGGATGGTGACCGGCTTCATCGGCGCCAGCGCCTCGGGATCCAGATGCGGGAGCGGCCGGAACAGCTCCCGGCTCTCACCGCTCGCGTGGTCGTAGTAGTAGGTGACTCCGGGCTCCCGATCGTGGCTGAAGCTGACCACCCAGCGATTCCCGGTGTCGTTCGAGGAGATCTTGCCCAGGTCGCCGTCGGACAACGCCTCCAGGTTCTCGAGCACGTCGGCGAAGTCCGGATCCAGCACCTGAATCACCTGTCGCTCACCGAGATAACGGACTGCGAGCAGCTCACCGGTCCGTCGGCTGAGGATCAGTGGTTGGGGGAGCACGGGGGCGACGCCCCCCATCGGGTCGATGCTGAAGGTCGGGTGGTGGTCTACAGGGGTCTCCTCACCGGTGGCGACGTCCAACCGCACCAGCGTCGTCCGGTCCGGGTTCCGGTTCGAGCCGAGCCACAATCCCTTGCCGTCAGGAGTGACCACCATCGGCCAGATACTCAACGTGTAGTCGGCGCCGTCGTACACCGCGAGGGTGCGAAGCGCCTGCTGGTCGGGCTCCCATGTCGACAGTTCGACGTCACCGTCGGTGGTCAAGGAGTACCCGAACAGGTCACCGTTGCGGCTGGCGAACCATCCGGCGACCTTTCCGGGATTCTCGGCGAGCAGGGTCAGTTCGCCGCTGGCGATGTCGAGTTCGTAGGCGTCGGCGAGCAGCGGCGTCCGTTTGGTCATCCCGACCATGGCTTTACCGGGGCGGCCGGGCAGCAACTCGAAATAGGTCCTGATTCCGGGAAACGGCGTGAGATCGACGGCCGGCGCCGCCGGGTCGTCGAGATCGACGCGATAGATGTGCCAGTTCTCGTCGCCGCCGCTGTCCTGGGTGTACAACATCCACCGCGGATCATCAGTCCACTGGTAGTTGATGACGCTGCGGGTCGCGTCGGCGGTGACGCACCGCGGCTCACTTCCGCCGTCCACGTCCTCCACCCAGACGTTCAGCCGGTTCTTCCACGGTGCCAGGTAGGCGATCCTGGTGCCGTCCGGCGAGATCGTCGCCAGGGTTCGTACTGGTGGTGCGAAGAAATCCTCAACCGGGATGTGCGCGTGCGTTGCCATGTCCCCAGGACACACCCGGACGCTGCGGCACAGTCAAGCCGGCCGCTGTGGAGAATGGAGCGGTGGCATGGAGTACCCGCGAAATCGCTGAGCTCGCGGGCACCAGCCTGCGCGCAGTGCGGCATTATCACCAGGTCGGTCTGCTCGAGGAGCCGCAACGGCGCAGCAACGGCTACAAGCAGTACGGCGTCGCCCACCTGGTGCGGCTGGTGCGGATCAAACGACTCACCGACCTGGGATTCTCTTTGACCCAGATCGCCGACTTGGACGACACCGACGAGCATCCGGAAGAAGCGCTGCGGTCGTTGGACGCCGAGCTCGCGGCCACCATCGATCGGCTGCAGCGCGCCCGGGTGGAGCTGGGGCTGATTCTGGAGAAGTCCGCACCCACCGACCTGCCACCCGATTTTGTGCCGCCGAGCGCGATGGCCAAGATGTCCGATGCCGATCGCTCCCTGGTCATCGTCCTGACCCGCGTGCTCGGGCCGCAGGGACTCCAGATCTACGCCGACCTTCTGCAGAACGCTCCCGACGGGCCGGCGTCACAGGCGTTCGACGACCTACCGGAGGACGCCGACGAGGCGACGCGCCAAGACATCGCCGAGGGACTGGCTCCGTACATCCACGCAATCTATGAGGCGCACCCCCGGCTGCTCGAATCCCGGACGGATGCCCCGAAGGGCCCGCGGTTTGTCGACGAGACCATCGCCGAAGCGATGTCAGAGCTGTACAACTCGGCACAGCTCGATGTCCTTCGCCGCACCCGGGAGATCATGCGCGCCAACGCTGACTGGGACGGATCAGCCCGCTAGCGGCGGCATCGGCAACGGCGCCGGGCGGTAGCTCGGCGGTTCGGAGCCGTGCAGATGTCGAACGAAGAAGTCCCACGTGCGCTTCACGAAATAGTGCTGGCGGCCGATCAGGGCGTGTTCGACTCCCGGGATGATCACCATGTCGAAGTCCTTGTCCGCCTTGATGAGCGCATCCGCCAGGCGCATCGTGTGGGCGGGCTGAACGTTGTCGTCCAGCTCGCCGTGGATGAGCAGCAGCTTGCCCGCCAGATTGCCGGCCAGGGGCACGTTGGAGATCGCCTGCTTCCCCTCGTCGCTCACGTCACCGTGGTAATGCTCGGCCCACATCGTCAGGTTCACCGCGTTGTCGTGGTTACCGGACACCGCGACCGCAACACGATAGAAGTCGGGGTACCTCAGCACGGCGCGGGCCGCGGCGAAACCGCCCGCGGACTGGCCGGTGATCCCGACCCGCCCGGTGTCGAGCCAGGGATGGCGGTGGCCGAGTTCGCGGATCGCGGCGATGTGGTCATCGAGCGCGCCCGCGTTGCCCAGGTCGCCGTAGGAGTGATCGTGAAATGCCTTGCTCCGCCCCGCGGTCCCGCGGCCGTCGATCGCGACCGCCGCAAAGCCCAACGCGGCATATGCTTCTGGTTCGCCGAAGTGCATCTCGTTGAACGACGGACCCGCCCGGAAGTTCTGCGGCCCGGGATAGATGTGCTCGATCAGCGGATAACGTCGCTGCGGATCGAACCCGTGCGGTCGCCACAGCAGACCGTAGATCGGGGTCTTACCGTCGGCGGCGGTCACACGGAAGCGCTCGGGCGGACTCCATCCGAGCGCTTCCAGCGCAGCCGTGTCAGGGGATTCGAGCTCGACCAGAGCCTGCCCGTCACCGTCGAGCACCACCGAATGCGGCGGTCGACTCGACGTCGACGCCCGGTCCACCAGGTAGCCGCCCTCGGGTGGACTCACCGCGTCGTGATCGACGGTGTCGTCGGTGATCCGGGTGAACCCGGAGCCGTCGAGACCGATCCGGCAGATCTGACGGACGTACGGGTCGTCCTCGACGAGACCACCCGCCAGAAACCACACCTGACGACGATCTTCGTCCTCCACCCACAACACGCGACGGACCAGCCACTGCCCGGTGGTGACCTGGGTGACCTGGTGCCCATCGGCCGAGTAGAGATAGAGATGCCCCCAGCCGTCACGCTGCGACCACCACAGGATCTCCCCGGAATCGAGCACCCGCGTCATCGGCGGCTCACCCAGCAGCGGAGTCGGATCCACCCGGGTTTCGCCGGTCTCACTGATCAGCGTGGTCGTCTCGCCACTGGTCGGGTCGACGCGTCGCAACTCCAGCGTCCGGGCATCACGCGATTGGTGGAGGTAGTGCACCGAATCTCCGGATTTGCCTGTCCACCAGGGGTATACGAGCGCGCTCGGGTGGGTGATGGTCGTCGGCTCGCCCTGCTGCCGGACCACCGTGCGCTCGGCGACGTCCAGGACGGTCCACGACATACTCACCTGCGCCACCTCCCCCGGCATCGGATAGCGGGAACGGTGCTCGACCGGGCGCCCACCGTCGTGCGGCGCGGATTCGACGAGGACCAACTCAGGAAGATCGCGCTGGTCGAGACGATGCACCAGAATTCGGGTCGAATCCGGCGACCAGTGCAGCACGATGGGCTGCGGCAGTCCGAGAATGCGCATCAGTGAACGCGCCCCGGTCGCCTCCGGCAGTCCGCCGTAGTCGAACTGCGGTTCGGCGTCGTCGGTGAGTGGGAACTCCTGTCCGCCCTCGCGGCGCCGGACCCAGATGTTGCCGTCGCGTCGGAATGCCACCCAGGACTTATCCGGAGACGGCACCTCATCGAGCGCGGGCTGATCGTCATCGTCGACTCGGACGCAGGTGTCGGCACTGTCGGACCATTCCCACGCCGACCCGAACGCGGCGAACCGCATGGTGTCGCCGCCCTCGCCTAGTTCGACCCCGGCGATCGGCAGGTCATCCGCGGTGACCGCGTGACCAGAGGCTTCGGACAGTGCGGCCGCCAGACGATCGTGATCGAATGCGTCGCCACGGCCGCCCTCTCCGGGATCCACCACCACGAAGCGACCACCGACCTGGTAGGAGAATCGTCTGCCCTCGGAGAGCCATTCCGGTGTCAGCGCAGTGCCGGGAACCCGCCGCAAACGGTACGGGGCGAGCATCTGCTCGGCACGCGCGTAATCGGAGTCGGTCAGGTGCACGCTCGGCTGTGTCGTGTTGGTGTCCGTCACGACTCGAGGAAACACCGTGCCGTCGCGGCATGGTCAAGATCGGCGACGAGCGGTTGACCCCGCCGCGGCGTCACAGTGTCCGCTTGAGGCATGTCGCCGGTCGCCACCGCCTACCTCGTCTCACACTTTCTGAGCCTGTTCGGCAACGGCATCGCCGCAGTGGCGCTACCGCTGATCGTGTTGCAGACCACGGGCAGCCCACTGAGCGTAGGCGCCGTCTCGGCGGCGACCGCCGTTCCCGCGTTGCTCGTCGGGTTGACCGCAGGCATCGTGCTCGACCGCCTCAACCGCCGGACCTGTTCGATGTTCGCCGATGTCGTGTCGGCCATCGCCGTCGCCGCCATTCCGCTTGTCGACGTGTTCTGGGGTTTGAACATGGGGTGGTTCATCGCGCTCGCGATCGCCGGCTCCTTCGGCGACGTTCCAGGGATGACCGCGCGGCAGGTGCTGGTGCCGGCGGTGGCCCGGCATACCGGCGTGACACTGGAGAGACTGGTCGGCCTGCGTCAGTCGATGACGTCGATCGCGCTGGTGATCGGGCCTGCAGCCGCAGGCACACTGCTGGCGCTGTTCGATGGCAGCACCGTCCTCTACATCACCGCAGCAACGTCAGCGGCCGCGGCACTGCTCACCCTCGTGATGCCACACCGGCTCGGTGCCGTCAACAAGGCTCCCGCACAACGAGAGTCTCTGTGGGCTCAGCTGACGGCGGGAGGGGCTACCCTCCGCCGCAGCCGATTCCTCAGCGGCACAGTCGCTCTGACCGTGGGACTGGTGATCGTGATCGGCGGGTTGCAGGGCCTGGTGTTGCCGCTGTACTTCAGCCAGCTCTCCCGGCCTGACCTACTGGGGTTCGTGCTGACAGCGCTTGCAGTCGGGATGTTCTGTGGCACAACTGTTTTTGCGGTCTTCGCGGCGCGCCTGCCGCGACGGTTCTGGATGACCTCCGCCCTGGCCGGCACCACCGCGGGGCTTGTTCTGATCGCCACACTGATCTCGCCCGCGGTGGTGTTCGCGGGGGCGGCCCTGATCGGTATCGGCAACGCGGTGCTGGGCGCCGTGTTGGGTGTGTTGCAGGCCGAACGAATAGCGGATGCGCTGCGCGGACGGGTACTCAGCGTGCAGAACGCGCTTCTTCAGGTTGCCGCCCCCGCCGGTATCGGACTTGCCGCGGTCGTCGCCGAGTATGCGTCGCCGGTTGCCGCCGCATGCGCCGTCGTCGCGGTCTGGGTCGCGGTCGCGATCACCGTGCTGCTATCCCGGGCGCTCAATGATCTGGAACCGGCGGACGACATCGATGGGCCTGCCGCGGCAACGGCCCGCCGCTAGTGCAAGCGCGTGCCCCTCGGTGCAAGCTGCCAGCGGTGTCCGCATCGCGCTGACTCTGCCCTCGTCGAGACGTGACGTGAATGTGCTGGGCCCGTTGAAGCCGTCGCCGCCGACCTCGGCGATCCCACGACGTCTGCGTCATCGGTGGTTGTCAGCCGTCGGGCCGCCTCGACCGTCGTCTATACGGGTGTATAGCCTGGGGGGGGTGCACGGGGCGTATCCAGACGAGCGAGGACATTGACCATGGCACGGATCGAACCGCTTCCCGCCGATGAATGGCCCAACGAGATGCAGGCGGCGCTCGCCGCGATCAAGCCACCGAACCCGCGCTATCGGCTGACGCAGAAGGGCCGGCCCAGCGGCGCCAACATGATGGGCACGATGGCCCACCATCCAGCCCTGGCTCGCGCCTACAACACCCTCAACGGCCACCTGTTGCTCGCGACCACGTTGACCGAGCGCCAGCGCGAATTGATCATCATGCGCGCGGCGGCGGTGTCGCGATCGAGCTACGAGTGGGCCCAGCACGTGTTCCTGGCCCGCGACGCCGGATTGACCGAGCTCGAGATCGGGTGGATCGCCTTCGGCCCCGACGCACAGTTCTGGGGTGAGGACGAAGCGGCTCTGCTGAGGGCCGTCGACGAACTCCTCGCCGACGGTGCCATCGGCGACCACACCTGGACGGTGCTCAGCGGGCACATGAGTACCCAGCAGCTTCTCGACGTAATCTTCACCGCCGGCTCGTACACCGTGCTGGCGTGGATGGTGCACTCGCTGGGCGTCGAACTCGACGGCGATCTGAGGGATGCGCTCGGTGGCGCAGGTGCCTGGTCGAACCACGACCAGTGACGTCGGCGACCCGCCGACACTGCTGTGTCGCGTGGGGCCGTAGCCTGCAACACACTTGACCTGCGCCGCGGTCATCCTTAACTGTACGTTCGTACAGTACACTCGGGCGACCCTGCAGCGGCACGGCGACACGTAGGAGGTGGGTATGGCGCCGACCAATCGGCGCGTCGGCGCCGAGTCGTCGAAGACGCGCGACGGGATTCTCGACTGCGTCGAGCGGTTGCTCCTCGACGAGGGCCACGCGGGCGTGAGCTACCGCGTCCTGGCCACCAAGGCCGGGGTCACCCCGAGCCTCGTGCAGTACTACTTCCCGACGCTCGACAGCCTATTCATCGCGATGGTGCGCCGGCTCATCGAACGCGACACCGCCCGGTGGAGTGAGGCGTTGGAGCGTCGTTCGGACGAGCCGTTGCGAGTGCTGTGGGAGCTCAGCTACAGCGAGGCCGGCGCCATGAGCACCGAACTGATGGCGCTGGGCAACCGTCGGCCTGCGCTGCGGGCCGAGATCGGTGAGGGCACCGAGCGGATCCGCAAAGCTCAGCTCGAAGCCGTGCGCGCGCGATACGGCGACGCGCTACTGCTGGACGGCACGTTCACGCCGGAGGCCATGGTGCTGTTGCTCACCAGCATCCCGAAATACCTCAGCCTCGAAGACGGCATCAAGGTCGACATGGCACACCAGCAGCTGATCAAGGCCCTCGAGGGCTACGTCGCCACGGTCGAGCCGAAACCGCGGACCTCCGCACGCAAGTCATCCGGCGGTGGCCGCGCCCGCTCCCGCGGCCAGTAACACAAATCGGTTGTGCCGCAACAGAGAGATTTCTCAGCTGACCGTTCGCGGCCGCCGCCGTCGCGTCGTCGTTCCGTCAAGAGGCTGAGGTGACCGGACCGACGCTCTGCGGCGACTGGCACCTGCGTTCTTCTCTGTGGGCGCCACCGCGCGCAGGAAGAGCTTGACGGCGTACTGCAGGTGACGCTCCGCCTGCTTGCTGCTGCGGAACACACCGAACTCGGCCAGCCGCGACGGCAGGGCCTCGACCATCGCGAGGAAGTGTTCCGCCGCGAGTTCGAGCTCACTGTCCTCGATCTCGATCTCACCGGCATCGACGTAGCGCTGCAGGATATCCATCACCGCTCGCAGGCGTGCTGACCACCGCATCGTCTCGGCGCTGACCGCGAACTCCGGAAAGCGCGCCGACTCGTTCATCGCTATGCGTTGAAGCCGAACGATCTGTGGATCGGTGCTGAACCTCAACGCTTCTCGCGCGATGTGGGTCAACGACTCTCGAGGGTCCTGGCCGTCAACCGAACCGAAGCCCTGGTGGTCGTGCCGCGACATGGCCCAGGGGATGACATCCGCGAACACCGCCCGCTTGTCGCCGTACCGGGAGTACAGCGTCTGCTTGGTGATGCCCGCCGCCCGCGCAATCGCCTCCATGCTGGTTCCGTCGTAGCCGTGTTCCAGGAACACCGCGACGGCCGCTTCGCGCAGCTGCTCGCCAAGGTGCTCGGCTTCGGCCTGCGTGGGCCGTCCGGGCCGCCGGTTCTGCGTGGGCATGATCCGCGCATTCTATCCAATCAGACGGACACGGGTGGTTGCACGGACAACGCCTCCCGTCCGATCCGCACCGCTTGACTTAATCATACGATCACGTTTAATTTGAAATGGGGTGTGGCCGTAGTTTTCGGCCACCAGAAGCTACTGGAGGCGCGCAATGACCACGTGGAGCCTTCGATTCTCGAGGCCGTGCTCCACGCCCGACTCGCCGAGTGATCGACTCCGCGGTCGATCCGGTCGGCACCGCGCATGAAGCAGCGACAACTCGGTATTAGCGGTCTCTACGTCTCCGAATTCTCCCTGGGAGCAATGATATTCGGATCCAGGCGGCGCGGCTGTGACGAGGAGACCGCAGCCAGGATCGTGCACCGCTACCTCGATGCCGGCGGCACCGTGATCGACACCGCCGACGTCTACCCGGGCTCAGAGGAGATCTGTGGTCGCGCGGTTCGTGATCGCCGTGACGCCGTGGTGCTGTCGACCAAGTTCGGGCTACCTGCCGGGGCAGGCCCCAACGAACGAGGAGCCGGTCGGGTGCGGATCCGGGCTGCGTGCGAGGCCAGCCTGCGGCGGCTGAACACCGACCGTATCGACGTGTACTGGCTGCACATCGACGACATCGCCACACCCCTGGAGGAGACCCTCTCGGCGCTGCACGACCTGATCAGGGCCGGGAAGGTGCTCTACCTCGGTCTATCCAATCTGCGGGCCCATCGCGTCATGAAGGCCATCGGCATCGCCGATCGACTCGGCGGTCCCCCACCCGTCGCGTACCAGGGTGACTACAACCTGATAGTGCGGGGGCTCGAGCGGGAGCACTTCCCGATGTTCGCCGATGAAGGGCTGGGTTTCATGAGTTGGAGCCCGCTGGCAGGCGGCATGCTCACCGGAAAGATACAGCGCGACAACACTACTGAGCCCACTCGGCTCAACCAACGAATCTCGGCCACCGATGCCATGCACAAGAACGACCACGGCTTCGCAGTTACGGGCCTGGTGCAGAAGCACGCCGCCGAGATGGGTTGCTCGCCCGCGCAACTGGCGCTTGCATGGCAGCGGACCCGCGCCGTCGCCTCGGTGATACTCGGTGCCCGGACCCTGGATCAGCTCGACGACAACCTCGCAGCCCTCCACGTGACGATCCCGCCCGCGATCCTCGAGAACCTGAACGACGCCACCGCCCCTCCGCCTGAGTATCCGGGGGCGTTCATCTCCATCTCCGAGCGGTGGCTGCAGCGCAGCCCCTCGGGAGAAGCCGGTGTCTGAATCCACAAGGGTCGCCGTCGTCACCGGCGGCGCTTCGGGTATAGGCCTCGGCATTGCCGAGCGACTGGCCGCCGACGGAGCCTGGGTCGCCATCCTCGACCTCGATGGCGCCGCCGCCGAAGTCGCTGCCGCCGACATCACCGCCACCGGGGCCACCGCCCTGGGCTTGCCGGTCGACGTGTCCGACCGCGCCCAGGTCGAATCCGCAGTCGAGAGGGTGCGGGCGCAGTTCGGTGCGGTGACCGTCCTGGTCAACAACGCGGGGATGGAGGGATTCAGACCGTTTCTGAAGATCTCCGCCGAGACCTGGGACCGACTGGTGGCGGTGAACCTGACCGGCACCTTCCACTGCTGCCAGGTGATCATCCCCGACATGGTCGCCGCGGGATGGGGTCGCATAGTCAACATCTCCTCGTCGAGCACGCACAGCGGGCAGCCCCTGATGGCGCACTACGTTGCCTCAAAATCCGGCGTGGTCGGCCTGACCAAGTCGTTGGCTCTGGAGTTCGGCCCCAGTGGTATCACCGTCAACACCATCCCTCCCGGCTTCATCGACACCCCGATGACCCGGCGCAACGAAGCCAAGGGGCGACTCGGCGGCAGTGTCGACTCGATCGCCGAGCGCACACCGGTGCGCCGCGCGGGCCGCCCTGAGGACATCGCAGCAGCCTGCGCATTTCTCGTCTCCGACGAAGCCGGTTATGTCACCGGCCAGATCATCGGCGTGAACGGAGGCCGCAACACATGAGCACGACGACGCGCGGAACCGCAACCGAATCCGTCACTCGCGCCTTCATCGGCGGCCAATCCGTGCCGACCGGTGATACCTACGACAACATCGACCCGGCGACCGGGCACTCGCTCGGCGCGGTGGTCCGATGCGGCAGCGAAGAGGTGGATCGCGCCGTGTCCGCCGCCCGCACCGCGTCGAGGACCTGGTCACGGACCTCTGTTGCCGATCGTGTCGACGTTCTCACCCGCATCGCTGATTCGATCGATCAGAATCGCGAGCGACTTGCGCTGCTGGAGTGTCAGGACACCGGTAAACCGCTGGGCCAGGCGCGTACCGACGCAGCGGTGTCCGCGCGCTACTTCCGTTTCTACGGTCACGCCATCGAGACCTACCAGGGCCACACGATCCCGCTGTCCCCTGATCTGCACGTCTACACGCGCCGGGAACCGCTCGGGGTCACCGGCCACATCCTGGCTTGGAACTACCCCATGCAACTGCTGTCGCGGGCGGTGGCCCCCGCGATTGCCACCGGGAACTGCTGCGTGGTCAAGCCCGCGGACGAAACACCCCGGACCGCCGTCGAATTCGCACGACTCTCCGTCGAGGCCGGCTTGCCACCCGGTGTGTTCAATGTGGTGCCCGGGCCCGGCGCGGAGGCCGGTTTCGCATTGTCGACCCATGGTGATGTCGATCATCTCGGCTTCGTCGGGTCCACCGCCACCGGTTCACTGATCGCGCACGCCGCTGCCGACAGGGTGCTCCCCACCACGTTGGAACTCGGGGGGAAGTCACCCCAGATCGTGTTCCCTGACGCCGACTTGTCCCGGGCCACGGAGTTCATCGTGAAAGCCGTTCTGCAGAATGCCGGCCAAACATGCTCAGCGGGTTCGCGACTGCTGGTTCACGAATCGATCCACGACGAACTCGTCGACAGGGTGCGGCGGCGGTTCGACACCATCACCATCGGACCGGGCGCCCACGACAGAGACCTGGGCCCTCTGATCTCACGCAAGCAGCAGGACAGGGTCAAGGACATGGTCGGCGCCGACACCCGGGGTGAAGTCATCTGCGGCGGCGGGCCACCCACCGACCCCGCGCTTGCCGGCGGCGCCTACTTCGCTCCCACGCTGATCGACGATGTCGACCCCGAATCCGTGCTGGCCCAACAGGAGATCTTCGGTCCCGTCCTGACAGTCCACCGGTTCGGCGACGAGGACGAGGCAGTCGCACTGGCCAACGGCACCGAATACGGACTGTTGGCGGCAATCTGGACGACGAACCTCTCCCGCGCGCACCGGATGGCGGCCGACATCGTGGCGGGTCAGGTCTACGTGAACACCTACGGCGCCGGCGGCGGGGTCGAGTTGCCGTTCGGTGGGTTCAAGAAGTCGGGCTACGGCAGGGAGAAGGGCCGGGAAGCGCTCGACGCGATGACGGCGACCAAGACCGTGGTGATTAGTTTGTGAAGGCGACGTCCCATCGACTGACAGGTGACCCCATGGATCAACACACCTACGCCAGAGGCCGCGAGATCCGCACCGCGGTCCTGGGCGAAGAGCACGTCAACGCCGCGACGGCACCGGCGGATGCTTTCTCGCAACCGTTACAGGATCTGGTGACCGAGTACTGCTGGGGCGCCGTCTGGGGTCGCGACGGGTTGTCGCTGGGGACCCGGAGTCTGCTCAATGTGGCGATGCTCTCGGCGCTCAACCGCCCGCAGCAACTGCGGGTCCACATCCGGGGGGCGTTGAACAACGGGATCACCCGCGAACAGATTCAGGAAGTGCTTCTGCAGGTGGCGATCTACGCCGGCGTCCCCGCAGCGGTCGACGCCTTCCGGGTCGCCCACGAGGCCCTCGCCGAACTCGATGCCGACGAATAGGAGCGACGGATGCAGGTAGGTTTCATCGGTCTGGGCCACATGGGTTTTCCGATGGCACGACGATTGCTCGACGCAGGCCACGAGGTCACGGCGTTGGATACCCGGACCGCCGTGCTCGACGAGTTCGTCGCGCTCGGCGGCCGCCCGGCGACCTCACCCAGGGACGTCGCCGACCGCGTCGAGACAGTCCTCGTCAGCCTGCCCTCCGTTGCGGCCTCACTGGAAGTCGCCACCGGGGCGGACGGCGTCATTCGCGGGTCTCGGGTACGCCGTCTTGTCGACATGTCCACCACCGGAAGCCGAGCGGCCCAGGAGATCAGTGCCCGACTGGCGTCCCGCGACATCGGCCTCGTTGATGCCCCGGTCAGCGGCGGGGTCGGCGCGGCGCGCAACGGGTCTCTGGCGTTGATGATCTCGGGTCCGACCGGTCACGTCGAGTCCGTGTTGCCGTTCCTGCGCAGTCTGGGACGCCCATTTCGACTCGGTGAACGTGTCGGCATGGCGCAGACCATGAAGCTCATCAACAACCTGCTGTCGGCCACCGCACTCGCGGTCACCGGCGAGGCGCTGGTACTGGGAGTCAAAGCCGGGCTGGACCCCGAGGCCATGCTCGAGGTGATCAATGCCGGCTCCGGGGCCAACACCGCGAGCAAGGACAAGTTCCCCCGCGCGGTGATTCCCCGCACCTTCGACTACGGCTTCGCCACCGGCTTGATGGTCAAGGATCTGCGCTTGTGTCTCGAGGAAGTCCACGCTCTCGGACTGTCGTTGACGGTCAGCGAGACGATCGGGCAGGTGTGGGAATCGACGATGGATGAACTCGGACCGGAATCAGACTTCACCTCCGTGATCAGACCGATGGAGGACGCCGCCGGGGTCACCGTCGGTGGCCGGCCGGTGACCTAGTTCCGCTTGGACAGGTTCGCAGTCGCGAGACTGGGTGTGTGGAACGGTTCCACTGAGGCGTCGCCGATCGGTGCGATCCCGGCTGCCGCCAGTGCCCGCGGTTTGAATGCGGCTGCCGCGGAGCTGATTCGGTAGAGCGATGTGCGCGCATGGGCGGCCAGATCCAGTGGACAGTCCGGGCCCCACACGGTGACCGTCGTACGGCCGTTCTTCAGCGTCTCCCCGACTGCTTCGCGGACCTTGCCGTCGAGTCGGTAGAGGTCGGCGGAGATCACCAAGCTGTCGGGCCACGGGCCGCCGTCGGCCTCCGCGAGCGCCTCGCGCAGGTCGATACACCGCGCGCCCAAAATCCTCAGTGAGCGGGCGCCGTTGAGGTCGTAGGCGACCACGTAGGTGTCCCATCCCGCCATCGCCTGATCGAACATCCAACCTCCGGCCGAGCCGACGGCGTCCGCCACGCTCGCCCCGACCAGCGCCACCCGGTGGCGCAGGCTGCGCGACGGATCACCGCAGAGTTCACGGGCCTCGGTGACCGAAACTACGACATCGTCTCCGAACGGTAGGTCAGCCATGACTTCTCCGTACTGCAGCAGCGGGCTCGTTCCGAGTGTTGACAGAACTAGACGCTACCGTGTAGTTCTTAACCATACAAGAGCGTCTAGTTATGTCCCGTGACCGGCGGCCACAGCGGTCCAGGGAAAACAACACATCATCGGCAGCCCCACCACGAAAGGTAGATCGCGTGACAACCCATTTCGCCAAACCGGAGCCCGGAACCTGGACGGAGCACTACCCCGAGTTGGGCACCGCCCCGGTCGACTACTCCGACTCCATCGACCCGGACTTCTACAGGGACGAGCAGGAGGCCATCTTCAAGAAGTACTGGCTGAACGTCGGCCGGATGGACAAGCTGCCCAAAACCGGCAGCTACTTCACCAAGGAGATCGCCGCCGCAGGCGAGGGCACGTCTGTGATCGTCGTCAAGACAGCGGACGGAACGGTCAAGGCGTACCACAATGTGTGCCGTCACCGGGGAAACAAGTTGGTCTGGAACGACTTTCCGCACCAGGAGGTGTCGGGCACCTGCCGGCAGTTCACCTGCAAGTACCACGCGTGGCGGTACAGCCTGGATGGGGACCTGACCTTCATCCAGCAGGAGCACGAGTTCTTCGACGTGGACAAGAGCCAGTACGGCCTCAAGACAGTCCGGTGCGAGGTGTGGCGGGGATTCATCTTCATCAACTTCGACGAGGACGCCCCACCGCTGGAGGACTTCCTCGGCCGGCTCCCGAAGTCGATCGAGGACTACCCCTTCGACGAGATGACCGAGGTGTGGTCCTACCGCTCAGAGATCGGCGCGAACTGGAAGCTCTTCATCGACTCCTTCGCCGAGTTCTACCACGCACCGATACTGCACATGAAGCAGGCGGTGAAGGAGGAGTCCGAGAAGTTGGTGGAGTACGGCTTCGAGGCATTGCACTACGACATCGACAGCCCGCACTCGCTGATCACGTCGTGGGGCGGCATGAGCCCGCCCAAGGATCCGAGCATGGTCAAGCCGATCGAGCGCATCCTGCGCAGCGGGCTGTTCGGGTCGTGGGACAAGCCGGACATCGAGGGCATCGATCCGCCACCGATCGGCGCGAACCCCTCGCAGCACAAACAGTGGGGTTGCTCATCTTTCGAGTTCTTCCCCAACATGACGCTGCTGCTCTGGGAACCTGGCTGGTTCCTGACCTACCACTACTGGCCGACGGCGGTGAACAAGCACATCTTCGAGTGCAACCTCTATTTTGTGCCGGCCACGACCTGCTCCGAGCGCCTCCGTCACGAGATGGCCGCCCTGGCATTCAAGGAATACGCACTGCAGGACGCCAACACACTCGAAGCCACCCAGACAATGATCGGCACGAAGGTAGTCACCGACTTTCCGCTGTGCGACCAGGAAGTTCTGCTCCGGCACCTGCACAAGGTTGTCGGCGACATCGTGAAGGAGCACCGCAATGGCTCAAAGTAAGACTCTGCCGGCTGAGTTCTCCGACCTCGAGAGGTTCGCCGCCGACTGGGATCTGGCCACCGAAGGCGAGCGCTACACCAAGCGTCTGGCATCGGAGATGCCCGAGATGCAGGACTTCTACGACACCGCACTGCCGCGGCTCGCGGATGCGATGTCCTACTGCGACAACTTCCCGTTGCACGACCTGCCCGCCGAGGTGCGCTCGCTCATGCACCTCATGCAGTCGCTGATCGTGGTCTCCTTCCCGGTGGAGGTCTGGAAGCAGGCGCGGGTCCCCGACAGCGGGGCCTCGTACGTCGAATGCATCAAGGAGCCGGTGGTCTGACGTGCTGACGCTCAAGGCGGCAGGACTACTCGACATCGACTCCGGAGAGATCGTCCGGCCCGGCGTCCTGCACATCGACGGGAACAGGATCGTCGGCGTCGGGGGCTCGCCGGCGGATTCAGACGGCGACGTACTGGATCTCGGCGAGTTGGTCCTGCTGCCTGGGCTGATGGATATGGAGGTCAACCTGCTCATGGGCGGGCGCGGCGAGACCGGCGCGCTCTCCCAGGTCCAGGACGATCCGCCGACCCGTGTGCTGCGGGCCGTCGGCAACGCGCGTCGCACACTGCGCGCCGGCTTCACCACCGTCCGTAACCTCGGATTGTTCCTCAAGACCGGCGGTTACCTGCTCGACGTAGCGCTGGGCCGGGCGATCGACGCGGGTTGGATCGACGGCCCCCGAATCGTGCCCGCGGGTCACGCAATCACCCCCACCGGCGGGCACCTCGATCCGACGATGTTCGCCGGGTTCGCTCCCGGTGTCATGCCGGTGTCGGTGGAAGAGGGTATAGCCAATGGCGTGCCCGAAGTCCGCAAGGCCGTGCGCTACCAGATCAAGCACGGCGCCCAGCTCATCAAGGTATGTGCCTCTGGCGGCGTCATGTCCCTCACCGGGGAGCCTGGGGCACAGCACTATTCCGACGAAGAGCTGTGCGCGATCGTCGACGAGGCGCACCGCCGCGGCCTGCGCGTCGCGGCGCACTGCCTCGGCGCCGACGCAGTCCGATCCGCCGTCAAGGCGGGCATCGACTGTATCGAACACGGATTCCTCGTCGACGACGACGCCAGAGCGCAGATGGTCGAACACGGCACCTTCCTGGTGGCCACTCAGCGTCTGACCGACGGCATGGACGTGTCGAAGGCCGCACCTGAGCTCAGGGCCAAGGCGGCAGAGATCTTCCCGCAGGCTCGCAAGTCGATCCTGCTGGCGTATGAGGCGGGCGTGAAGATCGCGGTCGGATCCGATGCCCCGGCCATCCCCCACGGAAAGAACGCCGAAGAACTCGTCACGCTGGTCGAACGCGGCCTGCCGCCGCTGGCCGTCCTTCGTGCGGCTACCACCGTCGCCGCTGACCTCATCAACGTCACCGACCGGGGCCGCCTGGTCGAGGGGCAACTCGCCGACATCATCGGGGTGCCCGGAGATCCCCTGCAGGACATCACCGTCACCCAGAACGTCCGTTTCGTGATGAAGGATGGGAAGGTTTTTGTCCACAACTGAGATGGATTCGTATCTCGACAAACTCTTCATCGACGGCGAATGGGCACCGCCGGAGGCGGATAGGGAACTCGCGGTCATCTCGCCACACACCGAAGAGGTCGTCGCCCGAGTCGCCGCGGCCGGACCGGCGGATGTCGGTCGTGCCGTCGACGCCGCGAGAGCGGCGTTCGACAATGGCCCCTGGCCGCGCATGTCATCGGCAGAACGCATCCAGGTCGTCACACGGCTCGGCCAGCTCTACAAGGACTCTCGCCAGCAGATGGCCGAGCTCATCACCACCGAGATGGGCGCACCGGCCACCTTCGCGAAGCAGGCGCACGTCCGAATCCCGGCGATGCTGATGCAGGCGTTCTGCCGCGTCGCCGACGACTATCCGTTCGTCGAGAACCGGCCGGGGTGGTACGGCAGCGACATCCGGATACACAGGTACCCCGTCGGCGTGGTGGCGGCGATCGTGCCGTGGAACATGCCTCAGTTCCTCATCATCGCCAAGGTCATCCCCGCCCTGCTCGCCGGCTGCACGGTGGTGCTCAAGCCGGCACCCGAAACACCCCTGGATGCAGTGCTTTTTGCCGTCCTCGCCGAAGAGTCCGGCCTCCCGCCTGGGGTGCTCAACCTCGTGCCCGGCGACGCGACCGTGGGCGACGCGCTGGTGCGAAATCCCAGCGTGGACAAGGTCACCTTCACCGGGTCCACCACCGTCGGCCGCCAGATCGCCTCGGCGTGCGGACCCGAGTTGCGTCAGGTAAGCCTCGAACTCGGCGGCAAATCCGCCGCCATCGTCCTCGATGACGCCGACCCTGGACGGGTCGCCGCCGGGGTACACATGGCCAGCCTCACCAACAGCGGCCAGATCTGCAACGCGTTGACCCGGATCCTCGTACCCGCCGGGCGTAGTGCGAAATTCGTCGACGCACTCGCCGAACACATGAAGGCCCTGCGCGTCGGAGACCCCACCGACACCGACACAGAGGTGGGGCCCCTGGTCAGCGCTCGCCAGCAGGCCCGCGTCAGGGACTACATCGGGATCGGCGAACACGAGGGCGCGCGACTGGTGACCGGCGGTACCACCCCGCCTGTTGGTCTGGACCGCGGTTGGTACGTCCAGCCGACGCTGTTCAGCGATGCCGACAACAGCATGCGCATCGCCCGCGAGGAGATCTTCGGGCCGGTGCTGACGGTCATCGCGTATCGCGACGAATCCGACGCCGTGCAGATCGCCAACGACTCCGACTACGGCCTGGCCGGTTCGGTTTTCACCGCCGACGCGGACCGCGGCCTAGCGATCGCCACCCGGATCCGCAGCGGCTGCTTCGGGATCAACCAGGGATACATCATGGATCCGCTGGCGCCGTTCGGCGGCGTCAAGGACAGCGGATTCGGCCGCGAACTCGGCCGTGAGGGCCTGGACGGCTACCTCGTCACCAAATCCATTTCGGGCCTCTGAGCTACTGCGGCACGTCCGCGCCAGGATTCGGGCTGCCGTCGCCATGGACTTTGCTGTACGGTCGTATAGTGATCGGCCGATAGCCTCGGCACGCGCGGTTTCGATCGCGATATGGGCTCCAACGACGAAGAGAGAACAGGGAAATCGGTCATGGGAATCTTGGACGGCAAGGTCGCCATCATCACCGGGTGTGCGAGCGGACTGGGCAAGCAGCAGGCTCTTCGGTTCGCCGATGAGGGCGCCACAGTGGCCATCTGCGACATCCAAGAGGAAAAGCTCATGGCCACAAAGGAACTCTGCGAGGAGCGCGGTGCGAAGGCCTTGGCCCTCGGGGTCGACGTCACCGACTACGTCGCACTGGTCGCGTTCGTGGACGCTACCGTCGAGGCATTCGGGACCATCGATGTGTTGGTCAACAATGCCCATGCGATCACGTCCCCTGGACCCTTCCTCGAGAAGACCATCGAAGACCTCGACCTCGAGATGCGCAGTTCTGTCTACGCATACTGGCATCTGATGAAGCTGTGCTTCCCGCATATGAGCAATCACCCTGGTGCGGGCGCATCGATCATCAACTTCGCCTCGGCCGCCGGAGTGGCGGGAGACGCACTCTACGCTCCCTACGCCGCGTGCAAGGAGGGGGTCCGGGGACTCTCGCGCGTCGTGGCCCGCGAGTGGGGTGAATACAATATCCGGGTGAACACGTTGTGCCCGAACGGTTTCACGGAGAACGTCGCGGCAGGTATCGATGCGCTGAGCGCTCAAGCACAGGACTACGTCCGCAAAGCGTTCGTGGACAACCCCTTCGGTCGGGCCGGCGACCCGTACAACGACGTCGCGCCCGTCGTTGTGTTCCTCGCTTCCGACGCCAGCCACTGGATGACCGGCCAGAACCTGCACGCTGACGGTGGGGTTCAGATCTCGGCGTGACGTCTCCTCAGATGACACCGCCGCCGTTGACGCCGATGACCTGCCCGGTGATGTAACCGGCAGCGTCCGAGCACAGGAACGCGCACGCCGCGGCGATGTCGTCACCAGTGCCGAGCCGTCCCGCGGGGATGGCCTTCACGAGGGCGTCGGCCGGGGGCAGTTTGTTGTTGCGCTGCGCCTCACGCGTCATGGGTGTGTCCACGATGAAGGGCGGAATGCTGTTGGCGGTGATGCCTTTTGCGGCATACTCCAGCGCCACCGTCTTGGTCAGTGCGATGACCCCGCCTTTGGAGGCCGAGTAGTGCCCCTGCCTGCGAGCACCGTTCTGGCCGGCCGCAGAGGAGATGGTCACGATGCGTCCCCAACCGGCCGCCACCATGTCGGAGAGTGCCGCCTGTAGGCACAGGAAGGTTCCGGTGAGATTGACCGCGAGGTACCGGTTGAATTCGTCGAACGTGATCTTCCCGAACGGGGTGAATCCGGCCACGGCAGCGCTGGTCACCAGAATCTCTACCGGTCCCAGTGTTTCGCGCACCGCGTGAAACGCCCTGTCGACATTCGCGGGATCGGCAACGTCCACTGATATCGCCGTCGCCTCAGCGCCGGCGGCGACCAGTTCGGCGGCGACTTTCTCGGCGGCGTCGGCGTCGACATCCATCACCGCCACCCGGTGCCCCTCACGGGCAAGGTGCTCGGCGATCGATTGACCCAGGCCGGATCCACCGCCGGTCACCACAGCTACTCGGGTCACGCTAACCACCTTTCGTCGACGAACTCGGCCACACACTCCACGTTGCCTGTACGACTGTATAGCACGCGGAATACGCTCGTACAGCACTTCGCGTGAAGGTGCCTGCAGTGTGAATAGATCGTTCTAGCCGGGCGCGGATATGCTGTGCATCAACCTGCGCGAGGAGGAACCGTCATGGCAGATCCCAGTACCCGCGACCGGATACTCGAGGCGACGGCGGAGCTCTACCGACGCCAGGGCATGTCGGCGACCGGGCTCAAACAGATCTCGAGCGCGGCGCGGGCACCCTTCGGCTCGATCTACCACCACTTCCCGGGCGGTAAGGAGGCGATCACCGCTGAGGTCATCCGGTCCGAGGGAGTCCGCTACGGCGAATTCGTGGGGGCGCAGCTGCGGCACACCGACCCCGGCACTGGGGTTCCGACGTTGTTCGCGAACGCGGGCAAGCTGATGGAATCGCAGGACTACAGCGAGGCATGCTCCATCGAGACCATCGCCCTGGAGGTGGCGAGCACCAACGACCACCTCCGGCAGGAGGCCGCCCACGTCTTCGAGATCTGGCTGGGCGCGCTCACCCAGTGGTTTGCACAACTCGAGTTGTCCGACGAGCAGAGTCGACAGCTGGCACTGGTCACCCTGACAGCACTGGAGGGCGCGTTCGTGCTCTGTCGCACGCTGCGCTCCACAGAGCCCATCGTCGCCGCCGGCCAAGGCGTCCAGGCAGCCGTGTCGGCCGCGCTTGCAGCGAAAAGCACTGAGAGGCAGCGGCTCTGATCAGATGCCCGGTCTACGTCTCAGGTCGGACGTTTCATGCTGAATGCGGTGTCGGGCCCGATCTCGCAGTAGCCGGCAGGTCCGCCGGCACGCAGGATCGGCCGGGGACCCGTGGTGTCGTACACACCGTCGACCAACCACTGCGGGTCGATGTGGACGGCGATGACCTGGCCGAGGACCAACCAGGCGTCGACCGCCTCGCCTTCGGTGTCGCTGAGCCTGATGAGCTGAGTGAGCCGGCATTCGAAGTTGACCGGACTCTCGAGCACTCGCGGCGCTGCGACAAGGCTGGACGGGACCGCGGTCAGTCCGCTGCGGTCGAACTCGTCGTCCTCGGGAGGAAGTGTGGCGGCGGTTTCGTTCATCGCCGTCGCGAGTTCGCGGGTGGCGAGGTTCCAGACGAATTCGCCGGTGGCGTCGACATTGGCCACGCTGTCCTTCCAGCCGATCGACGAGAACCCGACGATCGGCGGCCGGTAGTTGAAACCGTTGAAGAAGCTGTAAGGGGCGAGATTGTGTACCCCCTCAGCGTTCTGGCTGGATATCCAGCCGATCGGTCGGGGCCCGACGATGGCGTTGAACGGGTCGTGCGGCAGCCCCGGTCCGTCCTCGGTTCGATAGAAGTGCGCCCCTGCGCCGGCCATTGGATATCTCCCTACAACTCTGCGACGCGGCCGTTGTCGACCAGCCACGAACGATCCAGCCGCACGTTCTGCAGCATCCTGCGATCGTGCGTCACCAACAGCAAGGCGCCCTCGTAGGTTTCGAGCGCCTGCTCCAGTTGCTCGATGGCTGCGAGATCGAGGTGGTTGGTGGGCTCGTCGAGAACCAGCACGTTCGTGCCGCGAGCCTGTAACAACGCCAGTCCGGCGCGGGTCCGCTCACCGGGCGAGAGGTCGCCCACCGCGCGCTCGACATGGTCGGCGCCGAGTCCGAACTTGGCCAGCAGCGTGCGTACCTCAGCCGTCGACCACGACGGCACTCGCTGCTCGAAACGGTCGACGAGTCGTTCGATTCCGGTGAAATCGGCACGCGCCTGGTCGATTTCACCGATGGCGACATTGGCTCCCACACTTGCTCGGCCGTCATCGGGCTGACGGCGGCCGAGGAGGAGCCGCAGCAGTGTCGACTTGCCGGCCCCGTTGGGGCCGGTGATGCCGATCCGCTCACCGGAATCGACCTGAAGTGACACCGGACCAAGGACGAAATCGCCATGGCGCACAACGGCATTGTCGAGTGTCGCCACCACCGCGCTCGACCGTGGCGCCGCCCCGATCGTGAACTCCAGCGTCCACTCCTTGCGCGGCTCGGCGACCTCCTCGAGACGGGCGATGCGGCTCTCCATCTGGCGGACCTTCTGCGCCTGCTTCTCACTGGACTCCGTCGCCGCGCGCCGCCGGATCTTGTCGTTGTCGGGTGACTTGCGCATCGCGTTGCGGACACCCTGGCTCGACCATTCCCGTTGGGTGCGTGCCCTTGCCACCAGGTCGGCCTTCTTGTCGGCGAACTCCTCGTACTCTTCCCGTCGGTGCCGGCGCCCGACCTCGCGCTCCTCCAGATAGCTCTCGTAACCGCCGCCGAACACCGTGGTGGTGTTCTGCGCGAGATCCAGCTCGAGTACCCGAGTCACGGTGCGGGCCAGGAACTCTCGATCGTGGCTCACCAGCACCACGCCGCCGCGCAGCTCGCCGACGAAGCGCTCCAGTCGAGCGAGTCCGTCGAGGTCGAGATCGTTGGTCGGCTCATCGAGCAGGACGATGTCGAACCGCGACACCAGCAGGGCGGCCAGCCCCACCCGTGCCGCCTGCCCACCGGACAGATCGGTCATCAGGGTCGATCCCGGCCGGACCGCATCGGAACCGAGTCCCAGGTCGGCCAGCACGGCGGGCACCCGCTCGTCGAGGTCCGCTGCCCCGGTGGCGAGCCAGTGGTCCAGCGCAGCGGAGTACGTGTCGGCCAAATCGGTACCGGAGGAACCGCTCTCCGGCTCTGCCAGGGCGGCCGCCGCTGCGTCCATGGCCCGCGTCGCTTCGGTGCATCCCGCACGCCGGGCGATGTATCCGGCAACGGTTTCCCCGGGCACCCGCTCGTGCTCCTGCGGCAGCCATCCGACGAACGCGTCACCGGGCGCGATGCTGACGGTGCCCTCGAGCGGTTCCAGGTCACCGGCGAGAATCCTCAGCAGGGTGCTCTTGCCTGCTCCGTTGGCACCGACGACTCCCAGGACATCACCCGGCGCCACGGTCACGTCCAGCCCCTCGAAAAGGGTGCGGTGGGCGAAACCGCCGGCCACATCCTTCGCGACAAGCGTTGCGGTCACCAGCCGGCGTTGGTGGCCAGACTGATGGCGTATTGGTTGACGAAGGTCCCCGCACTCGGCGCGCCACGGCAGGAACCGTCGGACTCACCGGGTCGCTTGACCCACAGGAAAGCGTCGACCTGAGGGTTGCCGGTCGCCGCGGTCGGCGCGACGCCGAGGGCGCGGCCGCTGGGATTGCACCAGTACAGCTCGTCGTTCTCCACCGGCCCGGCACCGTTGCGCGATGTGTCGATGACGAAGGGCTTGCCGCCCGTCATTCCCGAGATCGCGCCGCCGTAGCCGAGATTCTCGTCGGTGGTGAAGAAGTTCGCGGTGTTGAGGCTGAAGCCGCGGGCCTTGGCGACACCGACCCGGTTCAGCCGATCGGCCATCACGTCCGCGGCCACCCAGCGCGGATGGCCGGCATCGACGTACACGGCGGTGGCCGGATTGCGGGTCAGCGTGTCGACGGCGTACCCGATGAGGTCGTAGCGCTCCTGCTGCTGGCCGGCCGACAGGCAGTCGGCCATGGCGAGCGCATCGGGCTCGAGGATGACCGCCGCCGGTCCTGGCCCGATGGCGGCGGCGACGCCGTCGATCCAGCTTCGGTAGGCCCCGGCCGACCCGAAACCACCCGCGGCGTAGCTGCCGCAGTCGCGATTGGGGATCCCGTAGAGCGCAAGAATCGGCATGGTGCCGGCGGCCTGCGCGTCGGCGATGTACTTCGCGTCCACCGACGGGGTGGAGAGGTGGTCCATCCAGTACGCGGTCGGCGTGTTGACGACAGCGGCCAGCAGCGGGTTCGGGTCGCCGGCCGCCGCGCGGGTTCCCTTGGAGTTCGGGTTGACGTAGAAGGGCAGGCCGACCAGCGGGTTCGCCTCGCTGGCGAGACGCACGGCCGGACCCGAAACGGTATGCAGCGGGGCGGCGGCGACGCCCATTCCGACGACGACGGCGACCGTCATGACAGGAGCGACCAACCGCGCAACAGCGCCGGCTATTGAGGACATCACCCTTGGAAGTTAGTAGCGCCGCAGTCCGTCCCGCAATTCGCCGAGTGCCTGCGTGAGCCCGACGGTCGGGTGCCAACCCCAGCGGCGGGCCCGGTCAGCGACGATCTGGCCGGTCCATGCAGGTTGCTGCTCCCACACGACGTCGATGCCCAACGCGTCGGCCACGGCCCCGAAGTAGTCACGCTGCGTCGCCGGCCCGGCGGCGGCGTTGACCACCGTGCAACCGCCCGCGAGCGGACCCCACTCAGGGT
>NZ_JBAUJR010000190.1:0-4357 GCF_049683935.1 Mycobacterium sp. | reverse complement strand
CGAAGCCGCCGGGCCCGAAGCCGCCGAACCCGGGCCCGAAACCGGCGTCGCCGCGGTGCTCGCGGATGTGGTCGCGGAACTCGCGACGGGATTGTCTGCGCTGTTCGTGCAGTGCGCGACGGTTCTCGGGGCTGAAGCCGAAACCGGGGGCTCCGAAGGGTGGTCCCGGGGGTGTGAATGGGGTGTTCATGTTCGTGTCCTTCTTTCGACAGGAAGCACGGGGTGCGCTTCCGATACGTTGACGATATATCGGAAACTATCGCGATGCAACGACGAGTTTGGCGTCAGTCTGCGGCGCGGGCGTCGATCAAGGTGGCCAGCCACTGCGCCCACTGCTCCTCCATCGCGGTGTCCCGCAGGCCGAACTCCAGCGCTGCGCGTCCGTAGAACGCCGCGTCGCTGTCGCCCCACTCCAATGAATCCCGAAGGTGCTCAAGCTTTTTGCGTTCGGCGGCGGCGCGTTGCGCGAAGGCCGAGGCGTAGCTCCTGGCGTCGTCGGGGGCCAGTTCGCCGAGCAGGAAGACTCGAAGCAGGTCCGGTCGGCGCCTCGGCGGGTCGTCCTGGGAATCACTGATCCAGCGGACGAGTTCGGCGCGACCGGAGTCGGTGACCCGGTATTCCTTGCGGCCGCGCGGTCCGACGGCGGCCACCTCGATCAGGCCTGCGTCGGCCAGCTTGTTCAACTCGCCGTACAGCTGACTCTGGGTGGCGGGCCAGACGTTGGCCATCGACTTCTCGAACCGCTTGAGCAGGTCATAGCCACTGCCGGGATGCTGAGCGAGCAGGCCGAGCGCGGCGAATCGAAGACTCATGGCGGCATCGTACGGCCTCGACATTCCAGAACTGGAGCATCGGACTGCGACACCGCGGTACTTCACACAGTCCATCATTGACATGTCATCAATGCCATGTCAGGGTGGATCGAGCCCGACAGGAGGTCGACCCGTGACCGATACCGCCTCAGACCAGACCGACATCTTCCAGGTGGGCAACTATGCGCCGGTCGCCGACGAGCTGACCGAGTTCGGTCTTCCGGTGCAGGGCTCGATTCCGCCCGAACTGACCGGCTGGTATCTGCGTAACGGGCCGAACCCGCGGGGCGCTACGGGCCACTGGTTCACCGGCGACGGCATGGTCCACGGCGTCCGCATCGAGGGCGGGCGGGCCGCCTGGTACCGCAACCGGTGGGTGCGCACGGACAGCTTCAAAGAAGATTTTCCGCTGTATCGAGAAGACGGCACCCGAAATCTGCGGGCCAGCGTGGCCAACACCCACATCGTCAACCACGCGGGTAGGACGCTCGCGCTCGTCGAGTCGTCGTTGCCGTACGAGATCACCAACGAACTCGAGACGGTGGGCGCCTACGACTTCGGCGGCAAGCTGGACAACTCGATGACCGCACATCCCAAGATCTGTCCGACCACCGGTGAATTGCACTTCTTCGGATACGGCAGCATCTTCGCCCCGCACGTGACCTACCACCGCGCGGATGCCGACGGACAACTCGTCGTCAACCGGCCTCTGGAGGTCAAGGCGCTGACGATGATGCACGACTTCGCGCTGACGGCAGGCTATGTGGTGTTCATGGATCTGCCCATCGTGTTCAACCTCGACGTCGCGATGAGCGGCTCCGGTGCCATGCCCTACGGGTGGGACGACTCGTACGGGGCCCGGCTGGGGCTGCTACGCCGCGACGACCCTCACGGTGAGGTGCGGTGGTTCGAGATCGATCCGTGTTTCGTCTTCCACGTCGCCAATGCCTACGACCGTGATGCCGACACCGTGGTGATCCAAGCCGTCCGCTATCCCGAATTGTGGCGCGGCAACGACGGATTCGACGCGCAAGCGGTGATGTGGACGTGGACGGTGGACCTGCGCCGCGGCAGCGTCACCGAAAGTCAGCTCGATGACCGGTCGGTGGAGTTCCCCCGGATCGACGACCGGCTGGCGACACTGCCTGCGCGCTACGCGGTGTCGGTGGGTGACGGCGGCCTGGTCCGCCACGACCTGCTCACCGGCGACGCCGCCACGCACCGGTTCGGAACGGTGGAATCGCCGGGCGGACCGGGAGAGTTCGTGTTCGTGCCGGACCCGGGGGCTGCCGACGAGAGCAGCGGCTGGTATCTGGGTTATGTCTACGATCCCGCACGTGACGGCAGCGATCTGGTGATCATCGATGCGTCCGACTTCACCGGTGCTCCGGTGGCCACAATCCAGCTGCCACAGCGTGTTCCGTACGGCTTCCACGGGAACTGGATCGCCGACTGACCGTGGCGGGCTACGACGGCGGGGTGAACGCTCCGGGTTCCTTCGACGGCTGCTGGGGTGACGGCTGCTGGGGCGTCGGCGGGAAAGTGGGATAGGTGTATCTCGGGTCCACGCCGCCGTTCGTGGCCCAGGCGGGCGGCTGCGGCGCCCGAAGCCGGGTCAGTTCCCGGCGATGACGTTCGGCGAGCACGGCAGCGAGGATCAGGGGCGCCGGTGTACCGGGCGGCGGCGGCGGCGAGATGCGGCAGATCACCTCGGTGGTGATCCGATGGGCCATCTGGTCGCGCATCTGGGGATTCAATTGTGGTGCGCGAGTCAGGAACTGACGAGCCAGCTCAGCCTGCTCGGAGCCGAGTCCGGACAGCTGCAGAGAAGACGCCCACCACGCAAGCTGGGGGGGCATCGGTGGCGGGGGTGCAAGCCTCGGTCCGCGTTCACTGATCACCACCGTGCCGGCGAAGATGTCGCCGATGCGCTTGCCTTTCGGCGAGATCAGGCTGCAGATCACCGCGGGACCGCCGGTCAGCATCCAGATCTCGATCACCCCGGCCAGCCCGCGGAAGAGAGCCTGGCGGAAGCGTTCCGGGCCGCCGTCTTCGGACACCACCCGCAGGCCCATCGCCATTTTGCCCAGCGATCTGCCCCGGGTGGCGGTCTCGAAGATGACCGGATAGCCCACCAGGGCGAGAACCGTGAAGATGATCAGCACCGCACCCGAGAACGCCGAATCGAACTGTGACAGCGTCGCCGCCCACAGCACCACACCGGTCACGTAACAGATGAACACGACGACGATGTCGATCAACACCGCCAGTGCGCGCACCGGGACCTGGGCGATCTGGACATCGAGGACCACCGCGTCCCCGGTCACCACGGGCTCTTGCGGACTGGCCATATCCCAACGCTACTAGGATCGGCGGGTGTGGATGTCGACGCGTTCGTGGTGGCTAATCGCCCCACGTGGGATCGACTCGACCAGTTGGTGAAGAAACGCCGGCAGTTGACCGGCGCCGAGGTCGACGAGCTCGTGGACCTCTACCAGCGGGTCTCCACCCACCTGTCGATGGTGCGCTCGTCGTCCACGGATGCCGTTCTCGTCGGCAAGCTGTCCGGGTTGGTGGCTCGGGCGCGCTCGGTGGTCACCGGGGCCCATGCGCCCCTGTGGCGCGAGTTCGTCCGCTTCTGGACGGTGTCCTTCCCGGTGGTCGCATACCGTTCCTGGCGGTGGTGGTTGGGCTCGGCGATCGGGTTCTTCTTCGTTGCCGCGTTGATCGCCGTCTGGATCGCCGGCAACCCCGAGGTACAGGCCGCGTTCGGTACGCCCGCCGAAATCGAGCAACTGGTCAACAACGATTTTGCCGCGTACTACAGCGAGAATCCGGCGGGATCGTTCGCCCTGCAGGTCTGGGTGAACAACGCCTGGGTCGCGGCGCAGTGCATCGGCTTCGCGATCCTGCTCGGCATCCCCATCCCGTATGTGCTGTTCCAGAATGCGGCCAACCTCGGCGCGAACGCCGGATTGATGTTCGACGCAGGCAAGGGTGACATCTTCCTCGGCCTGATCACCCCGCACGGGCTGCTGGAGTTGACGGCGGTGTTCCTGGCCGCCGGTGCCGGGATGCGACTCGGGTGGTCGGTGGTGTCGCCGGGCAACCGGCCACGAGGTCAGGTACTCGCCGAGCAGGGTCGCGCGGTGATCGCGGTGGCGCTCGGCCTCGTGGTCGTGCTCCTGATATCCGGGGTGATCGAGGCGTTTGTCACACCGTCGCCGCTGCCGACATTCGCGCGCATCATGATCGGCGTCGCTGCGGAGGCCGCCTTCATCGGGTACGTGTTCCACTTCGGCCGGAAGGCGTCGATGGCCGGTGAGACCGGTGACATCGAGGACGCTCCGGACCTCGTACCGACCCGCTGAACTCCCCGGGCGCCCTACAGCCGCCCGGTGGCCTTCATCGCCAGGTAGTGGTCGGCGAGTTCCGGTGCGAGTTGCTCCGGCGGGGCGTCGACCACGTCGACCCCGCAGCGCCGCAGCCGGGACGCGACGTCGCGTCGTTCGTTGCGGGCGCGCTCGGCAGCCGCGGCGTCGTAC
>NZ_JBAUJR010000189.1:0-17409 GCF_049683935.1 Mycobacterium sp. | reverse complement strand
GGTAACTCCGGAGGACCGGGCGGAGGCGCTGGCCCCGGAGGCCCGGGCGGCCCCGAGACCGGCGGCGGTAGTGGAGGCCCGGGTGGCGGTCCTCCCACAGGGCCTGGCCCCGGTGAACCAGGCAGCCCCACCGACCCCAATAGGAAATTCGGTGTCAACAATCGGCCTCCTCTTAAATACCCCGCACCCGTGCTGAAAATCGTTCAAACCGTAGGTGATTCGGTCTACGACCAGCCCCGCTACCAAGACACCCGAGCCGCCCGCCGGTACCACGCCGCGTTCGGCGGATCAGGCCAACCCGACGACGGCGACGGAATCCGCGAAGACGGCGAGGCCTATCAAGGCTCCTACCGCGGAGTCCTCAACAACGTCTTCGACCCCAAGCCAGCCAATAATTCAGGCAGCGGGGACAACGATTGCGTCGCCATCAACATCACCCAGGCCGACTGCTCGTAGAACGTCTGACGACCTTTGGTGCGCTCGCCTCCCCGGGGGCCGGGTTGGCATTTCAGTATGACGCGCGGGCGTACTCACAGTTCAGAGCCTGTATTCGGCAAACCTATCCACTTCGCTCTTCCTGACGGGGCGGCCGCCCGTTGATGGGCGGCCCTGACTGCGTCGGATCGGCCGCGTGGGGCGAAAGTCACCGGTTTTGTGGGTGCCCTATCGGGCATCTGTAAGCGCAGTGGGTGGCCGCGGACGGGTTGATTCGGGGTTGTCCGCAAGACGGTCTGTGCGGGGTCGACCCCCTAGTTGAGCGAACAGCTCTGCCCCGTCGGGCCGTCGTCTTGATCAAGTTCGTGGTTTCGTCGCCCGCGAATCGAGGAACACTGACCGCAGCGACGGGTCTAGCCGGATCACGTGGGAGATTCCATTCGCCAGATGATTGGGGACGCGGTCCCCTGCGTTGGCACCTCAGCGCCTGCCTCAGCTATCGATTCTCTACTCACGCATGTAGCCTCGCGGCGGTAGAGAACTCAGCCGTGAGAAGTTGCCGCCGCTGCGTTGATTGCGCAAACAGTCGCCTCGCGCGCGTGCAATTGACAATCCGGAAGCTGGTGCCTCGTGCCTCAACCCGAGAAAATCGACCACGCCGTCGAACCGGCGGAGTCCACCGATCCCCTCGCCAGGCTTCTCACCACGGCACAGGCCGTCGAACGACTACGCGAGGTGTTCGCCGCTGAAGAGCCCCTGGACGCGGTAGCGGCACGGGTCGCCGACACCGCACTCGCCGCCATCCGACACGCCGATGTCGTCAGCATTACCGTGCTGTCCTGGCCCGACTCCCGCACCGCAGCGTGCACCGATGACGAGGCGCTGGAACTTGATGACCGGCAGTACGCGTCGGGCCGGGGTCCATGCCTGGAGGCCGCGATGCAGCGAACCCCACTGCGAGCAATCGTCGACCATGAATTTACACAATGGCCAGAGTTCGCCGAGGCCGCGCAACAGGCGGGCGTTCGTGCGAGTTTGTCTGTTCCCCTGATCATCACGGGTGATGACAGCGAGCAGGAACTCGTTGGCTCGCTCAACATCTACAGCCACACGGCAACAGCATTCGACGAGTTCGACACCGAACTCATGCGCTTGTACAGCGCTGCCGCCGGCCAGGCGATCAGTAACTCCAACCGTTGGCAGAAGGCCCGAGACACCGTCGCCGAACTCGAAAGAGCACTCGTGTCACGCTCCGACATCGACATGGCCAAAGGTGCGCTGATCGCCCTACATGGCTGTGATTCCGGGGAAGCGTTCGACAAACTCAGGGTCGAGTCGCAGAACCGCAACGTCAAACTGCGTGCCGTCGCCCACGAACTCCTCAACCGAATGCAGATGACCGCCGACAGCGAACGCTTCTGACGCAGCGGCTTGTCCAGAGACGGGTCGGCAGTTCCTCAGTCACCCTTCCACGTATCACCGGGCCGGTTCACGCAGCCACCGCGCAGCCCGCGGCGTTGCGCCGCCAAGTAACGCTGCATCGCCGGCCCGCTGTTCACCCGGACCTGAAGCATGCGGTTGTAGCCGCGCCTCCAGAGCTTCGCCAGGGCCAGCGACCCCCCGGCATACGGGTTGACGTCGCCAGGCTCGGCGAGGGAGCCCTGGTACAAAGCGAAGACGTATTCCGCGCGCTTGCTCACCTGGCAAGCATGCACCCGTGCGGGTCCAGGTCGGCGGACAGCCACGCCGACCTGACCTCAGCGAGGCCGGTTTGGCCACCACGACTGCCGTTGACGATGTGGTTAATTCCTCGACGAACGGGTAACTGTTCGATCACAATCAATTCCCACCAAGTGTCGCGGCAGCGACGGGTCCAGCACGCAGGAGCAGACTCACATGGCAATGATCGACATCTGCCCCGCTTGCGGTTATCCCACCGTCGGTGTCGAACTGTGCGCCTACTGCGTTCCCGTGCAGACGATGAACGGCCACCATCCATTCCATTCCGTACCGGGAGCGGGTCAGCCACGTTTCCGTCCGGCGCGGCCCTTGACGAGCTTCGCGCACCCGAATCCCTCACTCGCCGAGTCGAATCAGGCCCTACAGGCCGGATGAATCGCCCGCGGATCCGGCGCTGGCGCCTGTGAAGTAGTAACGCCTACTGACCGATCCGTGTCGAAGTAGTGACCTTTCTATTAGGTCACTCTCAGCTTGGCGTCGTAGCTTCGTACTCAGCACCACAGACACTCCCGATAAGCTCGGCCCGCCACCAACCCCCCCAGGTGGCGGGCCGAGATCGTGTTTGCCAGTCCGGAAAGCCGATGGCGATCCCGCCGCACCCGCTAGAGTTCGCGATACACCGGACCCGTTCAGACGACCTAGGGGTGGGACATGATTCGCGAGATGCTCGTGGCGACCGCCATCAGCGCTGCCGCCCTGGCCACAGCGCCGGCTGCGATAGCCGAGCCGGGTCCGATGTACCCCGACGACTCTGGCCGCTACGACACCGACGTTCCCGGGATCGTCTACGACGCGCCACTCACCGGACCGTGCACGAACATGGAGCGCTTCACGTTCGGTCGCGGCAAAGGTGGCGCGGCCATGCAGTGCCGGTGGATTCCCAACCAGTGGCCCCCGGTGTACACGGGCTTCTGGCAGATCAGCTACGAACTGCACGGCGTCCGGGAAATCGGCAGCCGGTGCCCGAACCCGCAGGCCGCCGCCCAGTCCCCCGACGGCCGACCGCTGCTGTGTGTCGGAGCGCAGGGATGGCAGCCCGGGATCCTGACCAGCGCCGGCTTCACGCCGCTCTGACGCTCAGGTACTGCGCAGAGTGCGACTGGGTTCGGTGCCGAAGACTTCCTTGTAGGCGCTGCTGAAGCGACCGGGATGGCTGAACCCGCAGCGCCCGGCGATCGACGTGACGGTGTCCAACGCCGGGTCGGCCGACTTCAACTCCCGGTGAGCCCTCTCCAGCCTGATGCGGCGCAGGTACTCCAGTGGTGTCGTGGTCAGGTGCTCACGGAACGCGTACTGGATGGCACGTGGCGTGACATCGGCGGCCGCGGCGATATCGCGGATGGTGATGTCGTACTGCGCGTTGCTGTGGATGAAGTCCAGTGCCTGCCGCAACATCCGTGGCTGGGCCGTCGCTGTGGTGGTCCGGTCTTTTACCCCCATGGCTATTTCAAGTTCCCGCACTTCACTCACAGCGAAACCCCGAGTGATCCATCCCACTGGATCTGCTGACACCATCAAGACATGACCGACCGCATCGAAGTGCCCCGAACCATCCCCGCCCCGGCCGCCGACATCTTCGCCGTGCTGTGCGATCCGCAGGGCCATGTGGCCATCGACGCCACCGGCATGCTGCAGGACGCCGACGGTGACCCGGTGCGCGCGGTCGGCGACACCTTCGTGGTCCACATGGACCGCGAAGCACTCAACGACTACCCACTGGGCCGGTACGACGTCTCGGTGGAGATCAGCGCGTTCGAGCAGGACCGGCTGATCGCGTGGAAGATCCTCGGGCAGATCAAGCCGCAGATCGGCCACGTCTACGGCTACCGCCTGGAACCGGCCGAGGACGGCACGCTGGTCACCTCGTTCTACGACTGGTCCGACATCGACCAGCACTGGCGCGACGCAGACATCTTCCCGGTCGTGTCCGAGAGCGCCCTGCGGGCGACCCTCGGCATTCTCGATCGCACCGTGCGGCGTGGCTACCCCGAGGCGCAGTCGTCAACCCAGGGTTGACGCTCGCCTAGCGTCAACCTAGGGTTGACGACATGAGCGCGAAGATCACCCACCCCGTCCGTCTCGACGACCTGATCGACGTCATCACCCAGGTGCACGACCAACCCCTCGATCAACTCACCGACGCCGTGCTGGCCGCCCAAGCACTCGGCGAGGTGGCCGACCACCTCATCGGCCACTTCGTCGACCAGGCCCGCCGATCCGGCGCCTCGTGGACCGAGATCGGCCAGTGCATGGGTGTCACCAAACAGGCGGCGCAGAAACGATTCGTCCCCAGGACCCCCGACAACCCCGACACCCTGGACCCCAACGCCGGATTCAGCCGTTTCACCGAGCGGGCGCGCAACGTCGTGGTCCAAGCCCAGAACCGTGCCCATGAAGCCGGCAACCCGTTGATCCAACCCGCACACCTGATCCTGGGCCTGTTCGCCGACCCGACCGGTCTGGCCGCCCATCTCGTCGCCGCCCAGGGCATCGACGTCACCGCGGTCGCAGCCACCGTCGTGCTGCCGCCGAGAACCGACGAGGTCCCCGCGCTCATCCCGTTCGACCCGCGCGCCAAAAAGGCACTCGAATTGACCTTCCGCCAGGCCCTACGGTTGGGACACAACTTCATCGGCACCGAGCATCTGCTGCTCGCGTTGCACGAAGAAGAAGATGACGGCGGAGTGCTGCACGGGATGGGCCTCGACTGGGAGCGCTTCGAAAGCGATCTGCTGGCCGCTCTGGACGCATTGGCGTGATCGACAAAATCTTCGACGCCGCCACCGCGCGGTGGACGAACTCAAGACCTCCTGAGGGAATAGATCACGACGCCGCACGGTAGATACCCCCATGAGACTCAACGACGCCGCCCGCGACCTCATCGGCACCGGGGCCGACGCCACCCTCGTCACCCTCAACCCCGATGGCAGCCCGCAGGTGAGCCTCGTCTGGGTCGCTCTGCAGACCACACCGGATGGCGACGAACTGGTCACCGCCCACCTCTCCGAGCACAAGAAGGTTCGCAACGTTCGCAGCGATCCCCGTGTCGCGGTCACCATCGTCGCGCTGGACGGTACTCATCAGGTCATGCGGCCGTATCTCTCGATCAACGGGACAGCCCGGATCGTCGAGGGAGGTGCCCCCGAGGTGCTCGCCGGCCTTGCGAGGACGCTCGCAGGCCCCGACGCACACTTCCCGCCTGACGACGCGCCTGCCGGGTATCTGACGCGGATTCGCATCGACAGGGTGGGCGGCGTGGGCCCCTGGGTGTCCTGACGCCCAACGCGCACCGCCCCTCTCAGTGGGTGTGCAATCATGCGAAGCACGCCTACGAGGGGACACCACACATGCGTCGCTGGCTCGCGCTGCTGATCGCCACACTGGCGGCACTGGGAGGTCTGGTCGCCCCCTCAGCGTCGGCGGCGAACATCCCCATCGGGCGTCTGGGTGAGCCGCTGCGCGTGGAGTTCGAGGGGTTGGTCGCCGACATCTCGGTCAACAACGTCCTGCCCTCGCCAGTACCCCCGGGTTTCGGGTATCCGCCCCGCCCGCCGCGCCACCAGGTGTACCGCGCCGACATCACGATCACGCCGGTGCGCGTCCCCACCGCGTTCGCGATGGCCATCACCTACCAGTTCCGTGGCGTCACCCCGACCGGCGACGCCTACGAACCGCGCAACAGCGACTCCCCCGACTCCTTGCAATTGGGCATGCAGAACGCTCGGGTCGGGCAGACGTTCAGCGGCGGAGTCTGGTGGGACTGCTACCGCGACCTGGTGTCCAACGTCGTACTGCTGGACAAGATCACCGGCACCCGCCTGGCGCAGTGGAACCTTTCCTGACCCAGCCCGAGTTCCGCCCGCAGGTCGACACCGCGTCCCCGGCGCGACTGGCCGAACTTGCCGAGGTGGCCGCGAGGACCTTCCCGCTGGCCTGTCCCCCGTCCGCCGCCCCGGTGGACGTCGCGGCGTTCATCAACGACAACCTCACCGCCGCGCGCTTCGCCGAGCACCTCGCCGACCCCGACCGGGCGGTGCTCACCGCGACCGAGGGCGACCGAATCATCGGCTACGCCATGCTGATTCGCGGTCTGCCCGACGACGCCGACGTCAGGAAAGCGGTCACCGCGCATCCGGCCGTCGAGCTGTCGAAGATGTACGTGCTGCCCGAAGCTCATGGCGCCGGGGTGTCGGCGGCACTGATGTCAGCAGCGCTGCAGCACGCCACGGAACTCGACGCCGCCTGTGTCTGGCTCGGCGTCAACCAGCAGAACCAACGGGCACAACGCTTCTACGCCAAACACGGCTTCGTGATCACCGGCACCAAGACCTTCCGGCTCGGCACCCACATCGAGCAGGATTACGTGCTGGTGCGCCCGTCCTGACCGGCCGCGGTCAACGCCAGCAGTCGCGACGTCGCCCGCAGGTACTTCTTGCGGAAACCGCCCTGCAGCATCTCGTCGCTGAACACCGTGTCCAACTTGGCCCCCGAGGCCACCACCGGGATGCCGGCGTCGTAGAGGCGGTCGGTCAGCGACACCAGCCGAAGCGCGACACTCTGGTCATCGATCGGGCGGACACCGGTGATGAAAACCTCCGAAACCCCTTCGATCAGCGTGAGATAACGCGACGGATGCATGGTCGCCAGATGCGCGCACAGCGCGTCGAAGTCATCCAGCGTCGCGCCGGGCACCTTGGCCGCCCGGTCGGCGACCTCGGTGTCACTCGGCGGCACCGGCGCCGGCGGCAGGTCACGATGGCGGTAGTCCGGGCCCTCGATGCGCACCGTGGTGAACATCGCCGCCAGCGTGTTGATCTCCCGCAGGAAGTCCTGCGCCGCGAACCGGCCCTCCCCCAACTGCTCGGGCAGCGTGTTCGACGTCGCGGCGACCGACACGCCGTTCTCGACGAGCGCCGACAACAGCCGGGAGATCAGCGTGGTGTTGCCGGGGTCGTCGAGTTCGAACTCGTCGATGCAGACCACCACATAGTCAGACAGCAACTCGATGCACTCGACGAACCCGAAGACCCCCGCCAACTGGGTGAGCTCGCCGAACGTCGCGAACGCTTTCGGGCCGGGCACCGCGTAGTACGACGACGCCAGCAGATGGGTCTTGCCGACGCCGAAACCGCCGTCGAGATACACCCCGACCCCCGGCAGCACCTCGCGTTTGCCGAACAGCTTCTTCTTGCCGGCCCGCCGCTGCACCGCCTGCTCACAGAACAGCCGACACGCGTCCACCGCCGCGGCCTGCGACGGCTCGGCCGGATCCGGCTTGTAGGTGTCGAACCCGACGTCGGCGAATGTGGGCGGCGGGACCAGCTGGGCGATCAGCCGTTCCGGGGTGACGGTGGGATGACGATCGACCAGACTCCCGACATCACTGGACCCGTGCATGCTGGCACTTTAACGGCGTGCTGTGATTCTGCGTATGTCAGCAGCCGGTGACGGGACGCAGTTCACAATGCTCAGCCGAACCGACCGATTCGGTCCGGGCGCGCTCGCCCAGAGCTACGCCTACCCCGACGATCTGAAGTCGTGCTGGGTGCGGGCCAACATGATCGCCTCCGTCGACGGCGGGGCGACCAGCGCAGGTAAGTCGGGTGATCTGGGCGGCGACGGCGACAAGGCCGTCTTCACGGCGCTGCGCGAAGCCGCCGACGTGATCGTCGTCGGCGCGTCCACGGTGCGCGTCGAGGACTACTCGGGGGTCCAGTTCGACGCCGGCCAACGACGGGCACGCCGACAGCGCGGGCAGGCCGAGGTGCCGCCGATCGCCGTGCTGACAAGGTCGGGCCGACTCGACCCGGATGCGAAGCTGTTCCACCGCACCGAGATCCCACCGCTGATCCTGACCAGCGCTGACGCGGCGGAGGACACCAGGTCTCGGCTCGACGGCGTCGCCGAGGTCCTCGACGCGTCCGGCGCCGACCCCGACTCGGTGCATCTGCCGACCGCTCTCGGCCTGCTGGCCGGCCGAGGGCTGCTGCGGGTCCTGACCGAAGGGGGTCCCGGCATCCTCGGCATGTTCACCGAACAGGACGTGCTCGACGAGCTGTGCCTGACGGTGGCTCCGATGCTTGTCGGCGGCAAGGCCGGCCGCATCGTGACCGGGGCAGGTGAAGTGCAGACCGCGATGCGGCTGCGCCACGCCCTCATTGACGATGACGGCTACCTCTATCTGCGCTACGACCGCCGTGAGCCACCGCGCTTCGACGCAGCTCAGTGAGACCGGTCAGTACTGTGGTTCCCATGCGTCGTCTGCCCCGTGCTCCTCGCGGTGCCGCCGCAGCGGCCGTTCTGGTGTCACTGCTGGTGGTCGGCTGCTCACCCGGTCTGGCCGCAAACCCGCGCTACGCCACCAACTCCGGGGCCGGCCCCCAGGGCGAGCCGCAGTCGAGCGCGGCGCCCGCAGGGCCCCCGGCCATCGAGGCGCCGAAGAACGATCTGTCGTGGCAGGACTGCACCTCGCGGGCCTTCAGCGACGCGTCGGTGAATCCGGTTCCGGGCGTCTCGCTGGACTGCGCCACCTATGACGCCGACCTCGATTCGATCAACGGTGCCAGCGGCACGGTGAGCATCGGGGTGATGCGCGCGAGAACCGCGCAGACCCCCGGTGATGCCGGGCCCTTGGTGATGACCACCGGGTCGGATCTGCCCAGCTCGACTCAGCTGCCCGTGTGGTTGTCACGCGCCGGCACCGACGTGCTCGCCCAGCACCCCGTGGTCTCGGTGGACCGCCGTGGCATCGGCATGTCGGGAGCGTTGGACTGCCGCGACCTGTTCGACCGTCAGGAGATGTTCGAGCAGGCCCAGTTCCAGTCCGGAGACGATCCCGTCGCCAACCTCGGTGCGGTCACGATGACAGCGACGACGAACTGCACCGACACCATCGCCCCCGGCGATTCCGCCTACGACAACACCCACGCCGCCGAGGATCTCGAGCGACTCCGCACCACCTGGGATGTGCCTGCTCTCGCGTTGCTCGGTGTCGGTAACGGCGCCCAGGTCGCGCTGGCCTACGCCGGGTCGCACCCGAGCAAGGTGGCCAGGCTGATCCTGGACTCCCCCCTCCCGCTGGGCATCGCGGCGGAGGCAGCCACCGAGCAGCGTGTTCAAGGTGAGCAGGCCGCTCTGGACGCGTGGGCGGCCCAGTGCGCGGCGACGAACTGCCCGCTGGGCGCTGATCCGAAGGCCGCGGTGGATGCGTTGCTGGAATCGGCGCGGGCGGGCAACGGTCCCAACGGTGCCTCGGAGGCCGCCGTCGCCGACGCCATCTCCACGGCGCTCGCCTACCCGCAGGGCGAGAGGGTCGATGCGAGCAACGAATTGGCGCTCGCGGTCGCCGATGCCCGGTCCGGCAACACCAACCGGCTCAACAACCTGATCAACCAGGCGGAGACGACGCGCCAGACCGACGGCCAGTTCGTCAACACCTGCAGTGACGCGTTGAACCGTCCCACCCCCGACCGGGTCCGCGAACTCGTGGTGGCGTGGGACGACCTGTACCCCCAGTTCGGCAGGGTGGGTGCGCTCGACATGGTGAAGTGCCTGAACTGGCCCAGCGGCACCGCGCCGCAGGAGCCCGAGAACCTCACCATCCCGACGCTGCTGCTCGGCGTGCAGAACAATCCGATCGTCGGCAACGCAGGTGTGGCCGCGGTCGCCGCCACCGCGATCAACGCCGGTTCGACCAATCGACGGGTCATGTGGCAGGGCATCGGACACGGCGCGGTCATCTACTCGCCCTGCGCGCTGCCACCGGTGATGGGCTACCTGGACTCCGGCCAGCTACCCCCCACCGACACGTACTGCCCGGCCTGACGTAGGCCATGTCGCGGGATCAGCCGTCGACCCTTCGGGTACGGTGCCCACGTGCGTGATCTTGTTCTGAGTGGATTCCGGCCTCGCACGTCCCCGCCCAGCACCGCGTCGGTCCTGCGGTCGATCCTGTGGCCACTGGCGATTCTGTCCGTCATCCACCGCAGCTACGTGCTGGCCACCAACGGCTTCATCACCGACGACTTCGCCCCTGTCTACCGCGCGGTGGTGAATTTCAAGCTCGGCCTGAACATCTACGACGGAAACTTCGACCAGGTCGATCCGCACTACCTCTACCCGCCCGGCGGCACCTTGATCATGGCGCCCTTCGGCTATCTGCCGGTCGAGGCGTCGCGCTACTGGTTCATCTTCTTCAACACGCTGGCGATCCTGCTGGCGGCGTACTTCCTGCTGAGGTTGTTCAAGTTCACGTTGGCCTCGGTCGCCGCGCCGGCGCTGCTGTTGGCGATGTTCTGCACCGAGAACGTCACCAACACGCTGGTGTTCGGAAACATCAACGGGCCCATCCTGTTGCTGGAAGTGCTGTTCTTCCGGTTCCTGCTCGACGGGAACAAGAGCCACGAATGGTGGGCGGGGGTCGCGATAGGTCTGACGCTGGTGGTCAAACCTCTGCTCGCACCGCTGCTGCTGTTGCCGCTGCTCAACCGGCAGTGGCGGACGCTGGTGACCGCGTTCGCGGTGCCGGCGGTGTTCAACGCGGTGGCCTGGCCGCTGATCAGCGACCCGATGAGCTTCGTCACCCGCACGGTGCCCTACATCCTGTCCACCCGCGACTACTTCAACAGTTCGATCCTGGGCAACGGGGTCTACTACGGGCTGCCGATGTGGCTGATCCTGTTGATGCGTGTCGGGTTCGCACTGCTGGGTGTGGCCTCGCTGTGGCTGCTCTACCGGTACTACCGCACCCGCGACCCGCTGTTCTGGATGCTGACCTCCTCCGGTGTGCTCCTGCTGACGTCGTGGCTGGTGCTCTCCCTGGGGCAGGGCTACTACTCGATGATGCTGTTCCCGTTCCTGATGACCGTGGTGCTGCCGAACTCGGCCATCCGCAGCTGGGTGGCGTGGATGGCGATCTACGGCTTCACGACGATGGACCGCTGGCTGCTCGGACACTGGCCCACGACGGGGCGCGCACTGGAGTACCTGAAGATCACCTACGGCTGGTCGCTGCTGTCCATCGTGGTGTTCGTGGTGCTGCTGTTCCGGTATCTCGACGCCAAGAACGACGGCCGCCTCGACGACGGCATCGACCCGCCATGGGTCAGGCAACTCACCGACGCCGGGGCCAAACCCGACGCGTAACCTGTCAGCATGACGGCAACAGGGTCAGATTCGATGCCGGGTCCCAAGCTGGTCCTGAGCGACGATCAGTGGCGCGAGCGGTTGAACCCAGAGGAGTTCGCGGTGCTGCGTCGTGCCGGCACCGAGCGGCCGTTCACCGGCGAGTACACCGACTCCAAGACCGAGGGCGTTTATGCCTGCCGGGCGTGTGGGGCGGAACTGTTCCGCAGCACCGAGAAGTTCGAATCCCATTGCGGCTGGCCGTCTTTCTTCGACCCCGCCGACTCGGACTCGGTGATCCTGCGCACCGACAACACCTTGGGTATGCACCGCGTCGAAGTGGTCTGCGCCAACTGCCACAGCCACCTCGGGCATGTCTTCTCCGGCGAGGGCTACCCCACTCCGACCGACAAGCGCTACTGCATCAACTCGATCTCGCTGCGCCTCTTGCCTTCCGACGGGTAGCCGTTGTCGCCGGCGCCGCGACCGTTGCGTCGGCGCTGCTGCGATGTCAGCAGTTCCAGCATCGCAGGTGCCACGAGCGGCGGACTGTAGTAGAAGCCCTGAGCGACGTCACAGCCGTACTCGAGCAGCTTCGCTGCCGTCTCGGCGTTCTCGACTCCCTCGGCCACCGGCGTCACGCCCAACACGTGAGCGAGGTCGATCACCGCGCGCACGATCGCGGCCGACGTCGGCTGAGTCAGGATGGGCGCGATGAACTCGCGATCGAGCTTGACCTCGTGCACCTGAAAATCCCTGAGGTACCACAGCGCCGAATAACCACTGCCGAAGTCGTCGATCGCGATGCGAATCCCGCTGTCCCGCAGCTCGGCGAATACCGCGCGGGTCTGGGCGATGTCCTCCAGCAGCAGATCCTCGGTGATCTCGACGGTCAGCGTCTCCGGCGGCAGGCGCCGGTTTTCGAGGGCCTGCAGGAGTTGCCGGGGCAGATCGGTGTCGCTGATCGACGGGGCGAAGACGTTGACCGCGACGGGAACACCGACGCCTTTTTGGTACCAGTCGGCCACGTCGTCCAATGCCAGGTCCAGCACCAGGGATGTCAACGAGCGCATCAAGCCGTGCTCACGCACCAACGGGAGGAACTGCTCGGGAGCCAGCAGTCCCCGGCGCGGGTGCGGCCAGCGGACCAGCGCCTCCACTCCGACGATCTCACCGGCACGCAGGTCGAACTTGGGCTGGTAGAAGACCGTGAGCTCGCGGCGTCCTATCGCGTGCCGGAGCTCACCGAGGAGGCGAGCCGCGACCCGACCCGCTGCGCGGCTCCTGGAATCGGTGACGGGCACACCCCCGACGATCTCACCGTGCGACATGTCCGCGCTGTACACGTGCAGATCCCCTGACCGCGATTTCTTCGCGGCGTACATCGCGACGTCGGCCTGCAGGAGCAATTCGTCACCGGTGACGGCGGGTGCGCCCTCCTCGGTCATCGCCAGCCCGACACTGGGACGCACCCAGAGCTCCTGACCGGCGACCGCGAAGGGCCGGTCGAAGGCGTGCACCACACCCTGGGCCACGGCGCGCAGGGCCTCGACGTCACCCTCCATCAGCACCGCGAACTCGTCGCCGCCGAGGCGTGCGGCCGTATCGTCGGGACGGACGATGCCGTTGAGGCGTTCGGAGAACCGCACCAGCATGGCATCGCCGGCTGCGTGCCCGAGGCTGTCGTTGACGAGTTTGAAGTGGTCGAGATCCATCAGAAGCACGGCCACCGAACCGTTGCCGTCACGCGGTGTCTGCATCGCCCGGTCGAGTCGCTCCTGGAACAGAGTCCGGTTGGCCAGGCCGGTCAACGGATCACGCACCACCTGGTCGGAGACTTTGGCCAGCAGTCGGTGGTGCTGGTCGAGCACCAGGTACTGGCGGATCATCACGGCGAACACCGTGATGATCCCGACGATGTAGAGCGGTCCCAGGATCGGGATCATGACCGGGGCGCACACTGCCACCGCGATCGTGACCGGCACGAACGGCAGCCACATCGATGCCCGCGAGGTGACCCGCGACTGGGCCCAGACCCGGTCGGGCGGCGCGCCGTGGCTGAGCAGGGCGGCTCCGCCGATCGCCAGGAAGCCCCACGCGTAACCGAGCGAAATGGCCTCGTAGTACTGGCCCTGCACCGCGGTCACGTACGCGTAAGCGGCGTCGGAAGCAGCGATCAGAACCAATCCCACGGTCAGCAGCGCAGGCGTCGAACGGTCTCCTGCCGGCGCCCGCACCAACAGCAGCAGCGCGATGGTGACCACGGCGATATCGGCGACGGGATAGGCCAGCGTCAGCGCCAGCGAGGTCGGTTCCATCACCTGTGCCGAGTACACCGTTCCCAGCAGGGTCACCCAGGCCGCGCCGAACAGTGCACCGGCCGTGATCACGCCGTCGAGCAGCACCCGGAGCCGCGTGGCACGTGAGTAGTCGCCCAACAGAAGGATCAGCGCGAGTCCGGCGCCGACGGGCAGCGCCGCATACCCCAGGTCGGCCACCGACTGGAACTGCAAGGTCCCGCGGATCAGGCCGTTGTAACTCCAGACCAGTTGGCCTGCGGCGAAACCACTCAGGCCGATCGCCATACATGTCCACGCCGCGCGTCTTCGGCCCCGCACCCGCCGCGCGGCAGCTACCGCGGATGCCACGGCGAACAGGGCGAGCGCCAGAACAGCCAGATCAGCCAGGAACCGGACCACGGGTTCGCCGCTCCACCTGCTCAACTGCAGCACAGTGAGACCGGCACCCACTGTGACGAGGGCTGCCGTCACCGTTCTGGCGTTCGGCATCGGACGATGCTAGCAACAGCGAGACGCCGGAAGGCCAAATTTTAACGCTAACGTCACAGAGACTTCAGCAACCGGAGACCAGCGCCCCCCGAGAACGGCCGGATGCTGGCAGCGTGTGCCACTTAGCTCCGCCGAACTGGCGGCACCGGCCTGTCAGCAAATTGCCTAGGGAAGCGACGTGACAAGTTGTTCGACCGAGACGCGAGGGCCGGTGAAGAACGGCGTCTCCTCGCGCACATGACGGCGGGCGTCGGTGGCGCGCAGATCACGCATCAGGTCGACGATGCGGTGCAGTTCCGGCGCCTCGAACGCCAGCAGCCACTCGTAGTCCCCCAGCGCGAACGACGGCACCGTGTTGGCGCGAACATCCTTGTAGTCCCGCGCCGCCATCCCGTGCTCGGACAACATGCGTCGACGCTCGTCGTCGGGCAGCAGATACCAGTCCAGCGATCGGACGAACGGGTAGACGCAGATGTAGGCGCCTGCCTCCTCACCGGCCAGGAACGCCGGGACGTGGCTCTTGTTGAACTCCGCCGGTCGGTGCAGCGCCACGTTGCTCCAGACTGCGGTCGACGCGCGGCCCAGCGTCGTGGTACGGCGGAAATCCGAGTAGGTCGCCTGCAGGGCCTCGACGTTCTCGGCGTGCGTCCACATCATGAAGTCCGCGTCGGCGCGCATCCCGGCGATGTCGTACAGACCACGAACCACCACCCCGCTGTCCTCCTGGACTTTGAGGAACGTGGCCATCTCGTCGGCGACGGCGGCGCGCGCGTCGTCTTCGTAGGCCAGCGCACCCGGTCGCACGGAGAAGACCGAGAACATCAGGTACCGGATGGTGGAGTTGAGCGCTTCGTAGTCGAGCTTGGCCATGGGCCTATCGTGCCACGTGCGCAGATGCGTGGGTTTCGCCGGCCACGGCTGACGAATGCACCGGTTCGGCGGACGCGGAGAGCCGTCGGGAGATCGTGCGGCAGGCCTGCCTGAGAGGTTCTGGACCCACAACGGTGAAATCAGCGTCGAACGTCGCGAGTAACCCTGCGATGCCCGCCCACGACCATGCCCCCAGCGTGAGAACGCTCTGATTCGCGGAGAACCGCTCGATGACAGAGCCCCCAGGCGCCCATCGTGCAACCACATCCGGAGGAAGGTCCAGCACGACGGTGCCCACACACTGCCACTCGGCCGGAGTGTCACCCCGGTCGTGGCTCGTCATCACATAGCGCGCCACGTCGGACCCCGGCAACGCCCGTCTTTCGAACACGGTTCCGAGCGAGACAGCGGAGAGGATGCGGTCGACGCGGAAGATCGTCCATTTCTCGTCGGAGGGGACGTAGGCGACGAGGTACCAGCGGGCGGCCCAGACCACGAGGTGGTGTGCTTCGACCGTCATCGGCGGGGTGAAGTCGGGATCCGCGGGATCCCGACGCCGACCGTCGGGTGCGAGATAGTCCAGCCGGAGTCGGTGGGCATTCCTGATCGTCGCACCGAGACACCGAAGGATGCCCGCACGCACGGGCGGCGCCGCGAACTCCCACGGATTGGCAATCGCGGTGACGTGCATGGACTCGGCCTCGGCCCGCAGATCGGCGGGCATGACCTGCTTGATGCTCGTCAGCGCGCGGGCCACGGCCTCGTCGATACCTCGGACAGTGACCGGTGCCGTCTGTAGTGCAATCGCGACCGCGACGGCCTGTTCGTCATCGAGCAGCAACGGCGGCAGCTTGCCTCCTGTGCCCAGCGAATAGCCGCCGGCCGGACCCATCGCCGAACCGACGGGATAACCCAACTCGCGAAGGCAGTCGACATCGCGGCGCAGAGTGCGCGGGCTGATGTCGAGGCGGTCGGACAGGTCGGCGGCACTCCAGCGCGGCCGACTCCCGAGCAGGGCCAACAGCTGCAGAAGTCGTGAAGACGTTGACGCCATGCTGCCAGCATCCACCCAGAGGCGGACATTCGGTGACCTCCACTGCTGAAACGGTGGGGGCACCCGGTCAGCCCGGGAAAAACTCGAGGAGGGTCGTCATGCAGGTCATGGTCATCGGTGCCGGAATCGGCGGACTCGCGCTGGCGTGCGGTCTGCAGCGCCACGGCATCGACGTCGAAGTCGTCGAACGCGACACCGATCTCGCCCGGACCGGTGGATACCACCTACACCTGCATGCGCCGGCGCTCAGCGCACTGCGTCGATTGCTCGACCCGGACGTGCTCGAACAGCTCTATGCAGTCTCGGCCGGAGGGCGGGCAGACGACGGTGTCGTGGTGCGCGACCACCGTGGTCGCCTCCTGACACGCGGCCGCGCCGCGGTCACCGCTGATCAGTCGCTCAACGTCGATCGGGTGACCCTGCGTACGCTGCTCGGACGTTCGGTGGCCCCCGCAGTGCGGCTGGGAACAAGCTACGTCGGTTGCGAACTCAGCGGCGACGGGACCGTGGAGGCGCGGTTCTCCGACGGCTCGCGCAGCCGGGCGGACGTTCTCGTCGGAGCCGATGGTGTCGGTTCCCGTGTCGCCGAAGCCTTGGCCGGCAGGCCCACCTCCGCTCCGGTGGGCTTGATCGGCGTCGGCGGTTTCACCCCTGTCGACGCGCTATCTTCCTCGGCGGCGGGATTTCTCGGCGCACACTCGACGTTCGCCGTCGGCCCTCGGGGAACCGGCCTGTACATCGGGTACCACGACCCTCGGGGCGAGGCACTCATCACCACACCGCTCGACCAACCGCCGGCCACGCAGACCGCCACCTACATCTGGGGCGCCATGATCGCTGAGTCCGACAGGACCCGGGAGCTGCTGGCATTCGGGGGCGCTGATCTCGGCCGCGCGACCAGCCAATGGATGCGAGGAGCGGGCTGGTCCACCCGTCTGATCACGGTCATCGAACACGCCAGGACCCAGGGGCTGGCTGCATTCCGTCTGCACGCCGCGATCGACCCCGCCCAGCTGGCGCCGTGGCCTGCCGGTCGGATCACCGCGCTCGGCGACGCCGTCCATGCCGTTCCACCCACGGGCGGTCAGGGAGCGGCGACTGCGATCCTCGACGCCGACCTTCTCTGTCGGGAGCTCTGCGCCGCGCTGCGCGGCGAGAAGGCGGTGAATGTGGCGGTCAACGATTTCCACCACCAGATGCGCAGCTATGCCCGCGTCGCGGTGACGGAGTCGCTGCGTCCGGTCTCGCGAATCCGCGCGACCGCCACCCCTGTGGGCGCCACGCTTCTCCGGGTCGCACTGCCGGTCGCCGGCGGCCTCTCCGCCGCACGGTACGGCGCCAAGGACGCCGCTGCGAAGCTCCGGCGCTGAACGCTGATCCGTGTCAGCGGCCGTCGAC
>NZ_JBAUJR010000188.1:0-4597 GCF_049683935.1 Mycobacterium sp. | reverse complement strand
AAGCTGCCGGGGTCGACTTCACCAGTGCGGACGCAGTCGCACGCGCCGCCCTGGCGGTGTGGTTCGGCTGGAACACCAACACCGACACCGGCCCGGGCGACGCCGCCCGGCGATCGACGCCGCTGCTGACCGACCGATTCGCCGAGTCACTGACCGCCACCTCAGCGGTATCGGGACCGGGTGGGCAGTGGCTCGAATGGGCCGCCGAACGCGCAGCGGTCACCGCCCAGGTCGACCCCTCGACCGCGTCGGTACCCGAACAAACCCCGACAGAGGCATACCGCGTCTTCGAGATCACCCAGACCGCCCGCACACCCTCCGGCGAGGTCGTCGGCACCCGCCAAGTCGGCGCGAATGTGCAGCTACGCAACGCAACCGGCGACCGGTGGGAGGTCGAGAAGATCTCCGAACGCTGACCCCCAATACCTACCCACCCGCTTGTCGATCACCCGAGAAAAGGACACGCCATGACCACCTCCGCCGCCACCGAATGGGAAACCGCGGCCGCCGCCGTCCGCGCGGCCGCCGACGACCTCCGCGCCAGCGACTCCACGGCGCTGCGGGCATGGGCGAGAGCGAACAACCTTCTCTCCCGGTCGATGTGGCCGAAGATCAAACGCGAGCTGCTCAAGCAGCTCGACCTCGACTACGACAGCTTGCGCAACCGCGAGGCCATCGAACACCGAGACGCCATCGCCGCAACGGCCTCCTCGGCCCCGCTGGTCGAACTCTTCGCTGCAGGCGACGAACGCGGCAGTTTCGCTGTGCTCGGCCCCGGCGACGACGCCGCCTGGTACGGCACGTTCCACCGCAACGACGCGGTGTTCAGAAAGGGCAACCGAGACTCCGCCGACGATTCCGCGGCCGGTAAAGCCATCTTCCTGGCAGGCAAGGCCCGTGAGGAGGCAGACGTCCCGGCCGTGCGATTGCTGCTGCACATCAGCAACCCGAACATCGACGGAACAGCCCTCGCCGGCGTCGCCGCCAAACACGGCGTCGCACTCGAGATCGACATCACCGACGACAACCCCGCCGAGCAGTGGTGCGAAGAACCCGGCTTCCAAGCCTGGCAGGCAATACGCCTATCGGACCTGTTCGTCGACGACACCGAACCCGACGAGCAGACGCCGGACGAGCAGGCACCAGACGAGCAATGACCGAACGCGACGACGACCCCGGAACCACCTCTTCCCCGAAAGGAACTCCAATGAGCATTCCTGACCCGTACAACGAGCACCGCGAGAATTACGAAGCCGAAACCGCCGTCGACCTCCGCAGACAGCGTCTGCGCCGCCAACCCGCCCCCGATCCGGTCGTCGACGAATCCACCGACCATGACCGCGACGACGACACCACCGGGCTCGCCGACGACGAGGTGTTCGCCGACCCCTACGAGGTGGGCCAGGATGCGTTGGCCGCCAACGAAGAACTCGACATCGATGTCCCCGCGGAGTACGGCGGCCGCGACTTCGATTCCGCGCCCACCGACCTCGACAACCGGCCCGCAATCTGGGGGATGCGGGGGCGGGTCAACGCCGCTCTGGGACTGACCCGCCCACCCCTGCCGGATTCCGCCGAAGCTCGGTATCGGCAGTCGGTGCGACGAGTCCAGCAGCCACTGCCCGGGTGCATGGTCGTCTCGGTCATCGGCCTCAAAGGAGACGCCGGCAAGACCTCCACCACCACCGCCCTGGCGAACACGTTCGGCACCCATCGCGGCCGCGGAGTCGTCGCCTGGGATGCGTGCGAGAACTCCGGAACTCTCGGCGATCGCGCTGACCGCACCACCGATCCCGAGCTCGGACCGTGGGACATCCTCGAGAACGCCCGCGCACTGGCCTCGGCCGACGCAGTGTCGGGCACCCTCGGGCACTACCTGCGCCTGCAGCCCACCCATGACGAGGTCCTGGCCTCCGACAGCTCGACGAGCCGCCAGAGCGGCATCGGGTGGGACGAATGCGCGGCGTTGATGGCGGTGCTGCGTCGCCACCGGGATCTGATCATCGTCGATACCGGCAACAACGCCACCGCCAGTAATTGGCAATGGGCCGTCCAGCATTCGGACATGCTGGTCATCCCGTTGCCGTTGCGCCGAGACATGGCGATCCTGACGATGAACATGCTCGACGGCATCATCGCCCGCGGCTACGAGCACCTGGTGCGGTCAGCGCTGGTCCTGACCGTCGTTCTGCCCGGCGACAAGGACTCCGTCGACGCCGCGCTGCGCCTCGAAGGCAAGCTCGAGCAGGAGTTCGCCGCGCTCGGCGGGGTCGGACGAATCATGCGCGTGCCATACGAGCCGAAGTTCGCCAGCGGCGAGCGGATCCACTATCACGAACTCGGGCAGGCGACCGTCGAGGCGTACACCAACGTGGCCGCGGAGATCGCCGACAGGCTCGCCGACCGTGCATACGAGCGAGCTGCTGAATATGCCGACGCCTTTGCCCCGCAGGAGTTCACGCGACCCTCGCAAGCCGAACGCCGACCTACCCGCCGGCCGTACTCGATCCCCCAGCCGACCACACAATCCACCCCGCAGGGCTACGACGGCGACGACTACGACCAGTACCCGCCGCGGCCACCGCACGAGCAGTGGCCACCGAGATCGGCACCACCTCGAGACCGCCCGTTCCGATGACGACCGAACCCGCTGAACTGCCAGAATCCGTTGCCCCACCGACCGTTTGCATCGAAAGGACATCACCGATGACCACTGCGACCTCCACCCCGAACCGTGCCCGCGGCCTCGCTCGACGAGCAGGGAAGGCGGCAGCGATGACCGCCGCCGCGCTCACCCTCGCGGTCGTCTTCGCCGGCCCCGCCGCCGCGCAGGACTTCAACCCGATCGACAAAGTCACACCGACCTTCGAGTTCCTCGGTCCGTCCTTCCAAAGTGTGTGGGCGCGGGTCGCCGGCTCTATCTGGGGGGTTCTGCTCGCCGGTTCTTCCGTGAAATTGCTTGCTGCCCTGTACAAGATGCGCGCCGCCAAAGCCGGCGGCTACGGCGCGGAGATGAGCGACTCGATGGGCGAGGCGAAAGTCGCCGGCGTCGCATTCGGCGCGCTGGCGATCGGCGGCATCATCGTCGGCGCGATCATCTTCGTCGCCAACCCCGGCGGTGCAAACTGACCCCGGCTGCGAAAGCCACTCCAGCTCCACCCCATTCGATGAGAAAGAAGAACTGACATGGCACGAGATTTTTCCGCAGTCGGCAGTACCGGCTCGACGACCAGCGCAACAGGATCGGCGTCCGGCTCGCCCGGATCGGGCCTGTTCGGGCTCCCCAAATGGGTGTTGGCGATGATCGCCGCGGCCGTGGCGTTCGTCGTCGTGATTGCTGTCGTCGTCGCGACATCGGGCGGGAGCGAGGACCCCGCCGGTGAGGGTGCCGATGCGATCCGCACGGCCCACGGCCCGACGACCACCATCGACGGCATCCCTGCCGGTTACACCCGCGACCAGGCCGGCGCGCAGACCGCCGCGGTGAACTTCACCCAAGCCAACGGCCAAGCCTACGCAGGTCGCATCGACGCCCAGCGCCTCAAAGACGTTGCCGTTGCGGCAGAACCGACACCGGCGTTGACAGAGGTCCTCGACGTCTCGTCCGAGCGCCAAGAAACCGGGCGCGGCACGGTCAACGGCGTTCCGATGATCGTCACAGTGGAGAACTTCTCGCAGGATTCGGCGACGGTGTCGGTCTGGGGCATGGGAGTGAGCCAGAGCCGGGTCAGCCAGGACAGCGACAAAGTCGGCATCTTGGCCATCTACTCCACCACCACCGTGACGATGGTGTGGGAGAACGACGACTGGAAGGCCAAGGACTGGACGTACAAGTCCGGCCCCACCCTCGAGGAAGCGCAGTTCCCAGCCGATGAGTCCTCCCTTGCCAAGCAGGCCGCCGACGGCTTCTACGCCTTCTACGTGAACTGATGAGGGGTCGGCCTGCGATGTGGCGAAGGATTCTGTTGACGATCGCGGTGGCGGTCATCGCGGCCGCAGGGTTCGCGTGGCCCGCGGCAGCGCAACCCACCGCTGTCCCGGCACCGGTCCCCGGTGGCGGATCGACCGCGACCACGACGGCGAAAAAGCTGCCCGAGACCTTTCCCGCGGATCTCCGCCAATACATCGCAGGTACCGACGAATTCAAAGCAGCACCGTGGTTCACCGGGCCCTGCAAGGACAAGGGCGGCGATATGGGCCAGTACGTCGGATCGGTGATGAGCAACGAAGGCCGCCTGCTGTATTGGACGGCCACCGAGAACGATCGCATCGCGCGGTGGACCGCCGCGGTGTCCGTCCGCAAGGACCCGGTTCTGATCGGTGTCCTCATCGATGCCGGCGCTATCGGCTCGCAGGCCACCGGCGTCGATCTCGGTGTCGAGCAGAACCGCAAGGCTGCGCTGTCCATCACCGACGATGCAGTGCTCGAATCGTTCTACCCGCCGGTCTATCCCGCCGGTGATGCCACGATGGCGCCCCCGGCCCCGACGTGCGCGCAGGATCTCGCCCGGTGGACGACCAAGACCTCGAGCACCTGGGGCTTCGATTGGGCCTCGACTCCCGATGCGGCCTCGCTCGCCGAGATGAAGGCGCAGCC
>NZ_JBAUJR010000187.1:0-15569 GCF_049683935.1 Mycobacterium sp. | reverse complement strand
AAAGTTATAAACCACTCTCCAGCGACAGCACGCTGATGTCCGGCGGTGCCCCGATCCGCACCGGCGGTCCCCAGAAACCCGCCCCCCGGCTCACGTAGAGCTGGGTGTCCTGCACCGTCGACAACCCTGCCAGTGCCGGCTGTTCCTGCGCGACGATGTAGTGGAACGGCCACATCTGGCCGCCGTGGGTGTGACCGGACAATTGCAGGTCGACGCCACGAGCGGCCGCTTCTGTCACGTGGATCGGTTGGTGAGCCAGCAGGATCGTCGGCCCCGCCGGGTCCACACCGGCCAACGCCCGGTCAAAATTCGGTGGATCGTCGCGCGACGTACCCGCCACGTCGTTGACTCCTGAGAGGTCGAAGGAGGCCGAGCCGCGGCGGATCCGGGTGTTCTCGTTGCGCAACACATCCAGCCCCAGGCGTTCCAGTTCCCGCATCCACAGGTCGGTCTCCTCGACGAAGTACTCGTGGTTCCCGGTGACGAAGAACGTCCCCTCCCGCGATTGCAGGTCGCGCAGCGGTTCCGCCGCCGGCCCGAGCTCGTCGACCGTCCCGTCGACCAGGTCACCCACCACAGCGACGAGGTCGGGTTCTGTCTCGTTGATCATCCGCACGATCCGCTCGGTGTGCGCACGACCCAGCAGCGGACCGAGGTGGATGTCGGACACCACCGCGATGCGGAAGCCGTTGAACGCCGGGTCCAACCGGCTGAGCCGCACCGGGACCCGCAGCACCGTCGGCGGACCGAGCGCACTGGCCGCACCGGTACCGACCAGTCCGACCGCGGCGGCACCTGCGGCCACCGCACCCGCCCGGGCCAGGAAGATCCGCCGGTCCACCGAAGGCGCCGGCTCCGGTGCTGTCGTCGGCTCCGGGGCGGTGGGCGCACGTTTCACCCAGCCCCGCAGCGCCAGGCGCACCGGCTCCAGCACCAGCAGCACCAGGAACAGGTAGGCGATCAGGCCGAACCAGAAGTACCCGGGCCAGGCGTACCAGCCCGCATCCGCGACCCCGAAGGTCCGCGGCCCCAGCAGGGCGACGAGCAGCAGCACCATCAGCGCGGCAAGGGCGATGGACAGCAGCCATCTGGTGCGGCCGGGCCGGGTGGTGTCCTTGACCATCCGCTTCCAGACGTACAGATGCATCAGCCCGAGGACCGAGCCGAGAACAACGATGAACATGTACGTCCTTTTGTGCGCGCCGAGCGGTCGCCGACAGCCTAGTTACTGCCACCGAGCGTTCAATTTCTGCCAGCGGAATTAATCCCCTGACCTGCTGGTTCAACTCATCAGAAGCAACACGAACCACCAGATAGTCGAAACCGCGCGACACGCTCCACGGCTCCGACCCGATACAGGGAAGAGCAGAAGATGACGAACCTGACCCTCACCACCGCCGCCGCCGCCGGGCTCACCGCAGCCCTCCTCGGACTGGCCGCTCCCGCCGCCGCCGCACCCAGCGGCCCCGTCAACGCCGCGGACACGATCAGCCAGCTCGAAGCCGACGGCAACCGTGTCATCGTCAACCGCGAGGGCAGCGCCCCGCTCGACGAAGCCGACGTCGTCTCGGTTCGCCCGGGATCGCCGATCCGCGAGTGGACCTGGGACCGCCAGCGCGACGACCGCATCCTCGAAACCGTCGGACACATCCTGTTCGTCGACGTCCGCTGAGACGTCGCACAGAAAGGGGCACCCTCCCCTATGGGGTGCCCCTTTCGTGCGTTCCGGCCGCTACCCGGGCGAGTCACTTTTGAAACTCTGACCACACCAGTCACCGCGTGGCTCCCCGGGATCGCCGCCTCGATTGCGTAATCTGCGCAGACGATGGCGCCCTTCACAAAGATCTCTGCGCAGCTTTCTGCGCTGGTCATCGCGACCCTTCTGGTGGTCGCCCCGGTCGCTGCGGCCGAACCGAACGCGGCGGTGGACCCCTGCCCCTACCGGGTGGCGACGCCGCCCGCCGTCGACGCCTCCGAGGTCCCCAAGGTCGGCCCGCCTCCGGACCCGCTGCCGGTACCGGCCACACCGATGGGCGGGGACGCTTTGTCGGGCTGCGGCATCATCACCGCGCCCAACACCCCGCCGGTCCCGGGCGACGTCTCCGCGGAAGCCTGGCTGGTCGCCGACCTCGACACCGGCGACGTCATCGCGGCCCGCGACCCCCACGGCAGGCATCGCCCCGCCAGCATCATCAAGGCGCTCACCGCGATGCAGGCCATCCGTGACCTGCCGCTGCACAAGGTGGTTCCCGGCACGGCCGAGGACGCCGCCGTCGAGGGCACCAACGTCGGTGTCGGCGAGGGGGGCTTCTACTCGATCAACGACCTGCTGCACGGCCTGCTGATGTACTCGGGAAACGACGCCGCCCATGCGCTGGCGATGCAGATGGGCGGCATGGACAACGCCTTGAACAAGCTGAACGTCCTCGCCGGTCAACTGGGAGCGCGCGACACCCGGGTGGCGACACCGTCCGGCCTCGACGGCCCCGGCATGAGCACCTCGGCCTACGACATCGGCCTGATCTACCGCTACGCCTGGCAGAACCCGACCTTCTCCGACATCGTCGCCACCCGTTCCACGACGTTCCCCGGCCGCGAAGGCGCCGGCTACCCGATCGAGAACGACAACAAGCTGCTGGCCAACTACCCGGGGGCGCTGGGCGGCAAGACCGGCTATACCGACGACGCCCAACAGACCTTCGTGGGCGCCGCCGACCGCGACGGACGCCGGTTGGTCGCCGTCCTGCTGCGCGGCACACGGCAACCCATCGCGCCGTGGGAGCAGGCCGCACGACTGCTCGACTACGGATACGCGACCGCACCCGGCACCAGGGTGGGCACCCTGATCGAGCCGGACCCCTCGCTGGTCGCCGCCAAACCGGATCCCGCCACCGCAGGCACCACCAACAACGCCAACGCCGCCCTCCCCGACGTCAACGCGCTGCCCGTCCGAATCGGGGTCGGCGTGATCGGGTCGGTGATCGTGTTCAGCCTGATCATGTGTGCCCGCGCGCTCAACCGCCGACCGGTGTGACGGCTAGCGCCTACGCCATCGCGTAAGGCCCAGCGCGCCAAGCGCTCCCGCCGCGACGGCAGCCGTCGCCTGCACCGGCCCGAGTCCGGGGCGGGTGACGATCCGGTTCCTGATGACCGCCGGCGCAGGTGCCTGGATGGGCTCTTCGCCCATGTTCTCCGCCGTCGTCGCCGCCCACGCCGTGGCGAACAGGATCAGCCGGGCGGTGATGTAGGCGAACACCATCAACCCGAGAACGGGACCGAACGTCGCACCGGCCGGTCCGGTGACCACCGACTGCAGATAGATCGACGCGACCAGCTTGAAGATCTCGAACGCGACCGCGGCCAGCAGCCCGGCCCGCACCCCGCTGCGGAAACCGACCGGTTCCCGGGGCAGTCGCACGATCACCAGCGTGAACAGCAACCAGGACACCAGCACCGAGACCAGGATCGAGACCCCGCGCAACACCAGGGTCAGTCCGGTGGTGTCGCCGATGCCGAACCAGCCCAGCACGGTGTCCATCACCGATCTGCTGCCCAGCGCCGTCAGCGCCACGGTGGCGACGATGGCCACGAACGCCGAGAGCAACGACAGCAGATCCGACAGCTTGGTCTTGACGAACCCGGCGGGCTCGGCCCGGAACCCACCCCACATCTGGCTGAGTGCCTCACGCAGGTTGGCCATCCAGCCCAGGCCCGCCCACGCCGCGGCCGCCAGCCCGATGACGCCGACGGTGCCGCGCGACTCGATCGCCGACTCCATCAGCTCGACGAGTTGCTCTCCGAGGTCACCGCTGACCGCACCCCTGATCTGGTTCTCCACCTCGGCGAACAGATCCGGTCGGCTGGCCAGGACGAAACCGGCGACGGCGAACCCGACCATCAGAAGCGGGAACAGCGCAAAGATCGTGAAATAGGTGATGCCGGCTGCGTAGAAGTCGCCTTTGCACTCGTTGTAGCGGCCCTGAGCCCGCATCACGTGATCGAACCAGGGCATCCGCGCGCGGAGGCGGTCGAGGATGCCGGGCTTGTCGTCGGAGTCAGTCGAGCTGTCCGGCGCAGTCATCCGACCTCCTGTGGCTAGCGCGTTGCTAGAAACCCTAAACGGTCGTATACCCGCCGCAACGTTTGCCCAGACACCTGTTGCGCCCGGGCCGCTCCGCTGGCCAGCACGCTCTCCAGTTCGGCCGGGTCGGCGAGCAACTCGTCAACCCTCGCCTTGATCGGCGTGACGAACTCCACCACCGCCTCGGCGGTCTCCTTCTTCAGATCGCCGTAGCCGCGGCCCGCATAACCGTCGACGAGCGTGTTGATGTCGGCGCCCGTCACCGCCGACTGGATCGTCAGCAGGTTGGACACCCCCGGCTTGGCCACGGGATCGAAACGAATGTCGCGGTCGCTGTCGGTCACAGCGGAACGAATCTTCTTGGCCGTCTTGGTCGGGTCGTCGAGCAGGCTGATCAGACCGGCGTCGGTGGTCGCCGACTTGCTCATCTTGGCCGTCGGGTCGGCCAGGTCGTAGATCTTGGCGGTGGCCTTCGGGATCATCGCCTCGGGCACCACGAACGTGTCGGGAAAACGCGCGTTGACTCGCTGCGCGACGTCGCGGGCCAGCTCGAGATGCTGGCGCTGATCCTCCCCGACGGGCACCAGTTCGGTGTCGTAGAGCAACACGTCGGCCGCCATCAGCACCGGGTAGGTGAACAACCCGACGGTGGTGGCGTCGGCGCCCTGCTTCTGCGACTTGTCCTTGAACTGCGTCATCCGCGACGCCTGACCGAAACCGGTGAAACAGCCCAGAACCCAAGCCAATTCGGCATGAGCGGGCACATGGCTCTGGACGAACACCGTGGCCCGCGCGGGATCCACGCCGAGCGCGAGGTACTGCGCGGCGGTCACCAGGGTGCGTCGGCGCAGTGTCTCAGGCTCCTGCGAGACGGTGATCGCATGCAGGTCGACGACGCAGAAGTAGGCGTCGTGGCCCTCCTGCAGTGCGACCCACTGACTGACCGCGCCCAGGGCGTTGCCCAGGTGCAGGGAGTCGGAGGTGGGTTGCGCACCGGAGAAGACGACCGGCTGGGGGGTTGAGGTCATGATGTGGTCCAGTTTTCCATGCGCGCCGTCGGATTCAGTCGGGGGCCATCCGGCGAAGCGCGCGAAGGAATACCCGCCGCTCGTCGGGGCTCAACTCGGCCAACCATCGCTCTTCGCCGCGCTGAATCTCCGACTGCGCGGCGTCCTTGACCGCACGGCCCGCATCGGTGATCGCCAGAAGTCGCACGCGACGGTCGTCCGGGTCGGCAGAGCGACTGATGTAGCCCCGATCCTGGAGGTCGTCGAGCGTGGGGATGATGCGAGTCTTGTCTGCGTTGATGGCCTCCGCCAGCGCCGCCTGGGTGCGTATCGAACCCTGGTCCAGCGTCGAGAGCACCACGTACCCCCACATCGTCAGGCCGTGCGCGGCGAGCACGGGCCCCTCGGCGGTGATCAACTCACGCAGCAACGGAGCGAGCATCGCGGCCAGGTCCGGGCGCCGGGGTGTCTCCGAGCGTCGGGGTGTCGTGGCCATCGTGCAAGCGTAGGCATTGCAATATTATATGCATATGCTTATCATCTGCTCATGCCTACGTTTTTCACACAGCACCGCGCCGCAGTCACCGCGTCGATCGATGCCGTCGCCGCAGTCGCGCCCGATGACCTGGGCCTCGCCACGCCGTGCGCCGGATGGACCCTCGCAGACCTGCTGACCCACATGACCGCCCAACACCACGGATTCGCCGCAGCGGCACGCGGTCAGGGCGCCGACCCCGAGGTGTGGCACACCGAACCGTTCTCGGCGGGGATCGCCGCCGACCCGGCGGGCACCTACGCCACCGCGGCCCACGATGTGCTCGCGGCGTTCGCCGCCGACGGTGTCGACGACGCGCCCTTTGCGCTGCCGGAATTCGGCAGCGACGTCACGCTTCCCGGGAACATCGCGATGGGTTTCCATTTTGTGGACTACGTGGCGCATGGCTGGGATGTCGCGGCGACGCTCGGGACACCGTTCACGTTGCCCGCCGACGTCATCGTCGCAGTGCTGCCACTGGTGATGGCGGTTCCCGACGGCGAGTTCCGTGATGCGGCCGACGCCCCGTTCGGCCACGCGCTGATACGCGGCGACTTGGAAGACAGCGACGAGGGTGACGACTTCGCCGCCATCCTGCGTCACCTCGGGCGAAATCCGGACTGGGCTCGGACATCGGCATAGCGCGTCCCCGAAACCGATTCGGTGGGTAGCATTCTCGCGATCGTGCGCACCACGACGCGGGGGGTTTATGTGCGGCAGTTGTCGGCGATCGTCGTCCTGTTGATGGCGGCTGTGTTCGGCGCCGGAATCGCCCACGGCGCACCGCAACCCCCGGGCCACGCGGTGGTCATCGTGTCCGGTGGGGCCGCGGTCAGCCCGTTCACGACGCCGCAGCAGGCGTGCGCGTCTGGCCTGGCCGCCGGCAACACCGACACGGCGCTGCGCCAACACCTGCTCGATGCCGGCTACGCGGTGTACACCTCACCCGCGATGGCCGGGCGCGGGCCGGTGACCGATCAGGTGGGGTTCGGCGCCTTCGGCGACTGCCCGATCACGTTGCCGGAGAACATGACCGTGGACTCCACCGGCTCGATCGACCTCGCCGGCGAGCACCTCGCCCGGTTCTTGACCTACCTGCGGGACACCCGCGGGGTGGAGGTCGTCGACGTCGTCGGCCATTCGATGGGCGGGCTGTATTCGCGGGCGGCGTTCCGGGTGCTCCAAGGACTGGGCTCACCGGTGCGGATCCGGTCACTGACCACCCTCGGCACCCCCTGGCAGGGTAGCCACCTGTCCGATTACGCCAACGACCTGCGCCCGCTGTCTGACTGCGCCGGTGACGCATTCTGCGAGCAGGCAGCCGTGGATTTCAAGGCCGAGGTGTTGCGGCTGCAGACCGGTTCCGGGCGCGAGGTCAACCAGGGATACCTGATGGGACCGCAGGGCTGGAACGAGTACCAGGCCGGCGTGCTCGATCAGATCCCCGTCGTGCTGATCGGCGGGGCCCGCTTCACCCGGCCGGCACCGGTGAACCCGATGACCTGGCCCAATGACGGCCTGGTGTCGCGCCACAGCGCCCTGGCCACCGATGTGAGCGACCGGGTGCTTCCACACCGCCGCTGCGCGGTCTTCGACGACACGCACAGCATCTTCGTCTCCGACGCGAACGGACTGCCCTGGGAGACGGCGCTCACCTGGGATCCGCGGGTGTTCGAGGTGGTCCGCGGCGCGATCGAGGGTGCCGACGGGGCACTGCAGACCCCGAATCGGCTCGGCTGCTGAGCGCAGATCACGCGTAGTGCACGGTCACCGGGCAGTGATCCGACCAGCGCAGCGCGTAGGCCGCCGGGCGTTCGGTGTGCACGGACGCCACGCGTGCCGCCAGATCGGGAGTCGCCAGCTGATAGTCGATGCGCCAGCCGGCGTCGTTGTCGAATGCCTTGCCCCGCCACGACCACCAGGCGTAGGGGCCGGCCACGCCGGGATGCGCCTCGCGAACCACGTCCACCCAGCCGGTGGCCAGCAGATCGGTCAGCCACTGGCGCTCCTGGGGCAGGAATCCCGCCTTCTTGATGTTGCCGCGCCAGTTCTTGATGTCGTTCTCGGTGTGGGCGATGTTCCAGTCGCCGCACAGCACCGACGGCTGGCCCGAGGCCAACAGCACCGCCATCCGCCCGGCGACCGCGGCCATGAACCGCTCCTTCTCCACCTGGCGGTCGGTCTCCGCCTCGCCGGTCGGGAAATACACGCTGGCTACCGTGAGGCCGGCGGTATCGACCTCGACATACCGGCCGTGCAACGCGAATTCCTCTACACCACAACCGATTCTGATGTCATCGAACGGAGTCCGCGACAGCACGGCCACCCCGTTGCGGCCCTTGACGTGGGGCGCCGCCGACGCCAGGTGCCATCCGTCGGCCAATACCGGGGCCACCGCGTCGGCCAGCTGCTCGTCGTCGGCGCGGACCTCCTGCAGGCAGACCACGTCGGCCGAGGTCTCCTTGAACCACGGCAGCATGCCGAGGTTCTCGGGGGACCGCTGCTTGACCGCCGCCCGGATGCCGTTGACGTTGATGGTGCTGACGATCACGGTCCAGCACTCTAACGGGCGTTCTTGCGGTACCGGCGGTATCACCTTAATCTCGGGCCATGGCACCACGACAGCCGATCCATGCCGGATCCGGCGAACCGATCCTGATGTTGCATCCATTCCTGTGCTCGCAGAACGTCTGGCGCACCGTGGCCGACCAGCTCGCCGACACCGGCCGCTACGAGGTCTACGCGCCCACGATGCTGGGCCACCACGGCGGACACCGCTCGCCGACCTGGCTCTTGCACACCGACCTGTTGGTCGACGACATCGAGCAGCGGATGGACGAGCTGGGCTGGAAGACCGCCCACATCGTCGGAAACTCGCTGGGCGGCTGGGTCGCCTTCGAACTCGAACGCCGCGGACGCGCCCGCACCGTGACGGCGATCGCCCCGGCGGGCGGCTGGTCGCAGCACTCGGCGACGAAGTACGAGACCGTGCTGAAGTTCATCCTGGGCGGCCCCGCGCTGATCGCCGCCCGACTGCTCGGCCCGCGCATCCTCACCCTGCCGTTCGCCCGTCGGATCGCGACCCTGCCGGTCAGCGGCCCAGCCGACGGCCCGCCCGACGCCGACCTGCGCGCGCTGATCGACGACGCCACACACTGCAGCGCCTACCTGCAGCTTCTTGTCAAAACGCTGCGCATGCCCGGACTGCTCGAGCTGGCCAACCTCGGCTCGCCTACACAACTGGTGGTGTGTGAGAAAGACCGGGTGTTCCCGGCGCCACGGGGCCACCGCTACTTCCTCGAACACATGCCGGCCGACACCCAGGTGATCGAGTTCGACGGCGTCGGCCACATCCCGATGCTGGAAGCACCGGGACGGGTGACCGAGGTGATCGCCGACTTCGTCGATCAGCACTCCACCCCTCAGGAAAAGGCGATCGGGTAACGCCCACTAGCACCTTCTGAGCACCGTGCGATATTCTTCGTTTCGGTCATGAGCGCCAGCGTCAAGCCCCGGCTCGCTGGCCGGCAACCCTCCAACCGCGGTGGGGTGCCCCGGGTGATGACCAGGTTGAGCAGCCACTCACGGCTGCAAGGCAAGCGCGGGTCCGCTGTGAAACGGGCCCCCTGAGTAGACGGGGAAACCTGATGGCGAGGTCGGTAATGCGCTGTTGTCGGTGAACACCGCGCATTCACTCACCCCCCCACCAGGCGCCCTTTCATGAGGAGAACATCGATGAGCACCAACACGGACGACCCCACCGCCAACTGGTCTTTCGAGACCAAGCAGGTCCACGCCGGGCAGACGCCCGACATCGCCACCAACGCACGCGCCCTGCCGATCTACCAGACCACCAGCTACACGTTCAACAGCACCGATCACGCCGCGGCGCTGTTCGGCCTGGCCGAGCCCGGCAACATCTACACCCGCATCATGAACCCGACGACGGACACCGTCGAGCAGCGCATCGCCGCGCTGGAAGGTGGTGTCGCAGCACTGTTCCTGGCCTCCGGCCAAGCTGCCGAGCACTTCGCGATCCTGAACCTGGCCAACGCGGGCGATCACATCGTGTCCAGCCCGCGACTCTACGGCGGCACCTACAACCTCTTCCACTACACGCTGCCCAAGATGGGCATCGAGGTCAGCTTCGTGGCCGACCCCGACGATCTGGATTCGTGGCGCGCGGCCGTGCGCCCGAACACCAAGGCGTTCTTCGGCGAGACGATCTCCAACCCCCAAATCGACATCCTCGACATCCCCAACGTCGCCGCCGTCGCGCACGAGAACGGGGTGCCGCTGATCGTCGACAACACGATCGCGACGCCGTACCTGATCCAGCCGCTCGCCCACGGCGCCGACATCGTCGTGCACTCGGCCACCAAGTACCTCGGCGGCCACGGATCGGCCATCGCGGGGGTGATCGTCGACGGCGGCACCTTCGACTGGACCAACGGCCGCTTCCCCGGGTTCACCACTCCCGACCCGAGCTACCACGGGGTGGTGTTCGCCGAGCTCGGCCCGCCCGCGTTCGCCTTGAAGGCGCGCGTGCAACTGCTGCGTGATCTGGGCAGTGCCGCCTCACCTTTCAACGCATTCCTGATCGCGCAGGGCCTGGAGACGCTGAGCCTGCGCATCGAACGCCACGTGTCCAACGCGCTGCAGGTCGCCGAGTACCTCGCCGGTCACGACGACGTGTTGTCGGTGAACTACGCCGGCCTGTCCACCTCACCGTGGTACGAGCTGGGAAAGAGATTGGCGCCCAAGGGAGTCGGCGCAGTCTTGGCGTTCGAGCTGGCCGGGGGCATCGAGGCCGGCAAGGCATTCGTGAACGCGCTGACGCTGCACAGCCACGTCGCCAACATCGGCGACGTGCGGTCGCTGGTGATTCATCCGGCGTCGACGACACACGCCCAGTTGTCCCCCGAGGAACAGCTCGCGACCGGCGTCACGCCGGGGCTGGTGCGGCTCGCGGTCGGCATCGAGGGCATCGCCGACATCCTCGCCGACCTCGATCAGGGTTTCGCCGCGGCGAAACCGTTCCGCGCCGCCGACACCGCCGATCCGCACGCCGTGGCGTCGTCCTGAGGAGGGAGACGTGACAATCATCGACGTGAGGACCACCGACGAGCGCTCGCGCGAGGAGCAGACAGCCACCGACGAGCGCGTGGCACTGCCCCCCGAGGGTGAGGTCGGCGTCGTGGACATCGGGTCTCTGAAGCTCGAGAACGGTCAGGTCATCGACGACGTCTCGATCGCGGTACAGCGATGGGGTGAGTTGTCACCCAACCGCGACAACGTCGTCGTCGTGCTGCACGCGCTGACCGGTGACTCCCACGTCACCGGGGTCGCCGGGGAGCAGCACCCCACACCGGGATGGTGGGACGGGGTTGCCGGTCCCGGGGCACCGATCGACACCGACCGGTGGTGTGCGATCTCGACCAACGTCCTGGGCGGATGCCGTGGCTCGACCGGGCCGAGCTCGCCGGGTCCGGACGGAAAAGCCTGGGGCTCAAGATTTCCCATGACCTCCGTGAGAGATCAGGTGGCTGCCGACGTGGCCGCGCTGGCCGCCCTGGGCATCACCGAGGTCGCCGCGGTGATCGGCGGTTCGATGGGCGGGGCCCGGGCGCTGGAGTGGATGGTCACCCATCCCGGCAGCGTGCGAGCGGGTCTGGTGCTGGCAGTGGGGGCGCGCGCCACTGCCGACCAAGTCGGTACCCAGTCCACCCAGGTGGCGGCGATCAAGGCCGATCCGCACTGGCACGGTGGCGACTACTACGGCACGGGACAGTCCCCCGACGCCGGCATGGAGATCGCCAGACGCTTTGCGCACCTGACTTATCGGGGCGAAGTCGAGCTGGACGACCGATTCGGCAACGACCCGCAGGCCGATGAGGACCCGGCCACAGGCGGTCGCTATTCGGTGCAGAGCTACCTGGAACATCAGGGCCGAAAGCTGGTGGCGCGCTTCGACGCCGGCACCTACGTCGCGCTCACCGATGCGTTGTCCAGCCATGATGTGGGACGCGACCGGGGTGGGGTGCAGGCCGCGCTGCGAGGCTGCCCGGTACCGGCCGTGGTCGGCGGCATCACCTCCGACCGGCTCTACCCGCTGCGACTGCAGGAGGAGCTGGCCGAACTGCTGCCCGCGTGCGACGGTCTCGACATCGTCGACTCCCCGTACGGCCACGACGGCTTCCTGCTGGAGACCGACGCGGTCGGCAAGCTGATCCGCCGGACGCTGGAGCTGGCCTCGCGGTGACCGGAACCCCCGAACAGCGTTCGCTGTCGTTCGGTGCAGAAGCCGCTGCCTACGAGCGCGGGCGCCCGTCCTACCCACCCGAGGCGATCAACTGGTTGCTGCCCGGCGACGGTGCCCGCGACGTCCTCGACCTCGGAGCCGGCACCGGCAAGCTGACCACCCGCCTGGTGGAGCGCGGGCTCGACGTCATCGCCGTCGACCCCATCCCCGAGATGCTCGAGCTGTTGCGCACCGCCCTGCCCGACACCCCGGCGCTCCTGGGCACCGCCGAGGAGATTCCGTTGCCCGACAACAGCGTCGACGCGGTGCTGGTGGCGCAGGCATGGCACTGGTTCGACCCCGAGCGGGCGATCAAGGAGGTGTCGCGGGTGCTGCGCCCCGGCGGCCGCCTCGGGCTGGTGTGGAACAACCGCGACGAACGGTCGGGTTGGGTCAAGGATCTGGGCCGCATCGTCGGCCACGAAGTCGACCCGTTCACCCAGACGGTCGACCTCCCGGCACCGTTCGCCGACGTCGAACGCAACCAGGTCGAGTGGACCAGCTACCTGACGCCGCAGGCACTGATCGACCTGGTGGCCTCGCGCAGCTACTGCATCACCTCACCGGAGAAAGTGCGGGCCCGCACGCTCGACCGCGTCCGCGAGCTGTTGAGCACCCACCCGGCGTTGGCGAACGCCAGTGGCCTGGCGCTCCCCTACGTCACGGTGTGCATCCGCGCCACCCTGAGCTGAGCTAACCCCTACTAGGCGGCCCGACCACCTGCCTGGCGCAGCGCGGTGCGCAGACCGCGGCGCGGTCCCGACGACGACTCGACCGGGCGGACGTCTTCACCGAACATCCGCTCGGAATGTGTCTCGGGTGCGTCGTCGGGGGTCGCTCGCAGCACGCGGTCGGGCAGCGCCAGCTTGAGGATCGTCCAGAACGACTGCCAGTACTGACGCGCGAGCGGACCCGTCGTGTAGGGCAGGTCGTACTTCTCGCACAGCGCTTTGACCCGCACGCTGATCTCGGCGTACCGGTTGCTCGGCAGATCCGGGAACAGGTGGTGCTCGATCTGGTAGCAGAGGTTGCCGCTCATGAACGCCATGATCGGTCCCGCATTGAAGTTCGCCGAACCGAGCATCTGCCGCAGATACCACTCACCCTGCGTCTCGTTCTCGAACTCCTCGACGGTGAACTTCTCGGCGCCGTCGGGGAAGTGGCCGCAGAAGATCACGGCATACGACCAGTAGTTCCGGATCAGGTTGGCCACGACGTTCGCCTTCAGCGTGTGCTTCCAGTTCTTTCCGGCGAGCGCTGGGAAGACGATGTAGTCCTTGCCCACCTGCTTACCGACTTTCGTGCCGACGGTGCGCAGATCGCGGCGCGCTTCGGCCCAGCTCTTCTCGCCGGCGCGGACCTTGCCCACGTCGACGTGGTGCACCGCGACACCCCACTCGAACAGGGTGCCCAGTAGCACGTTGTATACCGGGTTGCCGAGCATCCACGGCTGCCACGGTTGGTCGCGGGTGACGCGCATGATGTTGTAGCCCACGTCGCTGTCCAACCCCACCACGTTGGTGTACTTGTGGTGCACGAAGTTGTGCGAGTGCTTCCAGTGCGCGCTCGGACAGGTGGTGTCCCACTCCCATTCGGTGGAGTGGATCTCGGGGTCGTTCATCCAGTCCCACTGACCGTGGGTGATGTTGTGGCCCAACTCCATGTTCTCGATGATCTTGGCCGACGCCAGCATCGCGGTGCCCGCCACCCGCGCGATCCGGCTGCTGCTCGCGAACAGCGCCGCCCGGCCGCCCACCGCCAGCGCGCGCTGCAACTGGATGGAACGCCGGATGTAGCGGGCGTCGCGCTCGCCGCGGGACTCCTCGACCTCCGCGCGGATGGCGTCGAGTTCGGCGGCAATGTTGTCGACGTCCTCGTTGGTCAGGTGTGTATAGGCCTTGATGTCGGTGATCGCCATGGTGTTCCTTTCAGACTTTGATGGTGCAGTTGCCGGATGCGGTCGAGATGCAGGTCTGTATTCGGTCGCCGGCGCCGTGCTCCTGGCCGGACCTGACGTCGCGCACGTTGCCCTCCTCCAGAGGCAGCACACACGTCTGGCAGATACCCATCCTGCAGCCGAAGGGCATCTGGATGCCGACCTGTTCACCCGCCTGAAGGATGGACGTCGCCCCGTCGATCTCGACGGTCTTGTCGGAGATCGCGAACCTGACGGTGCCGCCCTCCCCGCCCTTGTCGGTGGAGGCGATGTCGAACCTCTCCATGTGCAGAGAGTCGTCGAGGCCGTGCTGCTCCCACGTCTTCTCGACAGCGTCGAGCATCGCGGCGGGCCCGCACGCCCACGCGGAACGTTCCCGCCAGTCGGCGACGATGTCGTCGAGTTGCGCGAAGTCGAGCTTGCCGTCCTGTTCGGTGATCTGCAGGTGCAGGCGGTAGCCGTCCTGCTCGGTCTCCAGCTTCCGGAGTTCGTCGTGGAAGATCACCGCGTCGGCAGAGGGCGCCGAGTGCACGTGCACGATGTCGGGCCGCTCTCCGCGTGCCCGCAGCGACCGCAGCATCGCCATGAGTGGGGTGATGCCGCTGCCGGCGCTGATGAACAGCAGCGACGGCGGAGGCGGATCGGGAAGTGCAAAATCCCCCTTGGGAGCAGCCAGCCGGACAATGGTCCCCGGCTCGACCCCGTTGACGAGGTGGGTCGACAGGAACCCCTCGGGAGTGGCCTTGACGGTGATCGAGATGTTCTCGTCGTCCACATCCGACACCGACGTCAGCGAATAGGACCGCCAGTGCCAGCGACCGTTCACCCGCAGTCCGATGCCGACGTACTGGCCCGCCCGATAGTCGGCCGAGAATCCCCAGCCGGGTCGGATGACCACCGTCGCCGTGTCCTCGGTCTCGGATCGCACCTCGACGATCTCCCCGCGCAGTTCCCTGGCCGACCACAGCGGATTCAGCAACGACAGGTAATCGTCGGGCAAAAGGGGCGTGGTCGCCCTCGCAGCCAGACCGCGCACCATGTTCACCCAGGGCCCCGTGGGGGCGGACACCTCACGCGCGGGCCTCTTACTCCAGCGCGCCAGGGTTTTCAACGCCGACACCATCCATCGCCTTTCGCTCGTCGATGCCGGGCCATCTCTGTGACTGCCATCACAAGCCCGCTGCGCGCACCGACTACCCTACTTGCGAGTAGCTAAAACACGAACCGTGGCGATTTCGGCGTTCGCCGAGGTGCTAGCTGGTGCCGAGCGGATCGATCGTCCAGGCGATGTAGAGCATCGCCGCGCTGACCGACGCGGTGGTGAGGAAGTCGACTGTTCGGGTGCGCACCGCGAGCAGCCCGGCCCGTTCATCGGAAAGTGTCAACCGCAAACCGGCCGCGACACCCACGCCGACGGCCATCACCGCTGCACCACGACGCCAGTAACCCATGGCCACCAGGACGAAGGCAGCCACCAGGATGAGGCTCACCACCAGGATCGGCCACTGCCCGGCGAAGACCCTGCGGCCGAACTCCCTGACGGTCACACGTCACGACCGCTCGGCGCGCTCAACCACGTTCGTCAGCAGGAACGCCCGCGTCAACGGGCCGACGCCGCCCGGATTCGGGGAGACATGGCCGGCCACGTCCCAGACGTCGGGGTGCACGTCGCCGACGAGCTTGCCGGCGTCGTCGCGACACACCCCCAC
>NZ_JBAUJR010000186.1:0-9462 GCF_049683935.1 Mycobacterium sp. | reverse complement strand
CGGGTGGCTCAGGTTCGGGCGCCTCGGGTGGCTCGGGCGGATCGGGCGCCTCTGGAGGCAGCAGCGGTCGCGGTTCGAGCGGGTCCGGCGACTCGGGCTCCTCGCGCGGCGACTCGGGGTCCTCGCGGGGCGGCTCGAGCAGTGGCGTTCCCGGCGATATCAACGGCGACGGTTGCTTCCTGGTGTTCTGCAGCTCAGGCGGTCGCGGCTAGCATTCGTCACCTGCCGTTGGCCTGGTGCTCAGTGTCGCGTAGCAACTAGCTCATCGGGGCTGCCTATAGAGGCAGTATGCGATGCACCGTCTTCGGCACGGGATACCTCGGCGCGACCCACGCGGTGGGAATGGCCGAACTGGGCCATGACGTCATCGGCGTGGACATCGACCCCGGCAAGGTTGCCAAGCTCTCCGGTGGTGACGTCCCGTTCTACGAGCCCGGTCTGCGAAAGATGCTGCAGCGCAACATCGACGAGGGCCGGTTGCGCTTCACCACCGACTACGCCGAGGCGGCGGAGTTCGCTGACGTGCACTTCCTCGGCGTGGGCACCCCGCAGAAGAAAGGCGAGTACTCCGCGGACCTGCGCCATGTGTACGCCGTCGTCGACACGCTGGTACCGCTGCTGCGGCGCCCCGCGGTGATCGTGGGCAAGTCGACCGTGCCGGTGGGTACCGCCGCCGAACTGTGCGCCCGCGCCGGTCGCCTGGCGCCCGAGGGGGTGACCGTCGAGGTGGCTTGGAACCCCGAGTTCCTGCGCGAGGGGTTCGCCATCCACGACACGCTGCACCCGGATCGTATCGTCCTTGGTGTGCAACAGGATTCGACGCTTGCCGAGGAAGCGGTCCGGTCCCTGTACGCACCACTGCTGGCCGAGGACGTGCCGTTCCTGCTGACCGATCTGCAGACCGCGGAGCTGGTCAAGGTGTCCGCCAACGCGTTCCTGGCGACGAAGATCTCGTTCATCAACGCGATCTCGGAGGTGTGCGAGGCCGTCGACGCCGACGTCACCCTGCTGGCCGATGCGCTCGGCTACGACGCCCGCATCGGCCGGCGATTCCTCAACGCCGGCCTCGGTTTCGGCGGGGGCTGCCTACCCAAGGACATCCGCGCGTTCATGGCGCGCGCCGGCGAACTCGGCGCCAACCACGCGCTGACGTTCCTGCGGGAAGTGGACAGCATCAACATGCGTCGCCGGACCCGGATGGTCGAACTGGCGACCAAGGCGTGCGGTGGCTCGCTGCTGGGTGCGAACGTGGCCGTGCTGGGCGCGGCCTTCAAGCCCGAGTCCGACGACGTGCGCGACTCGCCGGCGCTGAACGTCGCCGGGTTGTTGCAACTCAACGGCGCCACCGTCAACGTCTACGACCCCAAGGCCATGGAGAACTCACGGCGGATCTTCCCCACCCTCAACTACTCGATCTCCGCGGTCGAGGCGTGCGACCGGGCCGATGCGGTGCTGGTGCTGACCGAATGGGACGAGTTCGTCGAACTGCAGCCGCAGACCCTGGCTGCCATCGTGCGCGCGAAAGTCATTGTCGACGGCCGTAATTGTCTCGACATCGGCAAGTGGCGCGGCGCCGGATGGCGGGTCCACGCGCTGGGCCGGGCAGATGGAGCACCCTCGGCCGCGTAGCGTCGCCTGCATGACGGTGTACGCACTGAACCTCTTCGACATCGCCGACCGCGACGAGTATGTCGCCTACTCGAAGCGTTCCCCCCAGGAGGTCGCAAAGCACGGCGGTCGGGTCGTCGCGCTCGGAAAGTTCCGGGAATCGGTCACCGGCGACATCGAACCGCGCACTGTGCTGATCCTCGTCGAGTGGGACTCGAAGGACGCGTTCGACAGCTACCGCAACGATCCCGAACTCGTCGATTTGCACGCCCACCGCGAGAACGGAGCGTCGTCCTACATCTGGCATCTCTTCGACTCCTTGGCCGATCTGCGGCCTCTGCTTAAACTCGGGTGATGGCAGCCGATCTGCAGCAACGAATCCGATGGCTCGCCCTGCACGGAGTGATCCGGGGGCTGTCCACAGTCGGGGCCCGCCGCAGCGGGGATCCGCAGGCTCGCCTGATCTCCGATCCGGCCGTCCGCGACAACCCCGCCGCGTTCGCCGACGAACATCGGGACCAGGGCCCGGTGATCCGCTGTCGCGCGGTCCTGATGACCTTCGACCACCAGGTGGCCAACGAGCTGCTGCGTTCCGACGACTTCCGGGTCTCCTCACTCGGTGCAGGGCTGCCGCAGCCTCTGCGCTGGATCAATGACAAAACCCACCCCGGTCTGCTGCATCCGATCGAGCCGCCGTCGCTGCTGTCGATCGAGCCGCCCGACCACACTCGCTGCCGCAAGCTGGTGTCCTCGGTGTTCACCCCCAGGGCGGTGGCGGCGCTGCGCGAACGCGTGCAGCAGACCGCCGACCAACTGCTCGACGACCTCGAGGGCCAGTCCGGCGTCGTCGACGTGGTGGACCGGTACTGCTCGCAGTTGCCGGTCGCGGTGATCAGCGACATCCTCGGCGTGCCCGAGGCCGACCGCCAGCACATCCTGCACTTCGGCGAGCTCGGGGCGCCCAGCCTCGACATCGGCCTGTCGTGGCAGCAGTACACCCAGGTACACAGGGGTCTCGTCGGCTTCAACCGCTGGCTGGGAGGGCACCTCGAGAGGCTGCGCCGCAACCCGGGCGACGATCTGATGAGCCAGTTGATCCTGGCCAGCGAGGGCGCCGACGAGGGAGCCCGACTGACCGAACGCGAACTGCAGGCCACCGCGGGCCTGGTGCTCGCCGCCGGGTTCGAGACGACCGTGAACCTGCTGGGCAACGGCATCCGGATGCTGATCGACACCCCCGAACTCCTCGAGACGCTGTCGGCCCGCCCCGAGCTGTGGCCCATCGCGGTCGAGGAGGTCCTACGGCTGGACTCGCCGGTGCAGATGAGTGCCCGCATCGCCCGCAGGGACGTCGTCGTCGCGGGTACCGCGATCCAGCGCGGCGAACTCGTCATCATCCACCTGGCCGGTGCGAACCGGGACCCCAAGGTCTTCGACGATCCACACCGCTTCGATCTCGAGCGCGACAACGCCGGAAAGCACCTGTCGTTCTCCGGCGGCAGGCACTTCTGCCTGGGTGCCGCGCTAGCCCGCGCCGAAGGCGAGGTCGGGCTGCGGACGTTCTTCGAGCGCTACCCGGATGCCCGACTGGCGGGCGCCGGCAGTCGGCGCGACACCCGCGTGCTTCGCGGGTGGTCATCCTTGCCGATTGCGCTTGGAAAGGCGCGGGCCACGTTAGGTTCGTGAGGTGGACTTCCGAGCAGCCCTGCTCGAGCAGACTCGAGCGTTCGGTGACCAGATCAGGTCAGCAGACCCGGCGACCCCGGTACCGACATGCGGCGACTGGACACTGCGCCAGTTGTTCCGCCATGTCGGGCGGGGAAATCGTTGGGCCGCACAGATAATCAGTGATCGCCGCAGCCAGCCGTTGGATCCCCACGACGTGCGCGACGGTAAACCGCCTGATGACGCCGACGCGGCGGTCGACTGGCTGAACGCCGGCGCGCAGATGGTCATCGACGCGGTCGAGCACGTCAGCCCCGAAACCCGGGTGTGGACGTTTTTCGGTCCGAAACCAGCAGGCTGGTGGATCCGGCGGCGACTCCACGAGGCGACCGTGCACCGCGCGGATGCGGCGCTCGCGTTGGGTGAGCAGTTCGAGCTGTCACCTGAGTTGGCCGGCGACGCCCTCAGTGAATGGATCGAACGAGCCTGCGTCGACAGACGCCTCTCCCCGGTTCTGCCACGCGGGGAGACCATCCACCTGCACGCCAGCGAGGAGAAACTCGGGCCGACGGGGGAGTGGACCATCGTCCACGACGGTGAAGGCCTGTGGTGGTCACACAGCCACAGCAAGGCCAGCGTGGCGCTGCGGGGCCCGGTGACCGACCTGCTGCTGGCCACCGTGCGCCGCAGGACGGCGGCCGAGGCGGGACTCGAGGTGTTCGGCGACACCGCTGTCTGGGAGGCCTGGCTCGACAGCACGCCGTACTGAACCGCATGCGCTACTGAATGGCGTAGTTTCGCGACTATGACCACTTCGGAGATGGCCACCGTTCTTGCCTGGCACGACGCGCTCAACGCCGGCGATGTCGGCACCTTGCTGTCGCTGTCCAGCGAGGACATCGAGATCGGTGACGCCCACGGCGCCGCCCAGGGACACGCCGCGCTGCGCGACTGGGCACGGGACCTCGACGGCAAGGCGGAGCCCGGCCGGATCTACGTCCACGACGGCGTGGTCGTCGTCGAACAGCGCATCGTGTCGGTCACCGGGGAGGGTGGCACGGCGGCTTCAGCTTTTCGGGTGGTGGACGACCATGTCACCTCGGTGTTCCGGCATGACGACCTGGCCTCCGCGCTGGCCGCGACCGACCTGAACGAAGCGGACCTGACCGGCTGATGCGTGGGATCATCCTGGCCGGCGGATCGGGCACCCGGCTGTACCCCATCACGATGGGGGTCAGCAAGCAGTTGGTGCCCGTCTACGACAAGCCGCTGATCTACTACCCGTTGTCCACGCTGATGATGGCGGGCATCCGCGACATCCTGGTCATCACCACTGCGCAGGATGCTCCGGCCTTCCATCGTCTGCTCGGCGACGGATCGGATCTCGGCATCAACCTGACCTACGCCGTCCAGGACCAGCCCGACGGGCTGGCTCAGGCCTTCCTGATCGGTGCCGACCACATCGGAAACGATTCTGTGGCACTGGTTTTGGGCGACAACATCTTCTACGGCCCGGGCCTGGGTACCAGCCTCGGCCGATTCCGGGACGTCAGCGGGGCCGCGATCTTCGCCTACTGGGTGGCCAACCCGTCGGCCTACGGGGTCATCGAGTTCGCGGCCGACGGCACCGCGTTGTCGCTGGAGGAGAAGCCCGCCACGCCGAAATCGCACTACGCGGTGCCCGGGCTGTATTTCTACGACAACGACGTGGTGGACATCGCGCGGTCGCTGGGCAGGTCGGCCCGCGGTGAGTACGAGATCACCGAGATCAACCAGCGGTACCTCAACGAGGGCCGACTGGCCGTCGAGGTGCTGGCGCGCGGTACCGCCTGGCTGGACACCGGCACCTTCGACTCGCTGCTGGACGCCAGCGACTACGTGCGGACGATCGAGCGCAGGCAGGGACTGAAGATCAGCGTGCCGGAGGAGGTCGCCTGGCGGGTCGGCTTCATCGACGACGACACCCTCGCCGCCCGCGCGCAGGCGTTGCTCAAGTCGGGCTACGGGGCCTATCTGCTGGAACTGCTGCAGCGCTGAGCTGCCGAGTGTCACCATATTGACGTGGGGGACAGCAGGGTTCGCTATGCCCGCAACGGCGACGTGCGGCTGGCATACCGCGTCTTCGGAGACTCCGGGCCGGTGGCGATCTGGACGCCGGGTTGGGTGGTCAACGACGTCGACAACATCGACGAGCCGGACAGTCCGTACGCCCGCCTCGTCAATCGGCTCGCGGAAGAGATGACGTTGGTCATCTGGGATCGACGCGGCACCGGACTGTCGGACCCGGCCGACCATGTCCTCACGGTGGAGGAGCGGGTGACCGATCTCGTGGCGGTGGTTGATGCCATCGGTGAGGACCGGCCCTCGTTGTCCGGAACCGGTGACGGTGGCGCGCTCGCGATCATGTTCGCCGCAATGTATCCCGACAGAATTCACCGACTTCTCCTGTACGGCACCGCTGCCCGCTTCTCGCAGCAACTGCCGGACCACCCGTGGGGATTCACCGCTGAGCAGATCGCGACGCAACTCGATGAAATCGACCAGAGTTGGGGCGACGGGGCGTTGGTCGATCTGTTCTACAACGAAGTCTCCGAAATCGCCGGTGTGCGCGAAGGGTTCGGGAAGCGCCAGCGGTCGATCGCGAGCCCGACGATGGCGAAGCTGTGGTGGCAGGCTTTTGTCGATGTCGACGTGCGCGCGGCGTTGGGCACGATCCAGGCGCCGACGTTGGTGCTCGCGCGCCCGGGAGATCGGCTGGTACCCATTGACGCCGCCGCGGCACTGGCGGCGGCGATTCCGCATGCTCAATTTCGGCTGCTTGCGCGCGGTCCGCACAATTCCTTCGACATCATCGACGAGGTGACCGATCAGGTGCTGGCCTTCTTTTGTGGTGGCAAGGGGTCGCCGGCCGACGAACGCGTCGTCAAGACGGTGATGTTCACCGACATCGTCGGCTCCACCGAAAAGCTCAGCGCTCACGGCGATACGCATTGGCGCCAGCAGCTCGATGCCCACGACGAGCTCGTCGAACGGGTGCTCTCCCGCTACGGCGGAATCCGCGCGAGTCACACCGGTGACGGCTACTTCGCGCTGCTCGACGGCCCGACGAAGGCGGCTCGGTGCGCTCTGGAACTCGTGCCTGAGCTCGCGACGCGAGGCATCCCGATCCGCGTCGGTATCCACACGGGTGAATGTGAACGTCGCGGCGCCGAATGGAGTGGACTGGCGGTGCACACCGGGGCGCGTATCGGCGCGATGGCAGGCGCAGGCGAAATCCTCGCCAGCCGTACCGTGCGCGACCTGTCGGCGGGATCGGCTCTGAAGTTCGAAAGCCTCGGCCTGCAACACTTCAAAGGCCTGCCCGAGGAGATCGAGGTGTACCGGGTCACACAGCCCGGGTAGTCGTCGGCGTCGCCAGCAGCGCCGCGATGCCCGTCGTCAGTGGCACCGACAACGCCAGCGCGATGCCGCCCACCGCGGAGCGCGCGATCTCGATGGCGACGCTTTCGCTGGTCAGCACGTCACCGAGCGAGCGATTCGCGACGCTGAACAGCAGCAGCAGCGGCAACGCGCTGCCCGCGTACGCCAGCACCAGCGTGTAGACGGTGCTGGCGATGTGGTCGCGACCCACCCGCATGGCCCCGACGAACACCTCGCGACGTGACGTGCCGTCACCGACCGCGGCCAACTCGAACGCCGTGGAAGCCTGCGTGACCGTCACATCGTTGAGGACACCGAGCGAACCGATGATGAACCCCGCCAGCAGCAGGCCCGTGATCGACACATTGCCCAGGTAGGCGGCCACCTCGTTGTTCTGGTCTTCGGACAGTCCGGTCAGATGCGCGAATTCGATTGCCCCCCAGGACAGGAAGGCTGCCAGCAGCAGCGAGGCCAGTGTCCCCAGCAGGGCCGCGCTGGTCCGCAGGCTCACGCCGTGAGCGAGGTAGATGACCGCGTAGAGGATCGCGGAGGAGGCCACCACCGCCACCGGAACGGCGGGCGCACCGTCGCGGAGTGCCGGAAGCAGGAACACCACCAGCACCCCGAAAGCGATCACGATGCCGACCAGCGCACGCAGACCCCGCCAGCGCGCCACCGCGACGATCACGACTGCGAACACCACGGCCAGCGCCGCCAGCGGCCACGACCGCTCGAAATCGTAGAACGCGTACGTGGTGGTGCCGCCGTCGCCGACCGTGCGACTGAGGCGGACGTCGTCGCCCACGGCGAGGCTGGGTTGGCCGGGGCCGCCGCTGAACTCCAGCAGGGTGTTCGCGCCCTCGTTGGGTCCGGAGTCGATGGCCACCAGGTTCTGCACGCAGGGAGAAGCGCCCTGTTCCTGGGCGGGCAGCGGATCATCGGTGAGCACCGCGCCCGACGACGGGCTACCGCAGGGCGCGGAACTGCTGGACAACACGTGGCCGGCCTCGGTGGTGACCGCATTACCGGCGGCATTCTGAAACGGCAGCGGAATATCGGCCTTCTGCCCGCTGGGCCACAGCAGCGCGGCGCCGATCAGTGTCGCGACGCCGCAGGCGATCAGGAGTCCGACGACGATCTTGGCGGCCAGTGGCCCGAGCGGCGACGGGCCGCTCAGCGAATGCGAGTGTGAATGTGAGTGGGCCACCCCGACAGGGTATGGGTAGCGGCTGTCAGAGCATCACTGCCGGTAGCTCACGAGAAAGTTGCCCAGACGTTCGATCGCATTGGCGAGATCCCGGGCCCACGGCAGCGTGACGATCCGCAGGTGATCCGGTGTCGGCCAGTTGAAGCCGGTGCCCTGGGTCACCAGGATCTTCTCCTGCAGCAGCAGGTCGAGGACGAGTTGCTCGTCGTCGGCGATGTCGTAGACCTCGGGGTCCAATCGGGGGAATGCATACAGCGCGCCTTGGGGTTTCACGCACGACACCCCGGGGATCTCGTTGAGCTGCGTCCACGCGACATCACGCTGCTCCAGCAGCCGGCCACCGGGCAGCACCAGATCGTCGATGCTCTGATGGCCTCCCAGCGCAACTTGAATCGCGTGCTGTGCAGGCACATTCGGGCACAACCGCATGTTGGCCAGCAGGCTGATGCCTTCGATGAAGCTGGTGGCGTGTTCCTTGGGGCCGGTGATGACCAGCCAGCCCGAGCGGTAACCCGCGACACGATAGGCCTTCGAAAGCCCGTTGAAGGTGAGCGTCAGGACATCCGGGGCGACCGAGGCCATCGCGATGTGCTCGGCGTCGTCGTAGAGGATCTTGTCGTAGATCTCGTCGGCGAGCAGCATCAACTCGTGCTTGCGCGCCAACTCGGCGATCTGGGTGAGCACCTCGCGGGGATATACCGCCCCCGTCGGGTTGTTCGGGTTGATCACGACGATGGCCTTGGTGCGGTCGGTGATCTTGGATTCCAGATCGGCGATGTCGGGCTGCCAGCCCTGGGTCTCGTCGCACAGGTAGTGCACCGGGGTACCGCCCGCCAGCGACGTCGACGCCGTCCACAGCGGGTAGTCCGGAGCCGGGATGAGGACCTGGTCGCCGTTGTCCAACAGCGCCTGCAGCGTCATCGTGATCAGCTCGGAGACGCCGTTGCCCAGATACACGTCGTCGATGTCGAAGCGCGGGAACCCGTCGACGAGCTCATAGCGGGTGAACACGGCGCGGCGCGCGCTGACGATGCCCTTGGAATCGGAGTACCCCTGTGCGTAGGGCAGTGCCGAGATGATGTCGCGCATGATCACATCGGGCGCCTCGAAGCCGAACGGCGCCGGGTTGCCGATGTTGAGCTTGAGGATCCGGTGTCCCTCGGCCTCCAGGCGCGAGGCGTGCTCGTGTACGGGTCCGCGGATCTCGTACAGGACGTCCTGCAGCTTGCTCGACTGCGTGAACGTGCGCGGCCGGCCTTGCTGGCCGGTTGCGTGCCACGGCAACTGATGGGTGCTCACATCGAGAAGTCTCCCACGGTTGTCCACGCCTTTTTGCTACGAGAACGACACGGCGGTCAGGGAAGGCCGGCTATTTCCTGCCGGGCCGGCGCGCACCCTTGGCGATGCCGAGGCCCTTCACCGGCGGCTCGTCGCCGACGATACGGGCCTCGCCGTTGCCTGAACCGTTGCCCGAACCGTTGGTCGGCGCTGCCGGTTCCGGCGCTGCGTCGGGCTCGGCTTCCGCCGTGGGTTCGGGTTCGGGCTGCGGCTCGGCCTTGGGT
>NZ_JBAUJR010000185.1:0-8625 GCF_049683935.1 Mycobacterium sp. | reverse complement strand
GGCTTCGATGTTCCCCGGAGACCCATGGGAGGTGTGCCGGCGCGCCGCCAGTCTCGGCGGGGACTGCGACACGATCGCCGCGATAGCCGGCGCGGTCGTCGCCGCACACGTCGGCGCCAGCGCCTTCCCCGCCGAGGTCATCGCCGAACTCATGGCGGCCAACCCGGACCTGGATCTGGATTCGCTCACCAAAGACCTCGTCCGCCTGCGACTGACGGCCACCGGTGCTGAGGTGCCCGGGTGACCGAGTACAAGGGTGACACGGTGGGCGTCATCGAATCGCGCGGTATCGAGCCCGTCCCAGACGAGGAGCGCCACGGCGAACCACTCGGGTTGTTCTGGATGTGGTTCGGCGCCAACATGGGCGTACTGGGAATCACGTTGGGCGCCGCGCTGGTGACGTTCACCGGGTTGAACGTGGTGCAGGCGGCGATGGTCGCCGCGCTGGGGGCGGCCGGATCGTTTCTCCTGGTCGGACTGCTCAGCACGGCCGGCAAGCGAGGTGGTGCGCCGGCGTTGACGCTTTCGCGTGCGGTGTTCGGCATCCGGGGCAACTGGGCGCCAACCCTGGTGTCGTGGCTGGGCTTCGTCGGCTGGGAAACCGTCATGTGCACCACAGCGGCGTTCGCCTTGATCCGCGTCCTGAGCCTCATCGGCGTTCCCACCGGCACCGTCACCACCGCCGCCTGCGTCCTCGTAGTGGTGATGGTCGCCGCCTTTGTCGGACTCTTCGGCCACGCCACCGTCATGTGGGTGCAGAAATGGCTGACTTGGGTGTTCGGCGCGTTGAGCGTCGTCGTCGTGGGGCTGTTGCTGCTGACCGTCGACTGGGCCGAAGTGCTCGACATGCCCGCCGGATCGTGGACCGCGGTCATCAGCGGGGTGGGATTCATCGCTGCGGGAACGGGATTGGGCTGGCTGTCGGCTGGTGCCGACTACACCCGCTATCTGCCGCGAGCCACCCGCTCAGCGCGGATCGTGGCGGCGACCGTCGCTGGTGCGGCCCTCCCGCTGGTGGTGCTGATCTCCACCGGTGCGTTGATGGCGTCGGGGAACGCGGAGTTGGCAGCAGCCAACGATCCCGTCGCCGCAATCGGTGCGGTCCTGCCGAACTGGATGCTCATCCCGTATCTCACGACCGCGGTGTTCGGGTTGATCGCCGGCGCGGATCTGTCGATGTACTCCTCGGGACTGAACCTGCTCACCGGTGGGATACGTATCCGGCGCACCACCGCGGTCGCCATCGACGCCGTGCTCATCACTGCGGGTGGCTTCTACATCACGATCATGGCGCAGGACTTCTTCGGTCCCTTCACCGCCTTCCTCACCCTGCTGGCGGTGCCGTTGACCGCCTGGGCGGCGGTGTTCCTGGTCGACATGAGCACCCGCCGTTCCTACGACGCGGCGGACCTGGTAGATACCACCTCGGGCAGCGTGTACTGGTACCGCCTGGGCGTGAACTGGCCCGCGCTGCTGGCCTGGCTGGCGGGAATCACGTTGGGCGTGTTGTTCACTCGCGCCGGTGTCGGCGACACAGTGTGGTTTGCCGGTCCGTGGGCGTCGACCTGGGTCGGGCAGAACTCGCTGGGCTGGTTGGTCGCCGGCGTCACTGCCGCGGCGCTCTTCTCCACACTGAGCCAGCTCAGCTCTCATAATTCTTCGAAGGCACCGTCCGACAGCGTGATTCGACAGGTGTCCACCCCGTCCGCTGCCAGCATCGTGGATGCCGATCGGCCGAGTCCTTCTCGTGGTTGACCGCGGACGGGTGATTTCGCTGGCCAGCATCCTGGTTGACCTCGCGGTCGAGGTTCCACGTCTGCCGGACAGAGGTGGCGACATACTGGCCGCCGGGACCCGTACCGACGCAGCCGGCGGATTCAACGTCATCGCAGCCGCCGCACGTCAGGGCGCCTCGTGCATCTACGCCGGGCCGCACGGCACCGGGCCAAACGGAGATCGTGTCCGAGCCGCAGTGCACGACGCGGGCATCACCGCGGCGTTCCCCGCCCGATCCGACGGCGATACCGGATTCTGCATCGTGCTAGTCGAACCGGACGGAGAACGGACGTTCATCACCACTCCTGGCGCCGAATCCAGTACACAGACAGCGGATCTCGACGTCCTCGACGTGCGACCCGCGGACCTGATCGCACTCTCGGGCTACGACTTGGTCTACCCGGGCAGCGGACCGGTGATCGCCGAGTGGCTGACACACCTCGAACGGGGCATTGTCGGCCCGCAAGTCCTGCTCGACCCCGGACCACTGATCGCTGATATCCCCGCAGAGGTGTGGTCGCGCGTCCTTCCCCGTCTCGACGTCCTGACATTGAACCAACGCGAGGCGCGCATCCTCGCCGACGCCGGCGACGCCCGCCACGCCGATCTGCTGACGGCGGTGCTGAGTCAGCCGGGCATGTCCGGCGACCTCGCGGTGGTGCTGCGGGAAGGTCCGCACGGATGCCTGGCCACAGGTGGACCACTCACTGACTCTGTCGTGCATATCCCCGCACCAGTGGTCGGCGCTGTCGTCGACACCACGGGAGCCGGGGACACCCACACCGGCGTGCTCCTCGCCTGTCTCGCACGCGCTGAAACCCTCACCGCTGCCCTCACCGCGGCCACCGACGCGGCCAGTGCCTCGGTCACCACCTCAGGGCCGGCGACGGCACCCACCAGCGGTACGACAAGGGAATCACGCCCATGCCCATGAGCTTCGACCTGGACTCGATCGAGCCCGCTGAGCGCGAGCCGGCACTACGGGAACTGCTGCAGCAGAACCCGGTGCCGATCGACGTGTCCACCATCCCCGTCGACGAACTGCACGTGTCCACGACGGCGGACTACTTCGGCCGGCTGTTCATGGTGTCGTGCAACGGCCGCGGCGCAATTGTGCATCGCGGCGCGCACCGCGTCGACGAGGACCACGAACGGACCATGATGTTGTCGGTCGTCACCTCCGGCACCTCGGTGTTCCAGCACAACGACACCATCACCGACGCCAGCCGCGGCGACGTCGTTCCGTACAGCTCGGCACAGCCCTACAGCGCCACTTTCGACAACGTGGCCAAGCACACCTTCATGGTCGACTACGACGCGTTGGAACTACCCGAAGGCGTTCTGGATTACCAACTGGGACAACTGATCAACCGCGGTCATACACTGGGGTCGATCGTCGCCCGCTATCTGGTGGACCTCGGCTCACACGCGGTGTATCTGCCCGATGCCGAACGCCAGGCCTTGGAGCGCCCCACCCTGGAGATGCTGCGGGCACTGTTCGCCGTAACGGCCGGCGACGACTACCGTGCCCGTGAGCCACTGCACGAAAGCCTCGGCGTGCGGATGATCGAGTATCTGAAGATGCACCTGCGCGATCCGGATCTGAACATGGCGCGACTGGCCAAGGAGCACGGCATTTCCGAACGGTATGCCTATCTGATCCTGTCCAAGCACGGCATCACCCTCGGCGACTGGGTGCGCAGCCAGCGCCTCGAAGGTGCTGCCCGCGAACTGATCCGTGACGACGGCGCCAAACGGACGATTGCCGAGATCGCCTACAGCTGGGGATTTCCTGACCAGGCCAACTTCACCCGCGCCTTCCGCCGACTCTTCAGTGAGAGCCCGCGCGAGTATCGCAAGAACCATCTCGGTTCTGTCTGACGTCAGTTTCCCGTGCTGGAAGTGACCGCTTCCTCGCGCTCCCGATCAAGACTCGAGGCGGGTGCCTTCTACGACGCACGGTTCATGCCGTCGTCATATCCGAATGAGCACCGCGGTGTGCACGAAATGCACTGTTTCCGTGCGCATCTGATCAAGACCGGTAGACCGCCCGTTCCATAGCGTTATCACCAACACCCACCCCGCCAACCCGAGGGAGCACACCCGATGCCCGGAAAGCACGAAAACCAGAACGTCACGCAATGGGAACTCGCCGAAGTCGAACGCGCCAACGCGTCGGGCCTGCGACCCGTGGTCTTCGTGCACGGCCTGTGGCTGTTACCCAGTAGTTGGGACGGCTGGCGCAACCTGTTCGAGGAGAACGGCTACACCACGCTCGCGCCGGGATGGCCCGACGATCCCCGCACCCGGCAAGAGGCCTACGCCAACCCCTCGGTGTTCGCCGGAAAAGACGTCCAGACCGTCACCGATCACTACCTGGCCGTCATGTCCGGGCTGCGGCAGAAGCCCGTCGTCGTCGGGCACTCCTTCGGCGGCTTGATCGTCCAGAAGATCGCCGATGACGGCGCAGCCGCCGCGACCATCGCCATCGACAACGCGCCCATCAAAGGCGTTCTTCCTCTGCCGTTCTCGGCACTCAAGTCCGGCTTCCCAGTGCTCAAGAACCCCGCCAACCGCAAGAAGGCGATCACGTTAACCTTCGAACAGTTCAAGTACGGATGGGGCAACAACCTCTCCGAGGCCGAAACCCGCAAGCTGTACGACACCCACCACGTGCCGGCCTCCGGCATGCCACTGTTCCAAGCGGGTTTGGCCAACTTCAGCTTCAGCAAGGCGTGCAAGGTCGACGTCAAGAACCCCAACCGCGGTCCGCTGCTCATCATCTCCGGAACCAAGGACACCACCGCACCCAAGGCGTTCACCTACGGCAGCTACAAGAAGCAACTCAAGAACCCCGAGACGACCGAGTACGTCGAGGTCGAAGACCGCGGACATTCGCTGGTCATCGACCACGGCTGGCCCGACGTCGCGGACGAAGCCCTGAAATTCGCCAAGCGCTTCGCCTGAATATGTCGCGCCGAGCCCAGGAAGTAGCGAGATGACCACTGCCACAGACAAGACCACCGCACTCACCGCGCCGAATCAGACCGTCGACGTCGACGGCCGCACACTGGCGTACCGCACGTTCGGCACCGGCCCAGACCTGGTGCTCTGCATACGGCTGCGAGGAACCATGGACAGCTGGGACCCCCTGTTCCTCGACAAGCTGGCCGAGAGCTTCACCGTCACCGTCTTCGACTACTCGGGGCTGGGCTATTCCACCGGCCAGCCCAGCTACGGCAAGACCGACATGGCCAAAGACGTCAACGATCTCGTCGACGCCCTCGACCTGGGCCCGGTCATCATCGGCGGATGGTCCCTGGGCGGATTCGCCGCAATGGTGTTCACTGCTCTGCATCCCGAGAAGGTCAGCCACGTGCTGGCTATCGGCACCATGCCGCCGGGACTGATGGCCAAGCCATCGGAGGACCTGTTCTTCCCCACAGCCATGAAGCCGGTCTACAGCGCCGAAGACGAGTACATCCTGTTCTTCGAACCGAACTCGGCGCGCAGCCGCGCCCTCGCCGACGCCTCCCTGGCGCGCATCGCCGAACGCGGCGAGGTCACCGACTTCGCCACCCCTGCCGAGGTATTCAACACCTCCCTGATCGCCTCCAGCGACCCGACCACCCCGTTTCCCGACCCCGACGGCGCCTACTCGCAGTTCTTCGCCACCACCGACATCCCGGTGTTGGCACTGTCGGGCGACCACGACCTGGTGTTCCCGGTCGAGAACTGGTACGCCGTCAACGACACCTGGCCGACACTGTTCGTGGCCACCTGGCCCGACAGCGGGCACGGACCCCAGCACCAGTACCCCGAGATGAGCGCCGACGTCATCGCCAGCTTCGTCACCCACACCCCAGCCCCCTGAGACCCGCTCAGTGTCGCGAAAGAAGCTGCAGCATGCCCCTTTTGACCATCACCGAGCCTGTGCTCGGATACCAGCACGTCGTCATCGACAATCCGCCGCTGAACTTGTTCGACCCCGACCTAGTCGGTGAGCTGAGTGCCGCGCTCAGCGCTTGGGAGGGCGGGGACTCGGTGAAGGTCGTGGTCTTCGAGTCCGCCAACCCCGACTTCTTCATGGCCCACGTCGACCTGCTCCGCGCCGACCAGTTCGACCGCAACCCGCAACCGACCACCGGGCTGGCGTTATGGCCTGACATTGCCGTGCGGCTGGAGGTAGCACCGTTTCTCACGGTCTGCTCCATCCGCGGGCGCGCCCGCGGCGTCGGTAGTGAGTTCGCCCTGGCCTGCGATCTGCGGTTCGCCAGCCGGGAGAAGGCCATCTTGTGCCACCCCGAGGTCGGGTTCGGTTTCATCCCCGGCGGCGGCGGAAGCGAGCGCCTCGCCCTCAACACCGGGCGCGCTCGCGCCCTGGAGATCATCATCGGCGCCAACGATTTCGACGCCGATGCCGCCGCCGCCTACGGGTGGATCAACCGTGCCCTGCCCGACGCCGAACTCGACCAGTTCGTCGTCACCCTCGCCCGGCGCGTGGCCGGCTTCGACCGGGCCGCCATCTCCGCAGCCAAAGAGACGCTCAACTCCCACGGCGGCCTGCCCGACATTGCGTGGTTCACCGCCACCGAGGACCGCTTCTACCAGTTGCTCGCCGACCCCGCCGTACAGCAGCGGATCGCCGGGTTCCTCGGCGCAGGAATGCAGCAACCAGGTGATTTCGAGCTACACCTGGCCGACAGGATCACGGCGTCAGAACACACCTGACACCAATCCAATTGACGACTCACTACGCCGACGGGACCACCAACGCCATGGCCGCCTTCACCGATATCGCACGATCCCGGAACATCCTGCTGACCACGTTCACCAAGGACGGCAGACCCAAGCCGACCGTCATCTGGGCCGCTCCCGACCAGGATCGTCTCCTGGTGATCACCGAAGCAGACTCGTGGAAAGTCAAGCGGATCCGCAACAACCCGCACGTCACCGTCGCCGCCAGCGACCGCCGCGGTCGCCCAAAAGGTCCACCCGTCGACGCGACGGCAACAATTCTCGATCCTGCTGAGACAGCACAGGTCTACGCCGCGGTCGCCCACCAGTACGGCCCGCTCGGCGCACTGTTCCAGTTCTTCAGCAAGCTGCGCGGCGGGATGCGGCGCAACGTCGGCATCGCCCTCGTGCCGACGGACAGATCAGTCGGCACCAACCACTGAACAACACAAGTCCGCGCATGCGGTCACAGAATCAAAGTCCCTAGACAGCAATCGATTCAAGGAGAGAACCGTCATGGAAACAATCACAGTGGAGCATCTGCTGTCCCGCTACTACGAGGTGCTGAACAGTCATGATCTCGACGGCATCACCGAGGTGCTCACCGAAAACGCCGAGTTCGACGACGACTTCGTTCCCGGTGCTGTATTCCACAGCGCTGGCGAGGTGCGTGACGTCTTCAGCGCGATGTGGCATGCGTTCCCCGACCTGACATTCACCATCCTCAACGGCCCATTCTTCGATGATGCCGCTGGGCAATCGATGGTCCACGGGCGAATCACCGGAACTCTCGCACAGGCTCTCCCAGACTTCGGACTGATCAAGGTCGGCGGCGGGATCGACCAGGAGTACATGGCTCTGTACTCAGCATCCGGCACCCAACTGTCCTACGTCCGCGTCTGCCTCGACCGCTCGGTGACCGCCGGCCAACTGGGCGAGCACTGACAGACGCTCGGCATCAGCGCGGAGACTCCCGGGCTCGCCATCCTGGCCCATCGTGTCGTCGCCGCCGACCGATTCAACAGCCGTCAAGCCGATCTCGTCGATCAACACGTCGGAGTGCTGGCGCTTGTCGGCTATCGGCCCGATAGCGACCCTGTCCGGCTCGCAGAATTCTACCGAACCAGCGCCGACTTCATAGACGATCATGCGAGCCTGACTGCTCGGGAAACACCACCAGGGTGGACACTATGACGTGGCCCTTTCTGCAACAGTGTTCAAAGTCGAACTCGGCGTCTCCGATGTCGATCACGGTTACTACGCCGATCACACGCTGACCGTGGCCCGTCATCCCAGTGAAACCGATGAGCGGATGGTGGTGCGGTTGTTGGCGTTTGGTCTGCGCGCACACCGGCTCAGCGACGTCGACGGCGAGTTGGCGTTCGGGGCGGGCCTGTCCACCCCTGGGGTTCCGGACTTGCGGCTCGCCGACTACACGGGCCGGATCCTGGAGTGGATCAACGTCGGCCAGCCCGATGAACGCGCCTTGGGCAAGGCGGCCAGCCAGGCCGACCAGGTGTGGCTGTTCCCGTTCGCCGCCGGCGTGTCCACCTGGTGGCGCACCGTCGGCCCCAAAGTGGTGGGGCTGCCGAACCTGTCTGTAATGCAGATACCGCACGCACCGGTGCAGCAACTGGCTCAGACTGTCGATCGACGGGTCGCGGCGCAGGTGATGGTGATGGAAGGCCAGGTGACGATGACCGTGGGCGGTGTCGACGTCACCTTCACGCCCGAGCCATTGGGGTGAACGTCTGAGCCAGAGGTGCTGCGCTCCTATTTCGTAGGCGCGCCTGATCGCCTTCGTTTGGAAGCTGCGTCCCTATCTCATGCAAGGTCAAGCGAACGAATTTCAGCTACGGCAAGCCGATCGAACCGATCGCGTCAGCCCAGCACAGCCCGAGCCGCCGCACGAGCGTCGGCGGCGCTGGACGTGGTCAGAACCGCTTCGGCCGCTTCCTTGCACTGCGCCAGCGTGACCTGAGCCAGCTTCGCCCCGACACCCTGCACGGCTGCGGCGGCCGCCGACAGTGACGTCACGCCCAGGCCGGTGAGCACACACGCCAGCAGCGGGTCGGCTGCAGCCTCGCCGCAGACGCCGACGGGCTTGCCCGC
>NZ_JBAUJR010000184.1:0-12523 GCF_049683935.1 Mycobacterium sp. | reverse complement strand
CACCGCCGCCCATCGCGGCGCCCCCGATCGCACCTCCACCGATGATGGCCCCGCCGATGCCCTCGATGGGCACCGGTATGCCCGGCCAGATCTGACTCGGCAGTCGGGGGCTCAGTCGGGCCGACTCAACCGACGACGATGACGTGCAGCGTGCGGGGTCCGTGCACACCTTCGACCCGGTCCAGCTCGATGTCACTGGTCGCACTGGGGCCGCTGATCCACGTCAACGGCCGGGTGTGCAGACCTGAATCCATCAGTCGCGCCACCGCTTTCGGAACATCGTCGACGATCTGCTCGGCACGCACGACGCACACGTGCACGTCAGGAACCAGGCTCAGCGCCCGCCGTCCCTGACCGGCGCCATGGTCGAGAATGATGGTTCCGGTGTTCGCGATTGCGACCGCCGCCGTGGTGACCACAGCGTCGACGCCGTCGAGATCATGGCTGCTCAACCCCAGGTCGTCGACCCACCGGGCGCCGGCCGGCCACGCGGCCCGCACCGCCGAATCGGCGACCACTCGCTCGTACCCCTGCAACACCGCCGCGATCGCACCTCCGGTGCCCGTAGCGCGGACGCGTTCGACGCGGGCCCGGTAGTCGGCCACCCGCTCCACAAATCGTCCGACGACGTCGAGGTCGCCGGTGCCGACCGCACGTCCGAAGACCCAGGGCACGGTCGGCACCGCAGGTTGGTCGGCCAGTGCTTCTCGGAGGCGTCCGAGGATTTCGGCTCGGGCATCACTCATCGCGGCCCCCGTCGGTGCGCGTCCACCAGGACCGGAAAGACTCGGTGGGCGGCACCGGCGCGTCGCGCGCATCCGACCAGGCACGCACCGGCCAAGGTAGCGAATGCAGAGTCTGCTTGGCGCCCAACAGCCTGCTGCGCAACACTTTTCCGCTGGCACCGGCGGCTGCCTCCGCAGCCTCGAGCCTACGATGATCGGCGAACAGCCAGCCTGCGGCCTTCATGGCGAGTTGCTCCGCCGACGGCACGCCCCCACGGTTCTCGTCCACCACCCGGGTGCGCAGGTGCACCAGCATCGAGGGGATGTCGATGCGCACCGGGCAGACGTCAAAACAGGCCCCGCAAAGACTCGAAGCGAAGGGCAACGACTTGTCGACGTCGCTGCCGGTGCCGCGCAACTGCGGGGTCAGCACGGCCCCGATCGGACCCGGATACACCGAACCGTACGAGTGACCGCCGGCGCGTTCGTAGACCGGGCAGACGTTCAGACACGCCGAGCACCGGATGCACCGCAGCGCGGAGCGGCCTTGGGGGTCGGCCAGCACTCGGGTACGTCCGTTGTCCAGCAGCACGATGTGCACGTTGCGAGGACCGTCCCCGGCCGCCGGCCCGGTCCAGATCGAGGTGTAGGGGTTCTCCCGCTCGCCGGTACTGCTGCGGGGCAACACCTGGAGGAACACCTCCAGGTCGCGCCAGGACGGCAGGACCTTCTCGATCCCGACGACCGAGATCAAGGTCTCCGGCAGTGTCAGGCACATCCGACCGTTTCCCTCGGACTCGACCACCACCAGGCTGCCGGTGTCGGCGATCGCGAAGTTGGCGCCCGACACCGCCACCCTGGCTCGCAGAAACTTCTCCCGCAGATGTAGCCGGGCGGCTTCGGCAAGCCGCCGGGGATCATCGCTCAGATCGTCGGGGGCCGGACGACCGACCTTGCCCATCTCCCGCAGGAAGATCTCCCGTACCTCGGCCCGGTTGCGGTGGATCGCCGGCACCAGGATGTGGCTGGGCCAGTCGTCACCGAGCTGGACGATGAGCTCGGCCAGGTCGGTCTCCCAGGCGTTGACGCCCGCAGCGGCAAGTGCCTCGTTGAGCTCGATCTCCTGGGTGGCCATCGACTTGACCTTGACGACCTCAGAGGCGCCGGCGGCACGCACCAGGTCGACGACGATGCGGTTGGCCTCCTCGGCATCACGAGCCCAATGCACCGTCGCCCCTGCCGCGGTCGCATTGGCCTCGAACGTCTCGAGGTGCTCGTCGAGCCGATGCAGCGCCGCGTCCTTGATGGCCTCGGCGGCAAGTCGCAGCTCCTCCCAGTTGTCGAGTTCGCCGACGACGGCGGCACGCTTGTCCCGGATGATGCCGGTGGCGCGGGTTAAATTGCGACGCAGCACCGAATCCTTCAACGCCACGCGGGCGGCACTCTGGAACGTGGGCATCCCGAGGAACGCGTTGGTGACCCCGACATGGGGATGCCCGGTCACGCCGGATCGTCCCCGGTCGCGGCGAGGATCTCGGCCAGATGCATCACCCGCATGCCGCTGCGCTCCCGGGAGAGCAGGCCGCCGATATGCGCGAGGCACGAATTGTCGCCGGCAACAAGCACTTCTGCTCCGGTTTCGCGCGCAGCTCGCGCTTTCTCGGATCCCATCGCCACCGAGGTGTCGGCGTTTTTCATCGCGAACGTCCCGCCGAACCCGCAGCACTGGTCGGCCCCCGGCAGGTCGACGAGATCGATGCCGCGCACCGCCTCGAGAAGCTTCAGCGGTCGGTCGCCCACCCGCAACATACGCAGTGAATGACAGGTCGGATGGTAGGTGACGCGGTGCGGAAAGTACGCGCCCACATCGGTGACCCCGAGGACGTCGACCAGAAACTCCGAGAGCTCGTACACCCGGGGGGTCAGCGACGCGATGTCGTCCTGCAGTCGCCGGTCTCCGGACCGGGCGGCGACCCCCCGGTGCTGGTGACGAACCGAGGCGACGCAAGATCCCGACGGCGCGACGACGGCGTCGTATCGGCCGAACGCCGCGGCGAAGGTGCGCACCGCAGACAGTGCCTCGTCGGCGTAGCCGGTATTGGTGCACATCTGCCCGCAGCAGGTCTGCTCGAGCGGGAACCCGACCTCGCATCCGAGTCGACGCAGCAGCCGCACAACCGCTTTCGGCGTCTCAGGCCACATCACGCCGTTGAAGCATGTGGCAAAAAGAGCAACCCTGCGACACCTCATCAAGGGGGAACATAGTCGACTCCCCGGTGACACACGTCATACTGGCCGACATGGCAGACAAAGGTGACAGACCAGCAGTCCGGACCGGCGGCGAGCGGATCAGGAAGCTCGCGCAGGCGGCGCTGAACGCCGACGTCACCGTCGAGCAGGTCGACACCATTCTCGAAGGCCTCGGCGAAACGCTCGATGACCTCAACCATTCGACCCGCAACCTCGACGCCACCCTCGAGCGGTTCAACGACACGATCAACCAGATCAACGAGTTGGCGCCCCGGCTGCACTCGGTGGTCGACCGGATGGAGGGCATCGTCGTCCGCGTCGAGCGAATCGTTGACGTCGGGGAATCGATGATCTCCCCCTTGGCCGCCACCGAGCAGGTGGTGCGCGGCGCCGTCAACAAAGTGCGTCGCACCGCCGGGCTTTGACAGCTCCGACGCCACCGCCACCGGTCGCCGACGGCACCGGCCTGCCGTGGGATGTGACCGTCACCGATGCCGTCGCCGCGATCGGCGACGCGCGCCGACGCCACGGCGACACCTTCGCCGTCCACAGTGGTGACGACCGCTACCTGTTCACGTTCTCCCCCACCGGCGTCGAATCGTTCTACGCACTGCCCGAGCAGGCGGCCAGCAAGGGTGTCGCGGACTTCCTGATGCTGCGCCGCAAGCTCCCCGAAGAGCTCTTCGACGGCCGCCGGACGTTGCCCACCGGGCTGTTCCGCCGCGACGATGTGACCTCCTACCTGGACAACCTCGCCTGGGCGCTCGAGCTGACTGGTGCCGAACTCGGTTCCGAGGGAACGGTGGACCTGTTCGCCCTGACCCGCCGGTTGGGACACCGGATGGGTCTGGCCTCGTGGGCGGGCCGGGGATGCGCGCAGGGTGATCCGTTCGAACGGCTGGTGCACGCTTTTGACGCTCTGGACGGCTCCGATGCGTTTGTGCACCCCGCCGCCATGGCCCAGGTCGCCGCCACCGGCAAACGCGCCGAACGTGCCGCGCTCGACGACATCACCCACATCATCGAACTCGCCCTTCCGGCAGCTCAATCCGACGACGGACTGTTTTCCCGGATCGTGGACGCGTGGTCGGGTGAGCCGGACCAGATCCGGGTCCGCGGTATCGCCCTCGATGTCGCCCTCATCCACATCGCGTCGATGTCGAACCTGATGGCCGCGCTCGGTTGGGCGCTGGTCGACGTCATCGGGCGTCCCGCCGAGCGGGACCGCATCGCGGGCGGAGACACCGCGCGGGCACAGCAGTGCGCGCTGGAGAGCATCAGGCTGGCACAGCGGTCGATCATGGCCCGGACGGTGTTGACACCGGTCGAACTGGCCACCGGCGAGGCCACCTACCTGGTGCCCGCAGGCTGGACGATCGCCACCCTGCTGCCGCTGCTGAACACCTCGGCGGCGCCCGGTCTGGACGTGTGGCGTCCCGACCGGTGGCGTGGACCCCGGTTGCGGGAGCAGACCGGGTTGCTCTCACCGGCGCTGGTCACCGCGTTCGGGCACGGCAGACACTCCTGTCCCGCGCAGCCGTTCTCACTGGCGGCCATGACCACAGCGATGACCTACCTGCTCAGCCGTTACGAGATGACGCCGCAGTGGGACGGTCATCCGCGACCGGTGCCCGCGCAGATCGGCGGGGTCGCTCGAGCCGCCGACCCGTCCCCTATCCGCTATTGCGCAACGCGGTAGCCAATCCGCTCATGGTCAACAGGATTCCGCGCTGCACCAACTCATCCTCGTCGCCGGAGCGGAACCGGCGAAGCAACTCGACCTGCAGGTGGTTCAGCGGTTCGAGGTAGGGAAAGCGGTTGAACACCGACCGTGCCAGCGACGGGTTGTCCGCCAGCAGGTCGTCCTGTCCGGTGATCAGCTTGTGCATGCGGATCGTGCGGGCGTGCTCGTCGACGATCTTGTCGAACACCCGGTGCCGCAGCGCCTCGTCCTCGACCAGTTCCGCGTAATGCGCGGCCAGACCGAGATCTGATTTCGCCAGCACCTGCGCCATGTTCGACAGCACCGTCGCGAAGAACGGCCAGCGCCGGTACAGGTCCTGCAGCACCTCCAGCCGCCCGTCCTCCTCGGCGATCCACTCCTCGAACGCGCTTCCCGTGCCGTACCAGCCGGGCAGCATCACCCTCGACTGGCTCCACGCGAGCACCCACGGGATGGCCCGCAGATCCGAGATCGACGTGGTCGGCTTGCGAGACGCCGGTCGGCTGCCGATGTTGAGGGCACCGATCTCACTGACCGGAGTCGACGCCTTGAAGTACTCGACGAATCCCGGTGTCTCGTGCACGAGTTCGGAATACGCCCGCTGTGCCCGCGCAGCCAGGTCGTCGAGCACCTCGTAGGCCGGTTCGGCGCTGTCGCCGAGTCCCTCCACGTCGAGCAGCGTCGCTTCCAGGGTGGCGGCAAGCAGGGTCTCGAGGTTGCGGTGAGCGATCCTGGGTTCGGCGTACTTCGCGGCGATCACCTCACCCTGTTCGGTGATCCGCAGCGATCCCTGCACCGCGCCAGGCGGCTGGGCGAGGATCGCGTCGTAGCTCGGGCCGCCACCGCGGCCCACCGTGCCGCCGCGGCCGTGGAACAGTCGCAGCCTGATGCCGGTTTTGCGGGCCGACTCGACCAGGTCGAGTTCGGCGCGGTAGAGCGCCCAATTAGCCGCCAGATACCCCCCGTCCTTGTTGGAATCGGAGTAGCCGAGCATGACCTCCTGGCTGTCGCCACGGGTGGCGACGACGGCGCGGTACAGCGGAAGATCAAGGGCCGCTTCCAGAATCGCGGAGCCACGCTGTAGGTCGTCGATGGTCTCGAACAACGGCACGATCCCGACCGGCGCGTAGGGATGGTCCGACGACGCGTCCAGCAGGCCGGCCTCCTTGAGCAGCAATGCAGCTTCGAGCATGTCCGAAACCGACTGGCACATCGAGATGATGTAGTTCGGAACGGCCTGCGGCCCGAAGACATGCACCGCCCGTGCGGCCGCGGTGACGATGTCGAGTTCCTTGCGCGACAACTCGGAAAGATTTGCATCCGGCCCGGTCAACGGCCGCCGGGTGGCCAATTCACCGGCCAGTAACTCGACTCGCTCCGACTCGCCCAGCGAGGCGTAGTCGGGATGCACCCCGGCCCATGCCAGCAGTTCGGCCACCACTTCCTCGTGGACGTCGGAGTTCTGCCGCAGGTCCAATCCGGAAAGGTGAAAGCCGAAGACACGCACTGCTTCTCGTAGTCGAGTCAACCGGTCGTCGGCCAGCACCGCGCTGCCGTTGGCGCGAAGTGACGTGTCGACGGCATCGAGGTCGGCCAACAGCTCACCCGGAGTCAGGTAGGGCTCCAGACCGAGGTCGAGTTGGTGCTCGGGTTGCCCGTCGAGGATCTGTTGCGCCGTGGCGGTCAGCCGGGCGTGTATCACCCGCAGTGCGCGGCGGTAGGGCTCATCGGCGCGGGCGGGCTCGTGGCAGGCCTCGGCCAGCGCCGTCAATTCGTCGCTGATGTGCACCAGCCGCAGCGACATCGACAGCTCCTCCTCGAGCTTGGTGAGCTCGACGAAGTAGTGCGCCAGGGCGGTGTACGCGGCACGACCGGTGGCCAGCCTGACGACGTCGGCGGTCACGTTGGGGTTGCCGTCGCGGTCACCACCGATCCACGATCCTGGTCGCAGGATCGGTTCTTCGAGTAGTCCCCCGCCAGCGGGAGGTGCCCCCACGGTGTCCGGCCAACGCGCCTGGAAGGCTGCCCGCACTTCGGCGTTGACCTGCGGGATCACCTCGAAGAACGCCGCAGCGTAGTACCGCAGTCCCGTCTCGATCTCGTCCTGGATCTTCAGCCGCGACAGCCGGATCAGCGCCGTCTGCCACAGCGTGAGGATGTGGCGGCGCAGCTCACGCTCGACGTCTCGGCCGTCTTCGGTCTTGGCGTGCCCGTGCAGGCGCAGGCGCATCAGTTCGGTGATGCGGTGCTGGGTGTCGAACACCGTGCGCCGACGGGTCTCGGTCGGATGCGCGGTGATCACCGGCGAGACCAGCGCGCCGACCAGGGCGTCGGCGACAGTGTCCGAATCCAGTTCCGCGGTATCGAGTTTCAGGTAGGTGGCGGCCAGGCTGCTGTCCTGTGGCGGCGCGCCCGCCTTCTCGTGGACCGCCCGGCGGCGCTCGCGGTGGATGTCCTCGGCCACGTTGGCCAGCAGCGCGAAGTGGGTGAACGCCCGGATCACCGGGATGGCCTGCCGAACGTCGATGCCGTCGAACAACGTCGCCAGCTCAGCGCGGTCGATCTCCGAACGACGGACCCGGAAGGACTCCACCCGCGCGCGTTCGACGAGATCAAAAACCGCGTCGCCGTTCTGTTCGCGGACGGTGTCGCCGAGGATCGCGCCGAGCAGCCGGATGTCCTCACGCATCGGTTCGGTGGCTTCTCGGCCCACCTGGGTGCGTTGCACCGCGCCGATCGGCTCGAGGGCAGTGTCCGACGTCGCGTCGGAGAGCTCAGTCATGTGTTCAAGTATCAAGTGCGAGCTGTGGGAGCGCAGAGCGAGGGCACCCGCCGCTGTGGCTACGTGTAAAGCAGCAGCATCGTCAACGCGAGTGTGATCACCACGGCCACCAGCGTGACAGCGACGACCACAGCGCCGCCGCCGTAGCGCTGCGGCGGTGGCCCCAGCGATCCGCGACTGAACACCCAGAGTGGCATCTTGTATTCGAGCTCGACGAACTGGCCGGCGTGCACGGTCACAGTGCATTCGGCCGTGCCCACCCGGGGCGGAATGAGGTAGGGCACGAATACCTGCACGTGGTAGCGACCCGGCCAGGTCGGATAGTGCGCGCGCCCCCAACCGGCCACCGGCATCTCATAGCCGTTGAGCAGGACCTTGGGTTTGAACAGCAGAAACCCCCACGACAACGGGAAGTAGGTCGTCGTGAGGGTGATGCCTTGACCGGGCACCCGGAAGTGACTCAGCCGTATTTGATCTGCAGCGCCATGCCGACGATGGAGACGACCCAGATACCGGTGACGAACAGCGTCAACCGGTCGAGGTTCTTCTCCACCACCGTGGAGCCGGAGAGGCTGGACTGCACACCGCCGCCGAACAGGCTGGACAGGCCGCCACCCTTGGCGCGATGCAGCAGGACCAGGAGCACAACCAGCACACTGGTCACGACCAGGATTATCTGCAGGGCCAATTCCATGGCCGCCAGACTACAGGGCGCCGGCGCCCCCTCCGGGCTTCGGGTTAGGGAAGAGGTCCGCCCGCCGCGATAGCCGAAAGGGTGGCGAATTGCTCGCCGTCCAGCGATGCGCCGCCGACCAGAGCGCCGTCGACATCGGTCTGACCGACGATCTCGCCGACGTTCTTGGCGTTGACCGATCCGCCGTAGAGCACCCGCACCCCGGCCGCGACGTCGATGGACGCCAGCGCCGCCAGCTCGGTGCGGATGGCCTCGCACACCTCCTGGGCGTCGGCCGCGCTGGCGACACGCCCCGTGCCGATCGCCCACACCGGTTCGTAGGCGATGACGGACTGACTGATCTGTTCGGACGACAGGCCCGCCAGCGAGCCGCGCAGCTGATTGACGTTGTACTCGACGTGGTTGCCGGCCTCCCGGACGTCGAGGTGCTCGCCGATGCAGATGATCGGGGTCAGCCCGTGCCTGAAGGCAGCCACCGCCTTGGCGGCGACCAACGCGTCGTCCTCGTTGTGGTAGGTGCGTCGTTCCGAGTGCCCCACGACGGCGAAGGTGCATCCGAGCTTCGCCAGGAACGCACCGCTGATCTCACCGGTGTAGGCACCGGAATCGTGTTGGGAGACATCCTGCGCACCGTAGGTGAGTCGCAGCTTGTCACCGTCGACCAGCGTCTGCACACTCCGCAGGTCGGTGAACGGCGGGATGACGGTGACATCGACCTTGTCGAAGTACTTGTCCGGCAACGAGAAAGCGATCTTCTGCACCAGGGCGATCGCCTCGAAGTGATTGAGGTTCATCTTCCAGTTGCCGGCGATCAGCGGCTTACGCGACACGAAAGTCTCCTAGTTCAGAACGTCGATACCGGGCAGGTCCTTGCCCTCAAGGTATTCCAGTGACGCGCCCCCACCGGTGGAAATGTGGGAAAAGCCGTCGTCGGGCAAGCCGAGTTGGCGCACGGCCGCCGCCGAGTCGCCGCCGCCGACGACGCTGAACGCGCCCTTGCCGGTCGCCGCGATGATCGCTTCGGCCACTCCCTTGGTGCCGGCTGCGAACGCGGGGAACTCGAAGACCCCCATCGGACCGTTCCAGAAGATCGTCCTGGCGTTGGACAGCAGCGCGCTGAACCGCTTCACCGACTCCGGCCCGATATCCAGGCCCATCTTGCCGTCCGGAATCTGGTCGGCAGACACGGTCTCGGCCGGCGAATCGGCCGCGAACTCCTCCGCCACCACGATGTCCACCGGCAGGTGCAACACGTCACCGTAGGTGTCCAGCAGCTTGCGACAAGTGTCGATCATGCTCTCCTCGAGCAGTGATCCGCCCACCGAAAGCCCTTGGGCCGCAAGGAATGTGAAGCACATGCCACCACCGATGACCAGGCTGTCGGCCTTGGTGGCCAGACTCTCGATCACCGCCAGCTTGTCGGACACCTTCGATCCGCCCAGCACCACCGCATAGGGCTTCTCGCCTGCATCGGTCAGCTGCTCGAGCACCTTGATCTCAGTGGCCACCAGCGTGCCGGCGTAGTGCGGCAGCAACTTCGCGACGTCGTAGACCGAGGCCTGCTTGCGGTGCACCACCCCGAAACCATCGGAGACGAACGCACCGTCGTCGCCCACGAGTTCGACCAGATCCCTGGCCAGTGCGGCGCGTTCGGCGTCGTCCTTGCTGGTCTCGCGGGGGTCGAAGCGGATGTTCTCCAGCAACAGGACGTCGCCGTCGGTGAGACCCTCGGCACGGGCGAGTGCATCCGACCCCACGACGTCTCCGGCCAGCTGGACGTGGCGGCCGAGCTTCTCACCCAGCGCGGCGGCCACCGGGGCGAGTGAGAACCTGGGGTCCGGCTCACCCTTGGGCCTGCCGAGGTGCGCGGCGACGACGACCTTCGCTCCGGCGTCGCTGAGCGCCTTGAGCGTCGGCACCGACGCGGTGATGCGGCCGGGGTCGGTGATCGAGCCGTCCTCGTCGAGTGGCACGTTCAGGTCGGAGCGCACCAACACGCTCCGCCCCGAAACTCCCTCGGCCAGAAGGTCATCGAGCGAATTGATGCCCATCGGATCTACCTAATTCCCCGTCGCTTCGCTCGCCCTCAAAGTGACTTGCCGACCAGACCGACCAGGTCGACGAGGCGGTTGGAGTAGCCCCACTCGTTGTCGTACCAGGAGACGACCTTGGCCTGGTTGTCGATCACCTTGGTCAGACCCGAGTCGAAGATCGAGCTGTGCGGATCGGTGACGATGTCACTCGAGACGATCGGCGCGTCGTAGTACTTCAGGATGCCTTTGAGTTTGCCCTCGGCGGCTGCCTTCATCGCGGCGTTGATCTCCTCGGCGGACCCGGCCTTGGTCAGTTCCACCGTGAGGTCGGTGCACGAACCGGTGGGGATCGGCACCCGCAGTGCGTAGCCGTCAAGCTTGCCCTTCAACTCCGGCATCACCAGGCCGATGGCCTTGGCGGCGCCCGTGGAGGTGGGCACGATGTTCAGTGCGGCGGCACGCGCGCGACGCAGGTCGCTGTGCGGGCCGTCCTGCAGGTTCTGATCCTGGGTGTAGGCGTGCACCGTGGTCATCAGGCCGCGGACGATACCGAACTCGTCGTGGAGCACCTTGGCCATGGGCCCGAGGCAGTTCGTGGTGCACGACGCGTTGGAGATGATGTTCTGGCTGCCGTCGTACTTGTCGTCGTTGACGCCGAGCACGATGGTGATGTCGGGATCGGTGGCCGGCGCGGAGATGATGACCTTCTTGGCGCCCGCGTCGAGGTGGCCCTTCGCCTTGGCGGCGTTGGTGAAGATGCCCGTCGATTCGACCACGACGTCGACACCGAGGTCACCCCACGGCAGTTCGGACGGTCCGGCCTTGATCTCGAGCGCCTTGATCTTGACGTCGCCGACGACGATGGTGTCCTCGCCCTCGAGGCTGACGTCATAGGGCAACCGGCCCAGGATGGAGTCGAACTTCAGGAGGTGCGCCAGCGAAGCGTTGTCGGTGAGGTCGTTGACAGCCACGATCTCGATGTCGGTGTTCTTCCCTGCAGCCTTCTGCGCGTCCAGGGCGCGGAAGAAGTTGCGCCCGATGCGGCCGAAGCCGTTCACGCCTACCCGGATCGTCACGTCTCTCTCCTCTGTATCGGTTGAACTGCACCGTTCGGTCACCTACATCTTCAGCACCGCTCGGCGCCCAGCCTAGTGCTTGTCCTTCTCGCTGCGCGCGGCCTGTCCCCGCCGATGTCAGAGCATTCCCAGGCTCTGGTCGGCGTAGGGATTTCCCAACCATTTGCGACGTATTTGCTGCAGCGTGCCCGCCGCCTCCAGTTCGGCCTGAGCGACCCGCAACCTGCCTGCGAGCGCCTGATCGTCCGGGGCCACCGCAATCGCGATGTCCTCCACGGTCAGACCGCGCTGGACCACCTCGACACCGGGCGACCCTTTGACCAGTTCGGTGAGCACGGGCGCGAGCTTCATCACGACGTCGCAGTCGCCGGTGGAAAGGTCCGAGATCGCCGCGCCGATGGCGTTGTAGTCATAGACACGCACCCGCGCGGCCTTGCCCTCGGCGACGAGTCGCTCGGCGATCTGCTCGCTGGTGTTGCCACGTTGCACCCCGATCGTCAGACCGACCAGGTCGTCGGTGGAGTGCACGTGCGGTAGCCGACCGGTGTCGACGGCGATGGACTGCCCCGAGATCAGGTAGGGCGGAAGAAACGTCGCTCGGCGCTCGCGCGCAGACGTCACGGTGGTGCCCGCGGCGACGCAGTCGTACTCACCGGCCGCCAACCGGTCGAAGATGCCGTCGAAATCCTCGCAGTCCGATCCGTCACCCGCGTAGGCGACGAATTCGACGGGTTCGCCGAGGGCTTCTGCCAGTGCCGTCATCAACTCGATGTCGAGGCCGGTGTCACCGGGCATCGCATTGAAAGGCGGGTCCGGATAGGCGACGCCGACCAACACGTCAGGCGTCTTCCAGCAGGTCTGGGGTCACGGCCGACTCGGTGTCGGGGATGTTGTCCTGCTTGGCCTTGCGGTCGGCCATCGACAGCAGACGCCGAATCCGGCCGGCAACAGCGTCTTTGGTCATCGGCGGATCTGCCAGCCGTCCCAGTTCCTCGAGCGAGGCCTGCCGATGAGCCACCCGGAGACTGCCCGCGGCGGCCAGGTGGTCGGGCACCGTGTCGCCGAGGATCTCGAGAGCGCGTTCGACACGCGCGGCGGCCGCCACGGCAGCCCGCGCCGACCGTCTGAGGTTGGCGTCGTCGAAGTTGGCCAGCCGGTTGGCCGTCGCCCGCACCTCGCGGCGCATCCGCCGCTCCTCCCAGGTGAGCCTGGTGTCCTGGGCGCCCATCCGAGTGAGCAG
>NZ_JBAUJR010000183.1:0-6520 GCF_049683935.1 Mycobacterium sp. | reverse complement strand
GCGCGGGACGGGGCCAGCGGACCGGGCCAGCGGGCAGACCCTCAGCCCAGGACGATCGACTCCCCCTGCACGGTGATCGGTTCCGCGGTCAGCGGTCGCGTCGCCGGGCCGTTGACCACCTCACCGTCGAGGCTGAACTTGCTGCCGTGGCACGGACAGTTCAACGTCCCGTCGGCCACCGAATCGATCAGGCACCCGCTGTGTGTGCACACCGCCGAGAACGCCTTGTAGTCGCCGGCCACGGGCTGGGTCACCACCACCTCACCGACGACCACGCCGGACCCGACGGGCACCTCGGCGGTGGTGGTCAGCGCATCGGGCTCAGCAGGCGATTCGGAGGAGGCGGCCTGCTCACCGCCGGAATCACCGCCGGAGTCCCCGCCACTGGAACAGGCGGCCAGCGCGGCGGCCGCCAGGCCGATTCCCGCGCCGGCGAGCACCGTTTTGCGGGGCACCCGCACCTCGTTGATGTTCATCCACTGACCTCTTCTGTAGGGCTGGCTGTCGGAGGGCTGTCCGACAACACGTCCGGTGTCAGCCCGGCAGCACGGGCAGCGCACCCGCTGCCATCAATGGCCGGACCTCGGTCCACCCCGGCTCGCCTTCGGCGGACGACGCGGAGAGCTGGACGACCCCGCGGCCGTCGGCGACGTAGACCGCCGACGGGTTCGCCGCCACCGTCGTCACCGGCATCAGCACATTGCGGCTCGGTCCGTCGGAGTTCACGCCGTCGATGTTGATGTACGCCACCGGATTCCGGGCGTCGGTGCGGGTGACGACGAGGTCGTCACCGGTGCGCCACGACAGCGATACCACGGTGTCGCGCAACCCGTATCCCAACCGCCGCGGGTAGGTCAGCGCGTAGCCGCCACCTTCGGTCTGCTCGACGCCGGCGACGATCACCCGCCCTTCGATCACCATCGCCGCGCGGGTGCCGTCCCGGGAGAGCTGCAGATCGGCGATCGGCCCCGGATAGCGGGTCGACACCGCGGTGGAGTCGACGGGGATCCGGGCGGGCTGCCCGGACGCGTCCTGGATGACACGTACGACGTTGATGCCGTCGACGACGACCCAGATCGCGTCGTCCAGTGACCAGCTCGGCCGGCTGAGGCTGCGGCCGTCCATCGCCTGAGAGGCGTTGCCGCCCAACGGTCCGACCCACAGCGACGACGCCATGTCGGGAGCGCCGGGGCGTTCGGTGACGATCGACGCCGCCAACTGCCCGCCGCGGGACAGCGCGGCAGCCGTCTGCCCGGGGATCTGCCCGAACGAACCCGCCACCCGCGGCGCCCGCTGACCGTCCAGTCGCACCATCGACCCGCCGACGAGGGCGTGCAGTCCCGCCGCGGCGCCGTCGACGGCACCGGGATCGGTGGCGGCGACGTCAGCGGTGTCCCAGCCGTCGGCGAACCGGTCGTCGAGCGCGGCGCCGTCGGCGTTGATCACATAGGGCCCGTTGATTCCGGCCCGGGAAAGCGTCCAGATGATCTGCGCCGCAAGGAGTTGCCTGCTCTGCGGATCTGTGGTCGACAGGTTCTCCAGGTCGATGCGGGCGCCGCCGTAACCGCGCCCCACCCCGGCCCGGCCACCATCGGCGCGCGTCACCGGTCCACGCAGCGACAACGGCGGAGCCAGCAGGTTGCGCACCGTCTTGTCCATCTCCGGTCGCGGACCCGCGATCAACTTGGTGACCAGTTCGGTGGCCAGCTGGTCGGGATCGGACACCGCGACGTAGCGCGGATCAGGCACCACGGTCTTGCCCGTCGGGTCGGCGAAGTAGAGGGTGCTGCGTTTGTAGGTGGCCTGGAATTGCTGCCAGTCGAGGAAGACTCCGTTGGGCAGCCGGTCGATGCGCCAGCCGTCGGTGGTTTTCACCAGCTCGATGGGGCCGGGGTCAGGCAGCGCACCCTCCCCTGTCTCGAATACCCCCATGTCCGACAGCGAGCCCAGGATGTCGGCGCGCATCGTCACCGAAACCCTTTCAGTGGTGCGGGTTTCGACAAAAACCACGTTGTCGATCAGCAGCGCGCTGCCCGCATCATCCCAGCTGCTGGAGGCCGACTCGGTGAGGAACTGGCGGGCGAGCAGATGCCGGTTGGACGGGTCGGCGGTCGCCTTGAGGAACTCGCGCAGCATCACGTCGGGATCCATTCCCGGTGTGGGTTCGGGAAGGCTCGGCGGCGGGGGCCGTTCGACGGTCCCGATCGCCTGCGGTGAGGACGAGCTGGGCACCCCGGCGCAACCGGCCACGGCGAGCACGACAACGGACAGCCAGAGCGCAACCCAGACGCGCGTCACACGCTCTCCCCGGCGGGTTCGCGGTCGCGCGTCGGCCGGCGGGTCGGCGCACTGGCGGCACTCTCGATGGGCTTGACGGGCAGTGGGCTGCTGGTCACCTTGTGCCCGCGGACCAGCGGCAGCGTCAACCGGAAGCAGGCGCCCTTGCCGGGCTCGCCCCACGCCTCGAGGCGGCCCTGGTGCAGCCGGGCGTCCTCGATGCTGATCGCCAATCCCAGGCCGGTGCCGCCGGAGCGACGTACCCGCGACGGGTCCGCCCGCCAGAACCGGCTGAACACCAGCTTCTCCTCGCCGGGCCGTAACCCGACGCCGTGGTCGCGGACGGTCACCGCGACGGTGTCCTCGTCGGCGGCCATCCGGATGCGCACCGGTTTGCGCTCGGCGTGATCGATGGCGTTGGCGATCAGGTTGCGCAGGATCCGCTCCACCCGGCGCGGGTCCACCTCGGCGATGACGTCGTCGGTGGGAAGGTCGAAGATCAGCTCGACGTGGGCGTCCTCGGCGAGATGACCGACGTTGTTGAGCGCGCTCTTGACGATGCCCCGGAGGTCGACGGCTTCGACGGCCAATTCGGCGACGCCGGCGTCGTGGCGCGAGATCTCCAGCAGGTCGTTGAGCAGCGATTCGAATCGGTCCAGTTCGTTGACCATCAGCTCGGTGGAGCGCCGCAGCGCGGGGTCGAGTTCGTCGGCATGGTCGTGGATCAGGTCGGCGGCCATCCGCACCGTGGTCAGCGGGGTGCGCAGCTCGTGGCTCACATCAGAGGTGAAGCGCCGCTGCAGGTTGCCGAACTCTTCGAGCTGGGTGATCTGGCGTTGCAGGCTTTCGGCCATGTCGTTGAACGACACCGCCAGCCGGGCCATGTCGTCCTCGCCGCGCACCGGCATCCGCTCGGCCAGGTGGCCTTCGGCGAACCGCTCGGCGATGCGCGACGCCGAGCGCACCGGCAGCACGATCTGGCGGGCCACGAGCAGCGCGATCGCGGCCAGCAACCCGAGCAGCACCACCGCGCCCGTCACCAGGGTGCCGCGGACCAGGGTGATCGTGGATTCCTCGCTGTTCAGCGGGAAGATCAGGTAGAGCTCGAGGTTGGCCGCCGGCGACGATGTCGGGCTGCCGACGATCAAGGCCGGTCCGGAGAAGCCGTCGGTGTGCACGGTCGAGTACTGGTAGCTGACCTGACCGGCGTTGACGAAGTCGCGCAGCGCGTTGGGGATCTGGTCGACCGGGCCCGCCGCGGTGGCCGCCCGCGGACCGTCGCCTGGGACGATGAGCACCGCATCGAAGGTGCCCGCCAGGCCGGTGCCCTCGTCGGCCTTGCGGTCGATCAGGGTGTTGCGGGCCAGCTGCAGGCTGCTGTCCAGCGAGCGGGTCTCCTCACCGCCGACGATGCCGCTGACGGTGGTGCGGGCGCGTTCGATCTCCTCGGTCGCGGCGCGCACCTTGACCTCGAGAATGCGATCGGTGATCTGGCTGGTCAACACGAAGCCGAGCACCATGATGACGGCGAGCGACAGCCCCAGCGTCAGCGTGACCACCCGCAGCTGCAGCGAACGTCGCCACGCCGACCCGAGCGCACGGCCCAGCGCACCCAATCCGCGGACCAGTGGTGCGGAGCGTCGGATACGCCGTCTGGAGCTGAAGATCACGGCCACCGCCGAGCGGCCACGGCTGAGCCGTGACAGATCACGGCCACGGCTGAGCCGTGTGAGGTCACGGAGGTCCGGCCTTGTATCCCACTCCTCGAACGGTGAGCACCACCTGCGGGTTCTCCGGGTCCTTCTCGACCTTGGCCCGCAGACGCTGGACATGGACGTTCACCAAACGGGTGTCGGCGGGGTGCCGATAACCCCACACCTGTTCGAGCAGCACATCTCGAGTAAACACCTGACGGGGTTTGCGTGCCAGCGCCACCAACAGGTCGAACTCCAGCGGGGTCAGCGAAATCTGCTCACCCTGGCGGGTGACCTTGTGAGCCGGCACGTCGATCTCGACGTCGGCGATCGACAGCATCTCGGCGGGCTCGTCTTCGTTGCGACGCAACCGGGCGCGCACGCGGGCGACGAGTTCCTTGGGCTTGAACGGCTTCATCACGTAGTCGTCGGCGCCCGATTCCAGACCGAGCACCACGTCGACGGTGTCGGTCTTGGCGGTCAGCATCACGATCGGGACGCCGGAGTCCGCACGCAGAACCCGGCAGACGTCGATGCCGTTCATGCCGGGCAGCATGAGATCCAGCAGCACCAGATCGGGCCGTAGTTCACGCACGGCCGTCAAGGCCTGGGTGCCGTCACCGATGACGGCGGTGTCGAAGCCCTCACCGCGCAGCACGATGGTCAGCATCTCGGCGAGCGAAGGGTCGTCATCGACGACCAGGATCCTTTGCCTCATGGTGTCCATGGTGTCACCAGAATGCGATAAACCTCGGATACCACACCGAACGATTTGCGTGTTGACCGGCACCGAGGCCTGGATCGCGACGCGCGAGCGGCATTCCGGCCGGGGAACGCCGTTTCGGCGCACGCCGGATCAGTCGATGCGGTCGAGGATCCGCGCTGTCATTTCCGAGGCGATCCGCTCGGCTTCGGGCATCACGGTCACCGCCACGTCGACCACGACCGAGGCTTTGACCGCGGATACCAGTGCCCACTCGTCATGGAGGTAGCCGACCGTGTCCTGGTCGGGTCGCGAGATGACTCCGTCCATGAACTCGAGCCTCAGCGCGGCGCAGTCGGTCATGTCCTCCAGGCGGCGGCCGAACGCGTCCCGCGCGCGGTCGCTGTCGGCATACGTCACGACGGTCTGGATGGCCGAGGTGGTCAGCGGTGCCGGGTCCCCCGCGTTCAGGTCGCCCTCGTCCTCGACGGTGCGGATGTCGACCCGGTTGTCACCGAAGGCCGCCCCCTGGTCGAACAGCGCACGGCACGGGCCCTCGGGGGTGGCGGTGTCGGAAACGATCCGGTCGTCGTCGGCCACCCGAGCGAACCCGGCGAATCCGCTGATCTCCCTGACGTCCTGCACGGTGAGCGGCAGCGACTCCAACCCGGTGGCGGGTGTGGAGGCACCGTCGACCGAGCGTTGGCAACCGGCCACGACCAGCGCGGCGCAGCAGGCCAGGATCACTGTTCGGCGCGTCACGTGGCGAATCCTGCCAGCGGCGACGACCGCCCGCCTCAGGCGGCGAGGGTGCCCTCGATGACGTCGCGCTGCTGACGGATCGTCTGGAGCGTCTCGTAGGCGATCTGACGGATGCTGGCCATGACCGGGTTCGACTCGAGAGCTGTTGACGCCCAGGCTTTCTGGCCGGAGACGACCCACCGCAGCGACCGGCTGGAACGCAGGGCTTCGCAGGCTGCCGCCGTCTCGGCGTCGTCGGCGGGGTCGCATCCGTAGCGTGCCAGCGCGAGTACGAGCTGCTTACGGGAGAACACCATCCCGTCGCAGTCCTTCACCACCGGGTTGGTCCACCAGTGGTCGAACGAGATTCGTGATCCCCGTTCGATGCTCCCGCCGTCCCTGGTGCGTATCGGCGCCGGCGGGTACATCCCGAGTTTCGGCACGTACTCGGCATGACGGCGCGGTCCGCCGCACACCTTCATCAGCGTCAGGCAGGCGGACGACGACGTGGTCTTGGGATTCGGAACGCCAGCGGTGTCGACCCAGGTGAGCTGAGCCTGCAGGCCGAGCTGATGGATCAAGGCATCCGACTCGTCGCACTGATGCACCAGTTTGCGGACGTGGGTGGCCAGCATGGTCGCCTCGACGAGCCGGCCCTGGTCGAACTGTTCGCTCGCCGACTTCATGTCGTGAACGAGTTCGTCCAGCATCGTCAGCAGGTCGGCGTACGAATGAATGCGAACGGCCATTGATCCCCCCGGAACGTTGTACTTCCCCCAGGGTGGACAGTAGTGCCGTCGCGGCGTTTCGTCCTGCTTACGACGCAGGCGCCGTCAATTTCCTCGCGAGCGCCCCAGCGTCGACGTCGGGGGGCACCACCACCCACGGCCCGCCCCAGCCCGCCGACGCCAACTCCCCGTACACCGCGGAGGTGCGTTGCTGCAGGCCGTCGTCTCTTTCGTAGGCGTCGCGCGCCCGGTCGGAGTCCTGCGCCGCCCTATCGACCGCCCGCTGCGCCGCCAGTTCCGTCGGGACGTCGAGCAGCACCTGCCAGTCCGGGACGGGTAGCTGCAGCCGTCCGTATTCGAGCTCGCGCACCCACGCC
>NZ_JBAUJR010000182.1:0-9031 GCF_049683935.1 Mycobacterium sp. | reverse complement strand
CGGCGCGACGGTGATCACCTCGGGCGGCGACGGGGTGGTGGACGCCGTGCCGCACCGGCCCGCGGTGGTGGTCGCCACACCGGGTGTCGAGCCGCTCGCCGAGGGCGGCTACGGCGCAGCTCTGCTTCTGGACAGCTGGGCCCTGCTGGGCCGACAGGACCTCCGCGCCGCCGAAGACACGTTGCGGCGTTGGATGGCCGCAGCCGCGCTGGTGCGCAGCCGCGCCGACGGCGGCGTGGTCGTGGTGGTCGCAGAATCCGCGATACCCACGGTGCAGTCACTCATCCGGTGGGATCCGATAGGCCACGCGCGGACCGAACTCGACTCTCGCGAGGAGGTCGGTCTGCCGCCGGCGGTTCACATGGCGGCGGTCGACGGAGCCCCGGCCGCGGTGACGGCGCTGCTGGATGCCGCCGAGCTCCCGCAGACGGCTGAGCGCATCGGGCCGGTTGAGCTCCCGGTCGGGGCCCGCAGACCGCCCGGGGTGTCGGCTGAGCTGCCAGTCAGCAGAATGCTGGTCAGGGTCCCGCGTGAGGGCGGGCTGGCGCTGGCCGCGGCGCTTCGCAAGGCGGCGGCGATCCAGAGCGCCCGCCACGACCAGGAGCCGGTCCGTGTGCAGATCGACCCGTTGCACATAGGGTGATCTTGATCGCACCGACAGGAGGTGGAATGGAGCGTCTGGGCAGGTTGCTGGCCGCGTCGCTGTTCCTCGTACTCGGGCTGCTCGTCCTCGGTTTCATGGTGCTGTGGCCCGTGATCTTCCACGGAGGCAGCGAGTCCGCCGGCTCCGTCCCCTACGACCCGGTGGTGATCACCGACTACGACGTCGACATCGTGGTGGACGACGCCGGCGATATGACCGCCGTGGAGACCATCACCACGGAGTTCCCCAGCGGCCGCCGCGGAATCTTCCGGTACTGGGACGTCGTCAACCAGAACGACCCCCGGGTGCGTCAGGAACCGGCGGTGAACTCCGTCCTGCTCGACGGCGGACCGGTTCCCTATCAAATGTTGTGGGAGGACGATGAGCGATTCCGGGTGGCCAAGATCGGCGACCCGGATCGCACCCTGAGCCCGGGCACCCATGTCTTCGAGATCCGGTACACCATCCCCGGCGTGCTCGACCCGGGTGACACCGGAGCGGACCGGCAGTTCGCGACCTCCACCGAAGGGGCCGGGGAGGCATCCTCGGTCTTCTTCTGGAACGTCATCGCCCCTTCCTGGAACAACATCATCACTCGGGCCGACATCCGCGTCACCTTGCCCGCGGCGGTCGGCAGCACGCAGTGCTCGGTCGGCCTGGGCATCGGTCGGCCCTGCGACAACCTGACCGTCAGCGGCAACACGGTGACCCTGTCCGCGGCCTCCCTGGGGCCCCGCACCCCGGTCACGCTGCGCGCGGGCGTCGACGTCCCAACCCCGCAGCGGCAGGAATCTCCTTGGCCGTTCGCCTGGGATGGGGTGCTGGGGCAAACGGTCACCGGCGTGATCTGGGTGGGCGCGCTCACCGTGATCTCCGGACTCGGCGGGTCGCTGTGGTACCGCCGGACGCTCGAGCGGTCGCCGGGCTTCCCGCTGCAGTACGCGCCCCCGCCCGGATTGGGCCCGGTGCAGACCGAGTACATCCGCACCGAGGCCGTCCCGAAGAACGGGCTCACCGCCAGTTTGTTCTATCTCGCCGAACGCAAACTCATCACCCTGCAACAGGTCAACGACAAACAGTGGAACGTCCGCGGGATCGCCGACAGAGGCTGGGCCGACATCGATCCGGTCAGCACGGCCGTCGCCATGGCGCTGAAGGTCAAGGGCGCCGGCAGGGAGTTCGAGGCGAAGAAGACGGTCAAGTCTGGGGAGCGGCTCAGCAAGGCAAAGACCGACATGGCCAAAGCGGTGCAGAAGTGGGCCCTCGACGAGCACCTGATGGTCAAGCGCAACAAGGAACTCTGGGTTCGCGCCGCCAACGGTGTGGCTTTCGTGCTGATGATCTGCGCGGTCTTCCGATGGGGCTTCCCCTCGACGATGTGGGTTCTCCCGTGTGCGGCGTTCTTCGTGTGCTCAGTCGGATCGTGGAACCCCGGCGTAGGAACCCGGCGCACCGCGACCGGCCGCGAGCTGTGGTCGCGCGCAGGGGGCTTCCACCGCATGCTGGCCACCGACTCCGCCGAGGCCCGGTTCGACTTCGGCGCCAGGAAAGATCTGTACACCGCATACGTGCCGTTCGCCGTCGCCGCGGGTGCCGCAGCGTTGTGGGCCAAGAAGTACGAGGCATACACCCATACCGCGGCCCCGCAGCCGGATTGGTACAGCTCTTCGAGTTCCTCAAGAGGGTGGGGATTGGCCGGGAGCTCGAGTGGTGCTGACTTCGACAGTTTCGAATCGGCCCTGTCATCGTCGATCGGCGCCTACACCGCGTCGCAGTCCTCCTCATCAGGGGGCGGGGGAGGCGGCGGTGGTGGCGGTGGCGGCGGTGGTGGTGGCGGCGGAGGAGGCGGGTCATGGTGAAATTCCTGTTGATCGTGGTACTGATCCTGGCGGTCCTCGTCTTGATCGGATTTGTGGTCGGCTACAACAAGATTCGTGCTGCCGACGTTCGGGTCGCCGAAGCGCTCGCCGGCATCGACGTCGAGCTCACCCGCCGGGCGTCGCTGATTCCGAGCCTGGTGCACGCGGTGCAGACCTTCGCCACCCACGAAAAGGGCGTGCTGGACCACGTCACCAACGCGCGCGCGGTCCTCGCGGCCGCGACGACCGGGACGTCGATAGCCCAGCGCAGCGCCGCCGAGCAGGATCTCGACACCGCACTGGTCCCGCTGTTGGCGCTGGGGCAGTCCTATCCGCAGCTCAACTCGTCGAACAACTTCCTGAACCTGCAGGAGAATCTGGCCGACACCGAGAACAAGCTGGCCTTCGCCCGGCAGTACTACAACGATGCGGTCGCGACGCTGAACCGGTCACTCACGACGATCCCGTGGATGTTCGTCGCGCCGCTGGTCGGGGTGTCCGAACGGGAGTACTACCAGACCCCGCGCTGACCCGTCCCTACACTGACTCGGTGCGAGTTGTCTTCGCCGGCACCCCGGAGCCGGCCCTACCGTCACTGCGTCGGCTCCTCGAGTCGAGTCGCCACGATGTCATCGCGGTGTTGACCCGACCCGATGCCGCCGCCGGACGACGCGGACGCCCCGCGCCATCGCCGGTGGCACAGATCGCGCTGGAGTACGACATTCCGCTGTTGCGCCCCGCGCGCCCCAACTCATCCGAGTTCGTCGCCGAGCTCGCCGAATTGGCGCCGGACTGCTGCGCCGTCGTTGCCTACGGGGCACTGCTGGGTGACGAGCTGCTGGCGGTGCCGGCCAACGGCTGGATCAACCTGCATTTCTCGCTGCTGCCGGCGTGGCGTGGCGCGGCGCCGGTTCAGGCGTCGATCGCCGCGGGCGATTCGGTGACGGGCGCCACCACCTTCCAGATCGAGCGCAGTCTGGACTCGGGGCCGGTCTACGGTGTGGTCACCGAGACGATTCGCCCCACCGACACCGCCGGTGACCTCCTGGGGCGGCTGTCGGTATCGGGCGCAGCCCTGCTGGAATCCACGCTCGATGGGATCGCCGACGGAATCCTGACCGCAGTGCCGCAGCCGGCGGACGGCGTCACCGTCGCGCCCAAGATCACCGTCGATGAGGCCAGAATCCGATGGGATCTGCCTGCGCACGTCGTCGAGCGCCGGATCCGCTCCGTGACGCCTCAGCCGGGAGCGTGGACGATGATCGGAGACCAACGCATCAAGGTGGGACCGGTCACGGTCGAGGCCGATTCGCAGGAAGCGTTGGCGCCGGGCCAGATTCGCGCGGCCCGCGACGGTGTGCGGGTGGGCACCGGCTCGCAGCCGATCATGCTCGACCGGATCCAGCCCCCGGGAAAGAAACCGATGGCCGCGGGTGACTGGGCGCGCGGCGCACGGCTCTCCGAGAGCGACCGCGCAGTATGACCCGCCCCGGCAAGCGCCGACCACCCCGGCGCCAGGAACTCGACCCGGCCCGCCGAGCGGCGTTCGACGTACTCCGAGCGGTCTCCGAACGCGATGCCTATGCCAACCTGGCGCTGCCGGCCATTCTGCGCGAACGTGGGATCCACGGCCGTGACGCGGCTTTCGCCACCGAGCTGACCTACGGCACCTGCCGAACCCGGGGCCTGCTGGACTCGGTCATCGCACGCGCGGCCGGTCGGCCCATCGACAAGATCGACCCGGTGCTTCTCGATCTGCTCCGGCTGGGTACCTACCAGCTGCTGCGCACCCGCGTTGAGCAGCACGCCGCCGTGTCGACGACGGTGGAGCAGGCCGGCATCGAATTCGACACCGCGCGAGCAGGATTCGTCAACGGCGTGCTGCGCACGATAGCCCGGCGGGCCGAAAGTGACTGGGTCGACGAGCTGGCCCCATCGGCGACGACCGATCCGGTGGGCCATCAGGCGTTCGTGCATGCCCATCCGCGTTGGATCGCCCAGGCGTTCGCCGATGCCTTGGGCGCCGACGCGGGGGAGTTGTCTGCGCTACTGGCCAGTGACGACGCCCGCCCCGACGTGCACCTCGCAGCCCGGCCGACGGCGTTGACCGGAGCGCAACTCGCCGAGCAGGTCCACGGCACCGTCGGCCGGTATTCGCCCTACGCGGTGTATCTCGGCGGCGGTGACCCCGGTTCGCTCGCGGCGGTGCGCGACGGCATGGCGCTGGTCCAGGACGAGGGAAGTCAGTTGGTGGCGCGGGCGTTGACGCTGGCGCCACTGGCCGGCGCCGACTGCGGGCGATGGCTGGACCTGTGTGCGGGCCCGGGCGGCAAAACAGCGCTACTAGCGGCAATCGGGCAGGCCACCGGCGTCGAGGGCGTCCGCGTCACCGCAGTGGAACCGGCGCCGCGCCGAGCCGACCTCGTCGCGGAGAACACCGCGGGCCTGCCCGTGGAAGTGGTGCGGGTCGACGGCCGGGACTCGGGACTTCAGCCGGGTTTCGACCGGGTCCTCGTTGACGCTCCCTGTACCGGCTTGGGGGCGTTGCGCCGGCGACCGGAAGCGCGATGGCGCCGTCAGCCCGGTGATGTGCCGCAATTGGCGAAGCTGCAGAGAGAACTGCTGGCCGCCGCTATCGCTCTGACCCGACCGGGTGGTGTGGTGCTCTACGCAACCTGCTCGCCACACCTGGTCGAAACGGTCGGCGTCGTCGCCGACGCCCTGCGCCGCCAGCCCGTGCAGGCGCTTGATGCCCGGCCACTGTTCGAACCGGCCGACAGGCTCGGGCCCGGCCCTTACGTTCAGCTGTGGCCGCACCGGCACGGCACCGACGCGATGTTCGCGGCGGCTCTGCAAGTAGGCTGACGTCCATGCGTGCCGTGCCAGGAGCAGGTTCAGCCCCCCTGATCGCGCCCTCGATACTGGCCGCCGACTTCGCTCGGTTGGCCGAGGAGACGGCAGCGGTGCACGGCGCCGACTGGTTGCACGTCGACGTGATGGACAACCACTTCGTCCCCAACCTGACCCTGGGTCTTCCGGTGGTGGAATCGCTGCTGAAGGTGACCGACATTCCGATGGACTGTCACCTGATGATCGACGATCCCGGACGTTGGGCACCGCCGTATGCGGAGGCGGGTGCCTTCAACGTCACGTTCCATGCCGAGGCCACCGACAACCCTGTGGGTGTCGCCCGTGACATCCGCGCCGCCGGCGCCAAGGCGGGTCTGGCGATCAAGCCGGGCACGCCGGTGGAACCGTATCTGGAGATCCTCCGGAACTTCGACACCGCGTTGATCATGTCGGTGGAGCCGGGTTTCGGCGGTCAGAAATTCATCCGCGAGGTCCTGCCGAAGGTCGGCACACTGCGCCGACTCGTCGATGCGGGGGAGTTGACCGTCATCGTCGAGATCGACGGTGGCATCAACGACGACACCATCGAGGAAGCGGCCGAGGCGGGAGTCGACTGCTTCGTGGCCGGCTCGGCGGTCTACAGCGCTGACGATCCCGCGGCAGCGGTGGTGGCACTGCGACGGCGGGCCGCGGACGCGTCCGCACATCTGGCCCTGTGAATCTCGACGCCGCGATGCGGGCGGCCATCGAGCAGGCTGACCGGGTCAAGGGGCGGACGTACCCCAATCCTCCTGTGGGAGCGGTCATTCTGGACCGTGACGGCGAGGTGGCCGGCGTCGGCGCCACCGCGCCGACCGGTGGTCCGCATGCCGAGGTGCTGGCGCTGCGTCGCGCCGGTGGACGTGCCGCCGGTGGCACCGCGGTCGTCACCCTGGAACCGTGCAACCATTTCGGACGCACGCCACCGTGCGTTGACGCGCTTGTGGAAGCTGGGATCTCGGCCGTCGCGTACGGCGTGTCGGATCCCAACCCGGAGGCGGCCGGCGGCGCCGCTCGGTTGGCGGCAGTCGGTGTCGACGTCACCGCAGGGGTGTTGTCCGACGCTGTCGCCGGAGGGCCCTTGAGGGAGTGGCTGCACAAGCAGCGCACCGGAATGCCGCATGTGACTTGGAAGTTCGCGACCAGCGTCGACGGGCGCAGCGCTGCCGCCGATGGCACAAGTCAGTGGATCACCAGCGAAACCGCCCGCGCGGACGTCCATCGCCGACGAGCCGCCGCGGATGCGATCGTGGTCGGTACCGGCACGGTCTTCGTCGACGACCCGAAGTTGACCGCCCGACTCCCCGACGGGAGCCTCGCCGACAAGCAACCCCTGCGTGTGGTCGTCGGCGAGCGCGAGATATCGCCGGACGCAAAGATTCTGAACGACGACTCGCGAACCATGGTGATCCGGACCCGTGATCCCCACGAGGTGATCAAGGCGCTCTCGGACCGCACCGATGTGCTGCTGGAAGGGGGCCCGACGCTTGCCGGCGCCTTCCTGCGTGTCGGAGCCATCGACCGGATCCTGGCCTATGTGGCGCCGATCCTGTTGGGCGGGCCCATCACTGCGGTCGACGACGTCGGGGTGCTCAGCATCGCCCACGCGCAGAGATGGCGCTTCGACGGGATGGAGCCGATGGGCCCCGACGTGCTGCTCAGCCTCAAGCCCGCCTAGAACGGTCACATCTCAGGCGCGGGCGAAGACCTGCACCAGTGCGTCGCAGAACGCCGGTAGATCGTCGGGATTGCGACTGGAGACCAAGGTGTTGGGTCCGTCGGTGCACTCGACGACCTCTTGGTCCACCCAGTGCGCCCCGGCGTTGCGGAGGTCGGTCTGCACGCTGGGCCACGAGGTGATCGATCGGTTCCGTACCGCGTCGGCCTCGATGAGTGGCCAGGGACCGTGACAGATCACCGCTACCGGCTTGCCGGTCTCGAAGAAGCTCTTGATGAAGGCGACTGCAGATGTGTTCATCCGCAGATTGTCCGGATTGGCCACACCGCCGGGCAGCACCAAGCCGGCGTAGTCGCTCACCTGGGCATCGTCTGCGGCCTTCTGCGCGTCGAAAGTGTCGGCGGCGGTCAGATGGTTGAACGCCTGCACCTTGCCGACTTCGGTGGAGATCAGCTCCGGCCGGCCGCCGGCTTCCTCGACAGCGCGCCACGGCTCGGTCAGCTCCACCTGTTCGACCCCCTCGGTGGCTACGAGGAACGCTATTCGCTTGTCATCCAATTGTTTCGGCATGTTCATCTCCTGTTTCCGTGTCCGGCTTCACAGTGCGTACCCGGCGCGGCAGCGGGCGAATCCGGACAGTTCACTCGGTAGACTCGGAGCAGAATCCCGGGCCATCGCCGCCCGCGGGAATATCGCGCTTTCACCGACGAGTTGCCCTTGGTGAGCACGAACAAAGGAACACCACCATGACTGCCCTGCAGGGCTGGCTCAGCGCCGGTCCGCTCACCCCGAACAGCCTCAAGACCGTGGTCCTCGACGCGTGGCGGGGTCTGACCTCCGACGAGGCCGGACCCACCGACGAGCCTCAGCTCATGGGTCGAGGGCTCGAGCGCTGCTGAGGTTCACCCGTCACGTCGGGTTCCTCGGCCTGCTCGCCGCGTGCACTGATCAGCAGACCCAACACCGCACCGACGACGCACACCACGGCCGTGATCGAGAAGATCTCGCCGTACTGCAGCACGTAGGCCTCCCGGATCCGGCCGGCCTCGGCTGACAGTCGCTCGGCGAGGCTGTTGCCGCCCGTGCTCGCGGGCAGGCTCGCCAGATGTTGGTTGAACCGGTACAGGCCCCAGGCGCTCAGCGCCGCGATGCCGATCAGCATGCCGATCATCCGGGAGACGACCACCGCAGCCGACGCGATGCCGTGCTGGGCAGCGGGGACCACCCGCAGTGTCGCCGATGTCAGCGGGCCGATGACCAGGCCCAGGCCGAGCCCTGCGATCGCCAGATCGGTGTCCAGTGTCGGCAGGCTCACCACCCCGAGGTCATGTCGGGCCGCGAGCAGATCCACCGGCCACTTCGAGATCAGCAGATAGCCGCCGGCAGCGATCATCAAGCCGGCGAAGGCGACGATCCGGTCGCCGATCCTCGCGGCGAGCCAGCCGCCGAGCAGCGCGCCGACGGGCAGTGCCACCAGGAAGCGCAGCAGCAGGAATGCGGCTTCGTTCTGGTCCTGGCCGAGGACGCCCTGACCGAACAGTTCGACGTTGACCAACGTGACCATCAGTGCCGCCCCGGCGCACAACGACGCTCCCAGAGCCGCCAGGAACGGCCTGAAGTGCACGCCCGCCGGTTCCAGCAGGCGGGTGCGCGCGAACTTCTCCCAGACGAAGAACGCCACGATGGCCACGGCGGCGGCGATCAGGACCGGTGGACCCCAGCTGGGCAGCACCTCTCGTCCGTCCGGCGCAGGGTTGTACAGCCCGATCACCGCCAAGCCCAGCGCGACGGCCAACAGCAGGCCACCTACCACATCGACCTTTTGGGGATCTTCGGTCTTCTGCCGACTCGGCAGGCTGAAGTGGATCATCACCATGGCGATCACCGCCAACGGGACGTTGACCCAGAAGACCGACTGCCAATGCCCGAACAGCCAGACCAGGGTGATTCCGTAGATCGGAC
>NZ_JBAUJR010000181.1:0-14987 GCF_049683935.1 Mycobacterium sp. | reverse complement strand
CGGCTCCGTGGCGCCGTCGACGCTCACCGCGGAGCGGTGCTCACCGCCGCGGGTGATGCCGACATCGTCGTCGTGGTGGCAGCCACGCTCGCCGGCGCTGACACCCTCGCCGCCGTCGGGGAGGTGGCGGAGCGGATCGATGCCGGACTTCTGGACTACGTCGACAGCTTCGGTGCCACGTGCCGAGACGTGTGGTTGGTGACTGCGGGCGCCGAGCAGGTCCTTCCCGCCGACCCCGTCGCCGACCCCGCGCAGGCGGCGTTGGCGGCGATGCACCGCTGTGTCGGCTTCGAATTCGCCGACCAGGCTTTCCATCATGTGGACCTGCAGGCACCTCACGCGTCGGATGCAACGCTCGCCGAAGTGGTGGACGTGGTGCTCAACGACGCGGGCGAAGTGGCGGTGCGCAGCGGGGACACCGCTGCCGCCGTCTATCGGCGGGCGATCGGAGACGACGCGTCCTCGGCCCCGCCGTGGCGGCTGGGCTCCGGGGTGCTGGACAACGTGGTGATCACCGGTGGGTCTGGCGCGATCGGGCTCAGCTTCGCGCGGACGTTCGCCGCGCACGGCGCCCGACGGATCGTGCTGCTGAGCCGTCGCGGCGTGGAACCCGCGGTGCTCGACGAACTCTGCGCCGAGCACGACGGTGTGATCGTCGCGCCACCGTGTGACATCACCGACGTCGGACAGCTCTCGGCCACCGCCGCGGGTCACGCCGACGGAGAGGCGACGTTGGTCATCCACGCCGCCGGAACCGCCTCGTTCGCCGACAGGAAGAACACCACCGGGCGATCGCTGCGCGACATGTCGGCGGCCAAGCTCGCGGGACTCGAGCATCTGATGCGGGTGTGGCCGATTCGTGCCGACGCGCGAATCCTGTTGTGTTCGTCGGTGACCGGGGTGTGGGGCGGGAAAGGTGTGGCCGGCTACGCCGCGGCCAACCGGATGCTGGACGCGATGGCGGGTCAACTGCGTGCTCAGGGGCGCAACTGCACATCGATCCGATGGGGTCTGTGGGAGGGCGGTGGCATCGTCGACGAGGCCGAGATCGCGCGGGTCGAGCGCACCGGACTGCGACAGATGGAGCCCACGCTGGCCGTGGCGGCCGGCCTGCACGACTACCCTCGGGACCCGCTGGTGCTGGCGGCCGACCCCGATCGGCTGCGACTGTTCTACGGCACCCCCGAATCCGAACGGTCAGGCACTTCCGGTGGCACCTCCACCGTCGCGGCGACGACGATGACCGCGCCGGACGCAGTGCGCAGCCAACTGGCGAGCGTGCTCGACGTCGACTCGACGATGATCGATCTGGACTCGTCGCTGTTCGACCTCGGGGTCGACTCGTTGCTTGCGCTGGACCTGCGAAAGCGCCTCACCCGCCTGACAGGACGAACGGTTCCGTTGGCGAGACTGCTCGGCGGGATCACCGGCACCGACCTGATCGCAGAGCTCTCAGAGAAAGTGGATACGTCGCGTGACTGACATCGACACCGGAGCACGACTCGACGAGCAGCGGCTGGAACTGCTGCGGCGCAGGCTCCACGAGCGCGGCCTGAGTTCGGTCGACGGGACGGCGACTGCGGCCGACGACGATGCGGCTGGGCCGGCGCTGTCTGAGGGTCAGCTGCGGATGTGGTTCGTGCACGCCGCCGATCCCAGCGGTGCCCTGCTCAACGTCTGCCTGTCCTACCGGATCGCCGGCGAGGTCGACCTGACCCGGCTGCGCGATGCCGTCAACGCAGTCTCCCAGCGCCACAGCGTGCTTCGCACCACCTATCGGACCGAGGTCGGCGAATCCGGCCGGGACACCGGCATCCCGGTCCCGGTGGTGCACGCAGACCTGCAACCCGGGTGGTCGGAGCACGACCTGTCGGAGCTGTCCGAACGCGCCAGGCAGCTGCGTCTCGAGGTGCTGGCCCAGCGAGAGTTCGCCAAGCCCTTCGATCTGGGAGTCGGCCCACCGCTGCGCATCACCGTGATCCGCACCGGCGCAGAGGAACTCGTGATGCTGCTGGTGGCACATCACATCGCCTGGGACGACGGATCCTGGGAGGTGTTCTTCGCCGATCTGACGCGCGCCTACACGGGGGCGCAGCTGGCGCCTACCCCGAATCCCGCCGACACCGGCGCGGGCTCCGACGAAGCGGACATGGCCTACTGGCGTGCCATCATGGTCGACCCGCCGGAGCCGCTCGAACTGCCCGGCCCGACGGGGTCCGCGGTCCCGACGAGCTGGCGATCGCAGCGCACCACGCTGCGGCTCGGTGCCGACGTCGCGCAAAGGGTGACCGCGATGGCCGCCGACGCCGGCGCCACCCCGTACGCGCTGTTGCTGGCCGTCTTCGGTGCGTTGGTGCACCGCTACAGCCACGTCGACGACTTCCTCGTCGCGACACCGGTGTTGAATCGTCCCGCGGACGCCGAGGATGCGATCGGCTACTTCGGCAACACGGTGGCGATGCGCCTGAAGCCGCGGCCGGGCGTGACGTTCCGCGAGTTCCTGGCCGAGACCGCCGAGACCGCTGTCGGTGCGTTCGCACACCAGCGGATCGGCCTGGACCGGATGGTGCGCGAGCTCAACCCCGACCGTCGCCACGGCGCCGAGCGGATGACACGGGTCAGTTTCGGTTTCCGGGGACGCGACCGGTTCGGTTTCACACCGCCCGGGGTCACCTGCGAACGCGCCGAGCTGCGCGCACATCTGACCCACCTGCCACTCGGTGTGATGATCGAGTTCGATGCCGCGGGGATCCTCGTCGAGCTCGAATACCTGGTGGAGATCATCGAACCGAAGCTCGCCAGGCAGCTCGTCGATCACTTCGCGGTGCTGCTGGACAGTGCGCTCGGCCATCCCGGCGACGCCTTGAGCCAGCTGGAGTTGATGAGCGCCGAGGACATCGACTGGCTGCGCGAGGTCTCCTACGGCGAGGAGTTCCGCACCCCGCCGGCGACGATCACCGACCTGATCGAGGCACAGGTCGCCCGGACCCCCGACACCACCGCGATGGTCTACGAGGGTCGCCACTACTCCTACCGGGAGGTCAACGAAGAGGCCAACCGTGTCGCGCACTGGCTGATCAGCCAGGGCATCGGCGCCGAGGACCGGGTCGGCGTGCTTCTCGACAAGTCACCCGGGCTGGTCGTCACCGCGCTGGGGGTGCTCAAGGCCGGTGCGGTCTACCTACCGATCGATCCGACCTACCCGCAGGACCGGTTGGACTTCATCCTGGGGGACTGCGACGCCAAATTGGTTGTGCGCGAGGCGGTGACGGGACTCGACGGATACCGCAGCGACGACCCCACCGACGCGGAGCGGGTTCGCCCGGTGCGCCCGGAGAACACCGCCTACCTGATCTACACCTCGGGCTCCACCGGCCTGCCCAAGGGGGTGCCGGTGCCGCACCGGCCGGTCGCCGAGTACTTCGTGTGGTTCAAGGGCGACTACCAGGTGGACGTGGACGACCGACTGCTGCAGGTCGCCTCCCCGAGCTTCGACGTCTCCATCGCCGAGGTGTTCGGCACCCTGGCCTGTGGGGCCCGGCTGGTGATCCATCGCCCGGATGGTCTGCGCGACATCGGGTATCTCACCGATCTGCTGCGCGACGAGGGCATCACCGCGATGCACTTCGTACCGTCGCTGCTGGGTCTGTTCCTATCGCTGCCCGGGGTGAATCAGTGGCGGACGCTGCAGCGGGTGCCGATCGGCGGTGAGGCGCTGCCCGGCGAGGTGGCCGACAAGTTCCACGCCACCTTCGACGCGCTGCTGCACAACTTCTACGGGCCGACCGAGACCATCATCAACGCGTCTCGGTTCAAGGTCGAGGGCCGGCAGGGCACCCGGATCGTGCCGATCGGCAAGCCCAAGATCAACACCCAGCTTCATCTGCTCGACGATGCGCTCCGCCCGGTGCCGGTGGGGTCCATCGGCGAGATCTACATCGGCGGAACACATGTCGCCAACGGCTACCACCGCAGACCGGGGCTGACTGCGGAGCGCTTCATCGCCGACCCGTTCAACCCCGGCGCCAGGATGTACCGCTCGGGTGACCTCGCGCGCCGCAACGCCGACGGTGACGTCGAGTTCGTCGGACGTGCCGACGAACAGGTCAAGATCCGCGGCTTCCGCATCGAATTGGGCGACGTCGCCGCGGCGATCACGGTCGACCCCAGCGTCGGGCAGGCCGTGGTGGTCGTCAGCGATCTACCGAACCTCGGCAAGAGCCTGGTGGGTTATCTGACGCCCGCCGACGGTGAGGTCGTCGACGTCGAGCGAGTGCGCGCCCGGGTGGCAGCCGCACTGCCCGAATACATGACGCCGGCCGGTTACGTTGTCGTTGACCAGATCCCGATCACCGCGCACGGCAAGATCGACCGGGCAGCACTGCCGGAGCCCGAGATCGCCGCGGTCACCGAGTTCCGGGAGCCGGACAGCGGCACCGAGCGGCAGCTCGCCGACGTGTTCGCCGACCTGCTCGGCCGTGACTCGGTCGGCGCCGACGACTCGTTCTTCGACCTCGGCGGACATTCGCTGCTGGCCACCAAGCTCGTCGCCGAGCTGCGTTCCCGGTTCGGGGTCGACGTAGGCGTGCGCGACATCTTCGAGCTCGGCACGGTCGCCCGGCTGGCCACCCACCTCGACGAACTGGCCGCCGGCGAAGCCGGCACAGCGCGGCCGAGGCTTGTCGCCACCTCCCAGGGCGGTCCGGCTCCGCTGTCGTCGTCGCAGCTCCGGTCGTGGTTCGGCTACCGGATCGAGGGGCCTACCCCGATCAACAACATCCCGTTCGCCGCGCGCCTGTCGGGTGCGTGTGATGCCGACGCGTTCACCGCCGCCATCCGTGACGTCGTCGACCGGCACGCCATCCTGCGCACCACATACCGCGAGATCGACGGCACCGCTTATCAGATCGTGAACCCACCCGCGGACATCGTGGTGCGGCGGGCCCGCGGCGACAGCGAAGCCTGGCTCCAGGCCGAGCTGGACAGGGAGCGCAAGCACGCGTTCGATCTGGAGCGGGACTGGCCGATCCGCGCGGCGGTCATGAGTTGCGGCGGCGAGCACGTGCTGTCGCTGGTGATCCACCACATCGCCGGTGACCACTGGTCCGGCGGTGTGCTGTTCGCCGACCTGGTCACCGCGTACCGCGCCAGGAAGAGTGGGCAGCGCCCGACCTGGGCGCCGCTGCCTGTGCAGTACACCGACTACGGCGCCTGGCAGGCGAGCCTGCTGAGCGACGACGCCGGAATAGTCGGGCCGCAACGTGAATTCTGGAGACGTCAGCTCGAGGGCGTGCCCGTCGAGGCGGGTCTGCCGCTGGACTTCACCCGTCCGCGGTTGCCGAGCGGCAAAGGCGATTCGGTGGAGTTCCGGATCGACGGCGCCACCAGGGACACGCTGGCGGCGCTGTGCCGGGAGCTGGGCATCACCGAGTTCATGCTGCTGCAGGCCGCCGTAGCGGTGGTGCTCTACAAGGCCGGCGGCGGTGCCGACGTCCCACTGGGGACCCCGGTCGCGGGCCGGTCGGAGTCCGAGCTCGAACAGCTCGTGGGCTTCTTCGTCAATTTTGTGGTCCTGCGCAACGATCTGAGCGGCAACCCGACACTGCGCGAGGTGCTGCGGCGGGCCCGCGACATGGCGCTGTCGGCATACTCGAACCAGGATCTGCCCTTCGAGCAGATCGTCGAGGCCGTCAATCCGCCGCGCTCGCTGTCGCACAATCCACTGTTCCAAGTCGTCGTGCACGTCCGCGAACAGCTGCCGCAGCGCCAGATGATCGATGAAGATACCGAGTTCACGGCTCTGGAACCGACATTCGACATCGCCCAGGCCGACCTGTCGCTGAACTTCCTCGCCGGCGACGTAGCCGACGGGGGCGGATACCGGGGTCATCTGATCTACCGGCCCGAGTTGTACACCCGGCGCACCGTGGAGCGGCTCGCCGACTGGCTGGTCCGCGGCGTGGCGGCATTCGCCGAGAACCCCGACCGCACGCTGCGCGGGCTCGAGATCTTCGGAGCCGACGAGAAACAACGGATTCTGCGGGAGTGGAGCACAGCTGCCGGTCCGACCCAGGCGTATGTGCTCGACGGCGATCTGGCCCCGGTTCCGGTGGGCGTTCTCGGCGACCTCCACCTTGCCGGCGGTCCGTTCTCGGGTGCGCAGTGGCATCGATCCGACGACCCGGCGGCCCGGCTGGTGGCCGATCCGTTCAGCGATCAGCCCGGTGCCCGGCTGTACCGCACTGCCGACCGGGCGCGCTGGGACGACGACGGCCGTCTGGAGATCGTCGGCGCCGCGGTGGCGGACGGTGCCGGCGAGGCGACACAGGTTGTGGCAGCGCCGGAATGGGAGGCTCCGCACACCGACACCGAGCGCGCTCTGGCAGGTCTGCTCGCCGAGCTGCTCGACGCCGAGGACGTGGGTCGACACGACGATTTCTTCGGCCTCGGCGGTGACAGTGTGCTTGCGGTGCAGTTGGCGGCCAGGGCCCGTGACGCCGGGTTGGACCTGACCGCGCGGATGGTCTTCGAACATCCCGGGGTCGCCGAACTCGCCGCAGCGATGGACGCTTCGACGGCGGTCGGGGAGTCGGCGGACGTCCACCATGCGCCGATGTCGGCTTCGGGACTCTCCGAAGACGAACTCGCTGAGCTGACCGCCACCTGGAGCACCTCCCGGGACGGCGTCGGATGAAGGTCCGCACCGAATGACACAGACCGAACCGCAGGTCCAGCCGCCCGTCGTCGAGGACGTGCTGGCCCTCAGTCCGCTCCAACAGGGGCTGTTCTCGATGGCGACCCTGACCGAAGGGACTGCCGGGGAGGCCGATCCGTACCTCATCGCGATGGCCGCGGACGTCACCGGTTCGCTTGATGTCGCGCTGCTGCGCGAGTGCGCGGCACAGCTGTTGGCGCGCCACGCGAATCTGCGGGCCGGTTTTGTCCAGGGCAATCTCAGCCGCGCGGTACAGGTGATCCCCAGTCGGGTGGACCTGCCGTGGCGGCACGTGAGGGCCGATTCCGACGCCGCTGTCGAAGCGCTCGAAACAGCAGAGCGCTCAAAGGCTTTCGACCTTGCCCGGGGACCGGTCATCCGGTTCCTGCTCATCGAGGCCCCGCAACGCTGGCGATTCGTGGTGACGGCCCATCACATCGTGATCGACGGCTGGTCGCTGCCGCTGTTCATGGGTGAGCTCGTCACGCTGTACCGGGCCGGTGGGGACCTCACCGCGCTGCCGGAACCGCCCCGGCCCTACAGGGACTACATCGGCTGGCTGGCCAACCGCGACCAGGACTCCAGCCGTGAGACGTGGCGGCGCTACCTCCACGGTGTGGACGCCGCGACGCTGCTCACCCCGTCGCTCACCTCGGCGACACCGCCGCCGGGCCGGCCACGGTTGACCGAGGTCACCCTCGGGGCCGACGCCACCCGGCAGCTGGCCGAAGCCGCCCGAAGTCGTGGCGTCACGATGAACACACTCATCCAGATGGCCTGGGCGACGATCCTGTCGGTGATGACCGACCGTGACGACGTGACATTCGGGGTCACGGTCTCGGGCCGTCCCGACGAACTGGCCGGCGTGGAGCGCATGGTCGGGCTGTTCATCAACACGGTTCCGCTGCGGGTGCAACTGGATCCTGCGGGGTCGACGCGCACCCAGTGCGTCGCGCTGCAACGCCAGGCCGCCGCGCTGCGCGAACACAGCTACCTCAGCCACTCGGAGATGCGCGCACTCGGCGGGATCGGCGAGATGTTCGACACCCTGCTGGTCTACGAGAACTTCCCACCCGGCACGGTCGTGGGGGCCGCCCAATTCCCGGCCAACGGAGCGACTTTCATCCCGGCGGAGCTGGAGAGCCTGTCCCACTTCCCGGTCACGATCGCCGCGCACCTCGCAGGGGAGGAACTGACGGTCCTCGTGGAGGTGCTCGAAGGCGCGTTGGGACAGCTGGACCCCGCGAAACTCGGGCAACGGGTGCTGCACACCGCGCAGCGGCTGATCAGTCACTGGGACAGGCCGCTGCGCGACGTCGGCATCCTGCTGCCCGAAGAACCTGGGCTGCAGGACATCCAGCCCGGCGCCGGATCGTCACGCTCCGGCGTGCACACTACGTTCACCGACATCGCGGGTGGCCGATTGGGGTCTGAGGCGCTGACGTGGAGCGGTGGATCCCTGACCTACCGCGAACTGGACGAGGCGGCCGACCGACTGGCCGCGGCGCTGCTCGACCGCGGAGTGCAGCCGGAGAGCCCGGTCGCCGTGATGCTCTCCCGGGGAGCGGATTACGTCGCCGCGATGCTCGGGGTGCTCAAGGCCGGTGCGATGATCGTTCCGCTGGATCCGTCGATGCCCGCCGAACGGGTCACCGACATCCTCGATCAGTCCGGCGCGCGGGTCACGATCGACGAAGCATTCGTGGCATCGGCCTCCGCCGACCCACCGCCGTCGTACCGTCCTGCACAGGTGCATGCCGGGCAGGCCGCGTACGTCGTGTTCACCTCCGGGACGACGGGCAGACCCAAGGGTGTGGTCGGTACCCACGGCGCGGTGCTCGCCTATGCCGCCGACCATGCCGAGCACGTGCTGCGACCCGCGTCCGGCCGGGTCGGCCGTCCGCTTCGTGTCGCCCACGCCTGGTCGGTCACCTTCGACGCCGCCTGGCCGCCGCTGGTCGCGCTGCTCGACGGTCACTCGGTGCACATCGTCGGTGACGAATCACAGCGTGACGCAGAAGCTCTGGTGCAGACGATCGGCCGCTTCGGCATCGACATGCTCGACACCACGCCGTCGATGTTCGCCCAGCTGCACGACGTCGGGCTGCTCACCACCGTGCCGCTCGCAGTGCTGGCGCTGGGCGGCGAGGCGGTCAGCGTGGCGACCTGGCGACTGATCCGCGACGAATGCGCACGCACCGGCATGACGGCGTTCAACTGCTACGGACCGACGGAGACGACGGTCGAGGCGGTCGTCGCGGCGATCGACGGTCACCAGCGGCCGTCGATCGGACGGCCGACGCAGTCCACCCGAGCCCACGTGCTGGACGGATGGTTGCGTCCGGTACCCGACGGCGTGACCGGTGAGCTCTACCTGTCGGGGGATCAGCTCACCCGCGGGTACCTCGGTCGTGCCGCGGAAACGGCTCGCCGGTTCGTCGCCGACCCGTTCGCCGCGGGACGGCGGATGTACCGCACCGGTGACGTGGTGCGCCGCGGCGCCGACGGCGGACTGCAGTTCCTCGGCCGGGTCGACGACCAGGTCAAGATCCGGGGCTTCCGCGTCGAGCCGGGTGAGATCGCGGCCGTGCTGCAGAGCCATCCGGAGGTTCGCGACGCGCACGTCACGACGGACCTGGCCGCAAGGACGCCGCGGCTGACCGCCTATGTCGCCGGCGGCAGCAGGCCACCCGCGGTTGCCGAGCTGCGGGCGCTGTTGTCGGCGCGGTTGCCGCGCTACATGGTTCCCCAGCAGGTCGTCGTCGTCGACACGCTGCCGCTGACCGCACACGGAAAGATCGACGAAGCCGCGCTCGCGCTGATCTCCGTCGACTCGACGGACTCGCACGCTCGGTCGGCGCCACCGGAGACACCGACCGAGGTGGTGCTGGCCGAGCTGTTCGCCGAGGTACTCGACGGTGACCCGGTCGGGTTCGGGGTGACCACCGATTTCCTGGAGATGGGCCTGGACAGCATCGTCGCGTTGACGATGGTGCAGGCCGCACGCCGCCGAGGTATCTCGATGCGCGCCCGATTGATGTTGGACTGCAGCAACATTCGTGAGCTGGCGGCGGCGATCGACACCGGTGCCGATGACCACGCGCCTGCGGCGGCCGATCCCGAGCGATTCGGCGTTGTCACTCCGGCGCCCATCGTGTCGTGGATGTACGAGCACGGGAATTTTCGCCGGTTCACCCAGAACGTGTTGATCTCGCTGCCGTCCGGCATCACCGAGGCTCGGTTGGAGCAGATCCTGCAGGGGCTGCTGGATCGCCACGACATGCTTCGGTCGGTGCTCGACGACAGCGCGGGTCACTGCCTGTCGACCCGGCCGCCGGGCTCGGTGGCGGCCCGCGACGTGCTGGCGCGGGTGGATCTTCCCGACGGCGCTGCCACACGCGACGTCATCGCGTCGGAAGCTGCTGCCGCGATCGAGCGGATCGACCCCGCCAAGGGCTCGATGGTCCAAGCGGTCTGGGTCACCGGGCAGCAGTCCGTGCTGATGCTGTGCGTGCACCATCTGGCCACCGACGTGGTGTCGTGGTACGTCATCCTGGGGGCGCTGGCGCAGCTGGCCGACGAGATCGAAGCCGGGGGCACCCCCGGTTCCGTCGCCGAGTACACCACCTACCGCCGGTGGTGTTCCCTGCTCGAGCAGCGCAGCCGGCTGCCGGAAGTCGCCGGCCAGCAGGAATACTGGACCCGTCAGCTCGCCGCCCCCGACCCGGTGCTGGGTGACCGGTTGCCCGACCCGGGACGCGACACCTGGGCTTCGCTGCGGCTGACCGACATCCTCACCGACACCGTCACCACGGGGAACATCCTGCGCCGGTTGGACAGTGCCGGTATCGAGATGCGCGACTTCCTGCTGACCGCGCTGACGTTGACCGTCGCATCGTGGCGGCACAGCCGAGGGCAACCGGCGCATCACGGTGCCCTGATCGCACTCGAGGGGCACGGTCGAGAAGACGGTGTGGTGGCCCCCGAGGTGGACACGTCGGCAACCGTCGGGTGGTTCACCTCGGTCTACCCGGTGCGACTGGGGGCAGGCGAGGCCGCGATCGACATCACCACCGCCGAGCGCAATCCCGCCGCGGCCCGAACGTTGCTGACTGCAGTGGCCGAACAGCTTGCGGGCGTGCCCAATCGGGGGCTGGACTACGGGCTGCTCCGCTACCCGTCCGACGGCTCGCCGTCGGACGGCTTGGCAGCGTTCCGCGACCCGCAACTCGAGTTCAACTACGTCGGCCGCTACGATCTGCGCGCCGACCAGACGAGCACCGACTGGTCGTTGATCACAGACGGCTCCCTCAACGGGCAGATGCCGACCGCGCCTGAACCCGACCTGCCGCTGCGCTACACGTTCGACGTGATCTCGGTGGTGCACGGCAGCGCCGACGGCCCGCAGTTGCGTACCAGTTGGCGATGGAGCGAATCACTCTCCAGCGCTGAGGATGTCGACCGGATCACCGATCACTGGCGCCGCGCCGTCGCCGTCCTGGGAGACGCACTGTGAGCACCCCCGGCAGGCCCACGCTGGCGATAGTCGGTGCTGGCCCGAAGGCCATCGCGGTTGCCGCCAAGGCCGCCGAGTTGCGCGCCATGGGCGTCGACGCGCCGAACGTCGTGGCGATCGAGCGCAGCACCGTCGCAGCCAACTGGCAGGCCGTCGGCGGGTGGACCGATGGCCAGCACCGGTTGGGCACCAGCCCGGAGAAGGACGTCGGATTCCCGTACCGCTCGTCGCTGGTGCCGCGGCGCAACGCCGAACTCGATGAGCGGATGACCCGGCACAGCTGGCAGTCGTATCTGATCTCCAGTGCCCAGTTCGCCGAGTGGGTGGACCGAGGACGGCCCTCGCCGACCCACGGTGGCTGGAGCCGCTACCTGCGCTGGGTCGCCGACAACGTCGGCATGTCGGTGATATCTGCTGAGGTCGAGCGCATTTCGGTCGACGACGCACGGTGGGAGCTGGTCACGGACGGGCCGGCCGTCCACGCCGACGGGGTGATGATCACCGGCCCGGGCCAGGCCGAGCGGTCGATCCTGCCGCACGACCCGAGAGTGCTCTCGATCGCGCAGTTCTGGAAGCAGGCTGCGCGCAACGAGCTCATCGCCGCTGAGCGGGTGGCGGTCATCGGTGGCGGCGAGACAGCCGCCTCGATGCTCAACGAACTGTTCCGGCACCGGGTTTCGACCATCACCGTGATCTCACCGCAGGTCACCCTGTTCACCCGCGGCGAGAGTTTCTTCGAGAACACGCTGTTCTCGGATCCGACCGACTGGTCGAGCCTGACGATGGCCGAGCGGCGGGATGCCCTGGCGCGCACCGATCGTGGGGTGTTCTCTGCCAGGGTGCAGGATGCGCTGCTGGCCGACGACCGGATCAGGCACCTTCGTGGCCGGGTCGCCCACGCTGTCGCACGCGAGGAACGAATCCGGTTGACGCTCAGCACCAATCGTGGTGGTGAGCGTCTGGAGACGGTGCACGGGTTCGACCTGGTGATCGACGGCTCAGGCGCCGACGCGATGTGGTTCGAGTCGTTGTTCAGCCAGGACGCCCGCGATCTGCTCGAGCTGGGTCTCAAGCGTCCGCTGACCGGGGACGCCCTGCAGGAATCGATCGGAAACGATCTCGCCGTCTCGGGGGTCGAACCCAAACTGTTCCTCCCCGGCCTGGCCGGGCTCACCCAGGGGCCCGGATTTCCCAACCTGAGCTGCCTGGGTCTGATGTCGGACCGGGTGTTGGGCAGCCGATACCCCGCCGCCGCGGGCGCCACCCCATCCACGAGGAGAACCGATGAGCACCAACCCGTTCGATGACGACAACGGCAGCTTCTTCGTGCTGGTCAACGGCGAGGACCAGTACAGCCTCTGGCCCACGTTCGTCGACGTCCCCGCCGGATGGCGGGTGGTGTTCGGCGAGAGCACCCGCACCGATTGCCTGGCCTACGTCGAGGAGACCTGGAGCGACATGCGGCCGCGCAGTCTGAGCGATGCGATGGCCGACAACTGAGCCTTCGCCGGCGCCGTGAGGAGCGGTGAGCGCGCGCTCGCGGAACAACGTGGGGCGGTCAGCCGGGTTGAGGTAGCGGGGCGTCCATGTCGAACACCCGCGCGTGCAAGACCGTCCTGTTGCGCAGCGCGGCCCGCACCGCCCGGTGCAGGCCGTCTTCGAGGTAGACGTTGCTGCGCCACCGGACGGCATGCGGGAACAGATCCCCGTAGAACGTGGAGTCCTCCGACAGCAGCCGATCCAGGGCCAGCACGGTGGTGGTCATCACCAGTTCGTCGAGGCGGATCTGGCGCGGCGGGATCTGGGCCCACTGCCGATGCGACAGCCCGTGGTCGGGGTAGGGCCTGCCATCACGGACACCTTTGAAGATCATCGACGCGCCTTCGCTTGCCCCTGCGGCCCCCCGGCAACATTGTTAGGTCTGCAAGATTAACCCGCGTCGGTCGAGGGTGTCGCGTTGCTCGGTCGATGAACCCGCCGCTGGTCACCGTAAACTGAACAGCGACCGCAACGGGCACGAGAGGTAGGTGAACAGTGAGTAGCGCTGACGATCGTCGTTTCGAGGTGTTGCGCGCCATCGTCGCCGACTTCGTTTCCACCAAAGAGCCCATCGGTTCCAAGTCTCTGGTCGAGCGCCACAACCTCGGCGTGTCGAGCGCGACCGTGCGTAACGACATGGCGGTGCTGGAGGCCGAGGGCTACATCGCTCAGCCGCACACCAGCTCAGGGCGGGTGCCCACCGAGAAGGGCTACCGCGAGTTCGTCGATCGTCTCGACAACGTCAAGCCCATGTCGAGCGCTGAGCGTCGCGCGATCCTGACGTTCCTCGAGACCGGTGTCGACCTCGACGACGTGCTGCGCCGCGCGGTGCGACTGCTCGCTCAGCTGACCCGTCAGGTCGCGATCGTGCAGTATCCGACGCTGTCGACGTCGTCGGTGCGCCGACTGGAGGTGGTGGCGTTGACGCCGGCGCGGCTGCTGTTGGTGGTGATCACCGACTCCGGGCGTGTCGACCAGCGGATCGTCGAACTCGGCGACGGCATCGACGACGGGCAACTCTCCCAGTTGCGTGATCTGCTCGGCCAGGCGCTGGAGGGCAAGCCCTTGGCCGCGGCGTCGATCGCGGTCGCGGACCTGGCCTCGCACCTCAACGGTCAGGGCAGCTTCGCCGACGCGGTCGGCAGATCGGCGACGGTGCTGGTGGAGTCGCTGGTCGAGCACCGCGAGGAGCGGCTGCTGCTGGGCGGCACCGCGAACCTGACGCACAACACCGCCGACTTCGGCGGGTCGCTGCGTTCGGTGCTGGAGGCGCTCGAGGAGCAGGTCGTGGTGCTGCGGTTGCTGGCTGCGCAGCAGGAGGCGGGCAAGGTGACCGTGCGTATCGGTCACGAAACAGAAGCCGAACAGATGGCTGGCACCTCGGTGGTCAGTACCGCATACGGCAGTTCGGGCAAGGTGTTCGGCGGCATGGGTGTGGTAGGTCCCACACGGATGGACTATCCGGGAACCATCGCCAATGTCGCCGCGGTTGCTCTCTATATTGGCGAGGTCCTAGGTAGCCGCTGATCTGCGTTCGTCTCGAACGGATCAACGGATGGGAAAGGTTGAGCGTGGCACGCGACTATTACGGCATGCTCGGGGTGAGCACCGGCGCGAGTGATTCGGAGATCAAGCGCGCCTATCGAAAGCTCGCTCGTGAGCTGCACCCCGATGTGAACCCCGACGAGGCGGCGCAGGCGCGCTTCAAGGAGATCAGCGCCGCCTACGAGGTGCTCAGTGATCCGGAGAAGCGCCGCATCGTCGACATGGGCGGCGATCCACTGGAGTCCGCCGGGGCCGGCGGCGCCGGCGGATTCGGCGGCTTCGGTGGTCTGGGCGACGTCTTCGAGGCGTTCTTCGGCGGTGGGCCCAGCTCACGCGGACCGACGGGCCGGGTCCGACCCGGGTCGGATTCGCTGCTGCGGATGCGGCTGGACCTGACCGAGTGTGCGACGGGCGTGACCAAGCAGGTCACCGTCGACACCGCGGTCCTGTGCGACCTGTGCCAGGGCAGGGGCACCCACGGCAACTCGACGCCGGTGGCGTGCGACACCTGCGGCGGCCGCGGCGAGATCCAGACCGTGCAGCGTTCGCTGCTGGGCCAGGTGATGACGTCCCGGCCGTGCCCGGTGTGCGGCGGTGTCGGCGAGGTCATCCCGGATCCCTGCAACCGGTGCGCCGGCGACGGCCGGGTGCGCGCGCGGCGCGACATCAGCG
>NZ_JBAUJR010000180.1:0-4218 GCF_049683935.1 Mycobacterium sp. | reverse complement strand
CAGCACCGCCACCCGCGGCGGCGTCCGGATACGTTCCGCGACGGCCGCCACACCCGGATGGTGCGCATGGGCGGCGAAGTCGGCCAGCACGTCGATGAAGATGTCGGACCCCCCGGTCCCGGGCCGGGTTCGGCACCGGCCTCCTCACAGAATCGTGACACCTGCCGGACGGCCCGCTGCACACATTTTTGGCGCTGGACGACGCGGGTATCCGGCTGTACCAGTGGAAGGCAACTGTTGGGTATCAATCTGTAACACGATGCGGGGAGTACAGCCTTGATGAGCGACCATGGACGGATGCATGCGTCGGGCCCTGAGGTCGCCAGTCCGCTGGCCGAGGGCCCCGAGGTCACCCCGCACTTCCTTCCCCGGGTCACCAGCTTCCGGGCGCGACGCTCGTCGATCTCGGACAAGCAGCAGGCCACCTGGGACCGCCTGTGGCCTGAGCTGGGCAGGCAGGCGCGCGACGGCGAAGCGCCGGCCGGGTTGCTCGACACCGAGGCGTGGTTCGGCAGGCGCGCCCCGGTGGTGCTGGAGATCGGCTGCGGCACCGGCACCTCGACCCTGGCGATGGCGCAGGCCGAACCCGACCTCGATGTCGTCGCCGTCGAGGTCTACCGACGTGGCCTGGCCCAGCTCCTGAGCGCCATCGACCGGGCGGCGGTGCGAAACGTGCGCCTGATCCGCGGCGACGGCGTCGACGTGCTCACCCACATGTTCGGCCCGGGCTCGCTGACAGGGGTTCGGGTGTTCTTCCCCGACCCGTGGCCGAAGGCCCGCCACCACAAGCGGCGGCTGCTGCAACCCGACACCGTGGCCCTGATCGCCGACCGGCTCCGACCGGGTGGAGTGCTGCACGCGGCCACCGACCACTCGGACTACGCAGCCCAGATCGCCGACGTCGGCGACGCGGAGCCCCGGCTGCGCCGAGTCAGTGCCGACACCGCGGAACTGCCCATATCGGCGGCCCGTCCCGCAACAAAATACGAAATGAAGGCGCTCGCAGGTACGGATGTGGCGGAACTGCTCTGGGAGAAGATGCCGTGAGCCTGACCGAGAACATGCCGGACGTCGCCGAGGTCGCCACCACAGATACGACGGACAGCACGACTTCCGATGTCCCGGCGATCGCGCGGGTTCTCCTCGTCTGGGACGCGCCGAACCTCGACATGGGGCTCGGGTCGATCCTCGGTGGCCGTCCCACCGCAGCGCACCGACCCCGCTTCGACGCGCTGGGGCGCTGGCTGCTGGCCCGCACCGCCGACCTGTCGGCACAACTCGACCGGGCCGATCGTGACGTAACGCTCGAACCCGAGGCCACGGTCTTCACGAACATCGCCCCCGGCAGCGCCGACGTCGTCCGGCCGTGGGTGGAAGCGTTGCGTAATGTGGGCTTCGCGGTGTTCGCGAAGCCGAAGATCGATGACGACAGTGACGTCGACAGCGACATGCTCGCCCACATCGCACTCCGTCGCAGCGAGGGTCTCGCCGGTGTGATCGTCGCCTCGGCGGACGGTCAGGCGTTCAAACTCCCGCTCGAGGACATCGCCAGGGACGGCATCGAGGTCCAGGTCCTCGGATTTCGCGAACATGCCAGTTGGGCGTTAGCGTCGGATACCTTGGAGTTTGTCGACCTGGAGGACATCGACGGTGTCTTCCGGGAACCGCTACCGCGAATCGGCCTTGATTCGCTGCCAGAGCAGGGCGCTTGGCTGCAGCCATTCCGGCCGCTGTCCTCGCTGCTGGCCTCGCGCGTATAAAACTGAAGCCGAGGTACCGATGTGCGCAGGCCGGGATTGTCAGAGTTTTGCAGTGACCGATAGGAGCTGAACGTGTTCGCCTGGTGGGGTCGAACGGTGTACCAGTACCGATACATCGTGATCGGTGTCATGGTCGCACTGTGCCTTGGCGGCGGCGTCTTCGGCATCAGCCTGGGACAGCACGTCACTCAGAGCGGTTTCTACGACGAAGGCAGCGAATCGGTCCACGCCTCGCTGGTCTCGGATGCCGCCTACGGCCGTGACACCTCCGGCCACATCGTGGCGATCTACACCGCGCCCGAGGGCAAGACCGTCGACGATCCGGAGTTCCAGCGCACGATCCTGGAGAACCTCGACGAGGTGGAGCGAACCCACCCCGACCAGGTCCTGCGGGCCATCGGCTACTTCAAGAGCCCCGAGGTGCTCTCGAACATGGCCGACGCGGACAAACAGCACGCGTTCATGTCGGTCCAGCTCAAGGGCGACAACGACGACGCGATCCTGAACAACTACAACAAGAACGTCGGCTCCGACGGCACCACCGTCAAGGAAGCCCTCAACATCGACGGCATCGAGGTCCAGCAGGCCGGTCTGCAGCCGCTGGCCAGCGAGCTGACCGGCACCATCGGCGAGGACCAGAAACGCGCCGAGGTCGCCGCCATCCCATTGGTCGCGGTGGTGCTGTTCTTCGTGTTCGGCGGTGTCATCGCCGCATCCCTGCCTGCGATCATCGGCGGTCTGACCATCGCCGGCGCACTGGGCATCATGCGGTTGATCGCCGAGGTCATCCCCGTGCACTTCTTCGCCCAGCCGGTGGTGACGCTCATGGGCCTGGGCATCGCCGTCGACTACGGCCTGTTCATGGTCAGTAGGTTCCGCGAGGAGATCGCCGAGGGCTACGACACCGAGACAGCGGTCCGGCGGACGGTGATGACCTCCGGGCGCACCGTGATGTTCTCCGCGGTCATCCTGGTGGCATCGTCGGTCCCGTTGCTGCTGTTCCCGCAGGGCTTCCTGAAGTCGATCACCTACGCGATCATCGCCTCGGTGATGCTGGCAGCGATCCTGTCGGTCACGGTCCTGGCGGCCGCGCTCGCCATCCTGGGCCCCAATGTCGACGCGCTGGGTGTGCGCACGCTGTTGCGGGTGCCGTTCTTCCGCAACTGGAAGCCGACGAACTGGTGGCTCAACTGGCTCGCCGACCGCACCCAGAAGACCAAGACCCGTGCCGAGGTGGAGAAGGGCTTCTGGGGCAAGCTCGTCAACGTCGTCGTCAAGCGACCGATCGGCTTCGCCGCACCCATCTTGATCGGGATGATCCTGCTGATCATCCCGCTGGGTCAGCTCTCCCTCGGCGGCATCAGCGAGAAGTACCTCCCACCCGACAACTCGGTGCGGGTGGCGCAGGAGGAGTTCGACCGGACGTTCCCCGGCTTCCGCACCGAGCCGTTGACGCTGGTCATCGAGAACGACAACGGTGATCCGGTCTCCGATCAGCAGATCGCCGAGATCCGCAACGAGGCGATGGCGATCCCCGGGTTCATCGAACCCGACGGCGATCCGGACAAGATGTGGCAGGAACGCTCCTATCTCGACGGAGCATCGCGAGACCCATCGGTGCGGGTGATCCAGAACGGTCTGGAGAACCGCAACGACGCATCCCAGAAGATCGACGAACTGCGGGAGCTGTCACCGCCTCGAGGCCTCACGATCTCGGTCGGCGGAACCCCGGCGCTCGAACAGGACAGTATCCACAGCTTGTTCGACAAGCTGCCGCTGATGGTGCTGCTGCTCATCACCACGACGACGATCCTGATGTTCCTGGCGTTCGGCTCGGTGGTGCTGCCCATCAAGGCGGCACTGATGAGCGCGCTGACACTCGGGTCGACGATGGGCATCCTCACCTGGATGTTCGTCGAAGGCCACGGGTCGGGTCTGATGAACTACACCCCCCAGCCTCTGATGGCACCGATGATCGGTCTGATCATCGCGGTGATCTGGGGGCTGTCCACCGACTACGAGGTGTTCCTGGTCTCGCGAATGGTGGAAGCTCGGGCACGGGGTATGTCGACCACCGAGGCGATCCGGATCGGTACCGCCACCACCGGGCGGCTGATCACCGGTGCGGCGCTGGTGTTGGCCGTGGTCGCGGGAGCGTTCGTGTTCTCCGATCTGGTGATGATGAAGTACCTGGCATTCGGCCTGCTCATCGCGCTGCTGCTGGACGCGACGATCGTCCGGATGTTCCTGGTGCCCGCGATCATGAAGCTGCTCGGCGACGATTGCTGGTGGGCGCCGCGCTGGATGAAGCGACTGCAGGAACGGTTGGGCCTCGGCGAGACCGAACTGCCCGACGAGCGCAAACGGCCCGCGGTGCGCGAGTCCAGGGAAGAGGCACCCCATCCCGAAGCGCTGGTCGGTGCCGGCGGCCCGCCGGTGGCGGTCCCCGCCCGGGCGC
>NZ_JBAUJR010000179.1:0-2815 GCF_049683935.1 Mycobacterium sp. | reverse complement strand
CGAAGGCGAGGGTCTGCACCAGGAGCACCACCACCACCGCAGCGACGCCGAACGGACCCGCTGAACCGTCACGCATCACGGCCAGCGCCCGCTCCGGTGGGCCGTAGCAGCCCAGCGCGTCGGTGGTGTCCGACAGTCCGTCGATGTGCAGACCGCGGGTCGCCGCCAGCAGCACGGCCACCGCAAGGGCGCCTGCCAGTGCACTGCCCTCGCCGAACGCATACGTTCCAGCCCACAGCACCGCCGCGGCCAACGCGCCCAACGCCACGCCGACGACCGGAAGCGCGGTCATCGCGCCGCGACCGATGTGCCCTGTGCGACCGGCCGGCACCGGCAGCACCGTCGCGAACGCGAAAGCGCCTGCGACAGAACGGATCATGTGTTGATGCCGGCTTGCTCGAACGTGGCCATCGACGCGAGGGTGCCCACTGCGGCCCGCAGAACCGGCAGAGCCACCAGGGCGCCGGTACCTTCCCCCAGTCGCATTCCGAGATCGATGAGGGGGACCAGTTCGAGGTACTGCAGCGCCAGCGAATGCGCCGGTTCGGTGGAGCGGTGGCCGGCCTGCCACCACTGCTTCGCACCGGGAGCGAGCCGTTCGGCCGCGAGCGCGGCAGCCGTCACCACAACGCCGTCGAGCAGCACCGGGGTGCGCCGGACTGCGGCCTGAGCACAGAATCCGGTCATCGCTGCCAAGTCGGCGCCGCCGCAGATCCGCAGCAGCGCAATGGGATCCGCGGTGATCCTGCGAGTCCGATACAGCGCGTCACGCACGGCGGCGGTTTTGCGGGCCCAACCGGCGTCGTCGATGCCGGTACCCCTGCCCACCGCGGCGACCGGTTCGGTGTCGGTCAACGCGGCGATCAGGGTGGTCGCCGGAGTGGTGTTCCCGATGCCCATGTCGCCGGCGATCAGCAGATCTGCGCCGGCATCGACCTCCTCATCGGCGATCCGACGGCCCGCCTCGATCGCCTCGACCACCTGCTCGGGGGTCAGTGCATCGTCGGTGGCGATGTTGCCGCTGGAGCGGCGAACCTTGTGCGCACCGATCGACGGGGAATGCGGCGCTTCGACGTCGACCGCGAGATCGGCGACCCGAACCCCGGCGCCCGCCAACGCGGCCAGCACGTTGACCGCCGCGCCGCCGGCATCGATGTTGGCCACCATGGCAGCGGTCACCTCGGCGGGATACGCGGACACCCCGGCCGCGGCGACCCCGTGATCACCGGCAAACACCACCACCCGGGCGCGCGTGAACTGCTCGGGGGGACAGACACCCTGACAGGCGGCCACCCACACCGAGAGTTCTTCGAGGCGACCCAGAGCGCCCAGCGGCTTGGTGAGAACGGTCTGCCGCTGCCGTGCCGCGGCTGCCGCTGCGGTATCAGGGGCGGGAATGGCAGGAAAGTAGGCCACCCGACGTCACACGACGGGGGTGCCGCGCTCGACCTGCGGTCTCGGCGCGCGCATCCTGCGCAGTTGCGAGGCGCGGCTGGAGGCGTAGAAGCCGAGCTTCCAACCGGTTTCGGTGTTGTCGGGGAACTTCTGATCCGCCAGACGATTCACCTTGCGGCCCAGGATGAACCCGTCGACGACCATGACCAGCACCAGCACCAGCATCGCGGGTGACAACATCTGCTGCACCTGGACCGAGGGCACCGCGAGCATGACGAAGATCAGGCCGAGCGCAGACGGCATGAACAGACCGAGCAGATTGCGCCGCGAATCGACCACGTCGCGGACATAGCGGCGTACCGGACCCTGATCGCGAGGCAGCAGGTAGGCGTCCTCGCCGGCCATCATCCTCTCGCGGCGCTTCGACATGTCCGAGCGGCGCTCGGAGCGCTGGGCCTTCTTCTCCTCGCGCGACAGCTTGGGGCCACCGAGCTCCTTGCGGCGCTTACGGGCCTCCGCACTGGTCAACGGTGCGGGTGCCACCGGGCCGCGTCTGCGGCTCGCCTCGCTGCGCTTCGGCGTCGGCTTCCCCTTGGGGGCCGTGGTCACGCGCTGGCCGGCAGAGCCGGCGGGCGCGACGTCGGCGCTGTCGTCGGAGTTGTCGGGGTCAGCGTCCCCGGAATCGTCTCTGTTGCGGCCCAGCAATTTCACCCTGCCAGGTTACGTCTCGGCTGACCGGCGGGGCACCGGAGTCCCGGACATGCGTCGGTCCGGGGGAGGCCATAGTCTGCCGGGATGGCGCGCATCAATGTGCTGATCGCTCCGGACTGCTTCGGCGACAGCTTGACCGCGGTGCAGGCGGCGCAGTCCATCGCAGACGGTTGGGGCCGGTCCCGGCCCGACGACGGACTGGCGCTGGCTCCGCAGTCCGACGGTGGACCGGGGTTCGTGGAAGTGCTGGCCAGTCGACTCGGCGAGGTACGCACCGAACGGGTGAGCGGTCCGCTGTCCAGTGACGTCGACGCGCAGTGGGTGCTCGATACCGACCCGCCGGTCACCGCGTACATCGAATGCGCGCAGGCGTGCGGCCTCGCACTGCTGGGCGGGCCGCCGTCGGTGAGCACCGCGCTCGAGGCGCACAGCAGGGGAGTCGGGCAGCTCATCGCCGCTGCGAGAGCGGCTGGCGCGGGTCGGATCGTGATCGGGCTCGGAGGCAGCGGCTGCACCGACGGCGGCCGGGGCATGGTGGAGGCGCTGGGCGGCGTGACGGCGGCACAGGAGTTGCTCGACGGCGTCGAGCTCATCGCTGCCAGTGACGTCGAGCACCCACTTCTCGGTCCGCGGGGCGCCGCGGCGGTGTTCGGTCCGCAGAAGGGTGCCGATCCGGCCACCGTCGCGATCCTGGAGGACCGCCTGACCG
>NZ_JBAUJR010000178.1:0-8045 GCF_049683935.1 Mycobacterium sp. | reverse complement strand
CACCAGGTCAGCGACGACGAGGTGCGCGACTTGCTGGCCACGCCGACCGTCGATCGCGCCACCACGGACAGGTGACCGGCAGGATCAACTCCTGGTGGTGTCGCCGTCCGCGGGTTTCCCGTATGCCTCGTTCTCCGGGGTGAACACGGTGGTGTCTTCTTCGCGATCATGAGGAACCGGTTCGACGTCGGCCGGCGAGTCCTCCGCGGGGATCTCTTCGTAGTCGGCAGCGACGGGGGCTTCCTCGGGGTAGTCCTCGTCGTAGATGACTTCGGTCTCGTCACTCGCTGCGTCGTCGGCGCCCTCGCCGCCGTCCTCGCCCTTGGACCGGTCCCGCAGTGCATCGACGATCAGCAGCACCACGCCGATCACACTCGCGGCGATACACACCCACGCGATGAGCTCGTTGCTCGTCACGACGGCCGTCACCAGCGCCGCGAGGCCGATGACTGCCAGGACTAACGCGACGATCAGCATGGGCCTACCCCGCAAGGTGTGAGTCGGAGGTGCACGTGACTAGTTGTTGCCCCGGTTGAACTGGTTGAAGCCGCCCTCGTTGTTGGCGCCGGAGTCAACAGGTGCGGCCGAGCCGCGCTGACCCAGTTCCTCGAGCTGAGACTCCAGGTAGGTCTTCAGGCGCGTACGGTACTCACGCTCGAAGGTCCGCAGTTGTTCGAGACGGCCTTCCAGCACCGTGCGCTGCTGGTTGATGGTGCCCATGATCTCGGAGTGCTTGCGCTCGGCGTCCGCCTGCAGGGCATCGGCCTTCTCCTGAGCCTGCCGCAGTTGCGTTTCGGAGCGGGTCTGCGCGTCGGCCAGCATGGCGTCGGCGCGCTGACGGGCCTCGGCAACGGTGGTCTCGGCGGTCTGCCGGGCTTCGGAGACCATCGCGTCTGCTTCGGCGCGTGCGTCGGCGAGCATCTTGTCGGATTCCGCCTTGGCGGTTCCGGTGAGCCTGTCGGCGGTGTCCTGGGCAAGGCCCAGGATCTTCGCGGCACGCAGGTGCTGATCCTCCGACGGTGCCGCGGCCTGCTGCGCGGGCGGAGCCTCGTACACCGGCTGCGGTGGCGGGGGTGCGGGTTCGGGTTCCGGCTCGTAGGCTGGAATCGTCTGAGTCGGCTGGGCGCCGCCGCCCGAACGCGACGACGCGAGCTCCTGATCGAGTTCGGCGACCCGCTGGCGCAGGTCGCTGTTCTCCTCGATGAGGCGGGACAGCTCGTTCTCGACGAGGTCGAGGAACGCGTCTACCTCGTCCTCGTTGTAGCCGCGCTTACCGATTGGTGGCTTACTGAACGCGACGTTATGCACGTCAGCGGGTGTGAGCGGCATTGTCTGCCCCCTTGAAGTCTGGACCGTCAAACGATCTCAAAGTGTAGAGCCTTGCTGGAGAGTAACTGGCGTCCATCCTGTCACACCAGACCCGGCGGTTGCAGGCGAGGCGGCAATTAAGGGGGAAACTCAACAATACCGAGATGTTGTCGACCGGCTTTCGACCTGGAATTTCCGATCCCGGGGACGCAGATCCGGTTGTCGGACCCGGAGGTCAGGCCGCCGCGCCGAACGCCAGCTGCATGCCGATGAACGCCGCCAGCAGCAACACCATGATCGACAGATCGAACCTGATGGCACCGATCGTGAGCTGCGGAATTATCCGCCGGAGCAATTTCACGGGCGGATCGGTGAGCGTCATGATGACCTCGAGAATGACCACCGTGGCGCCCCGGGGTTGCCAGTCACGGCTGAACGAGCGGATGAACTCGACCACCACCCGGGCGATCAGCAGCAGCCAGAACACGAACAGCGCAAAACCAAGAATTTCAAAGAACAGTGACAACGACAGCCGTCCTCACTACAGGCAGATGTGTGACATGCGATACAAGCGAGTGCCGCTCAGAGCCGATGGCGCTTGCACGACGTTGTCAGCCTACCCGCCGAACCGGAAGTGCTCCGACCCGAGCGGAAGCGGAAAAAGCTACTGGTAGGCGTAGAAGCCGGCCTCGGCGATGCGGCGGCGCTGCTCGGCGGTCACATCGACGTCGGCAGGCGACAGCAGGAACACCTTGGTGGCGACCTTGTCGAAGGAACCGCGAAGCGCGAACGCCAGTCCCGCCGCGAAGTCGACGAGGCGCTTGGCGTCGGCGTTGTCCATCGACACCAGGTCCATGATCACCGGCGTACCGTCGCGGAACCGCTCGCCGATGGTGCGGGCCTCGCTGTAGTCCTTGGGACGGAGCGTGGTGATCTTGGCCATCGGGCTGCCGGCTTCGAACAGTTCGGCCATCCCACGCGGATCCATCGCCAGCGCACCCCGGGTGGAGCCCCGCATGGCGCCGAATCGTGGTGGGGTGCGGTCGAATTCACGCGGTGTGCGCAACCTGGCCTCGAACCGTGGGTCGTCCAACCCACCGCGGTACGCGGCGGGTTCGTCATAGTCCCGCCCGCGGTCGTCGTACCCGCGCGTGTAGCCGTCGTCGTCGAAGCGGTCTTCGCGGGGGCGCCGGTAGCCGCGCGCGGGGCCGCGATCGTCGTCCTCGTAGTAGTCGTCCTCGTAGTCATCCATCGGCGCCATACCGAAGTAGGCCTTGACCTTGTGCAGTGTGCTCATCGTGAGGACCCTTCTCGCGGTGTCGAGGTATTCGAGGCATCCGGATTTTCAGCGGAATCTGTTGTCTGTGATGAAGATGTGACTGGAGTGACTACTTCGGGTGACGTTAGCGGTCGCGATCCCATAAGCGCGGTACCGACACGCACACATGTCGAACCATGTTCGACCGCCGTCTCGAGGTCGCCGGACATCCCCGCGGACAGCTCGAGACGCTGCTGATAGCGGTGCTGTACCCGCTCACGCTCCTCGTGTAAACGCGCAAAAGCCGCACCGGGATCAGCACCCAGCGGCGGGATGGACATCAGGCCGACGAAGCGCAACCCGCGGGATTCATCGACCGCGGAGCACATCTCGTCGATCCGCCCGGTGGCCGCGACGTCCACGCCGCCCCTGGTCTCGTCGCCGTCGATACTGATCTGCAGGTAGATCCGTAGCGGCTCGACGCGCTGCCCCCGGTCGAGCGCGTCCGCGCACGCCCGGTCGAGCGCGGTGATCAGCTTGACGCTGTCCACAGAGTGCGCGGCGTAGGCCCACTGGGCGACCGATCGTGCCTTGTTGCGCTGGATGCGACCCACCATGTGCCAGCGGATGTCCTCACCCCCCTGGACCTCGCCGAGTTCGACGACTTTCTGCACAGCTTCCTGATCGCGGGACTCGCCGAACGCCAGGCATCCCAGCCGGCGCAGCGCCATCACGTCACTGGCCGGGAAGAACTTCGTGACGGGGAGAAGTTCGATCTCGCCGACGTCGCGCCCGGCGGCCTCGGCCGCGCGCGACAGTCGCTCACGGACCAACGCCAGCGCCTCGCTCAGTTCCTGTTCGCGGGCCGATGTCACGGGCCTGGCTCCAACCACACCAGTGACGCCAACCGCCCGGTCGGAGCGTCGCGCCGGTGGCTGAACAGATTCTTGTCCTCCACCGTGCACCGGGGATCTACGTCGATCGACCTGACACCCAGAGTGCGCAGCTGCGCGGCGATCCCGGCTCGTAGGTCCAGGCCGGGCGTGCCGCGGCGGGTGGCGGTCCGGCTGCCCGGCAACATCGACTCGACCTCGGCGGCCATCTGCGCGGGCACCTCGTAGTTCCCGCCGCTCACCGCAGGCCCGAGCAGCACGGAGATGTCCTCGACGTGCGCCCCGGCGTCGAGCATCGTCGCCACTGCGCGCGCGACGATTCCGTTCTGCGCGCCGACACGACCGGCGTGTACGGCGGCGATCACCCCGGTCCGCACATCGGCCATCAGCACGGGCACGCAGTCAGCCGTCACCACCGCCAGCGCCAAGAGCGGCGTCGTGGTGACCAAACCGTCTGTGTCGTCGACGATTTCACGAGGGCCGTCAACGACCTCGACGTGAGAGCCGTGCACCTGGTTCATCCATACGATGCCGTCCGGACGCAGGCCGACAGTGGCGGCGAGCCGCCGTCGGTTGGCTGCCACGGCGACCGGGTCGTCACCGACATGGTCGCCGAGATTGAACGTGGCAAACGGCGGCTTGGACACACCACCGGCGCGGGTGGTGGTCACGCGGCGTACCCGAAATGTCACGGCGCGACCGTAGTACGCGTCAGTGACGCATGAACGGTGGCACGTCGACGTCATCGTCGGAGATGCCGCCGTCGTCACCGCCGATACGGACAGTCGCGCCATTGGTGTGCACCGGCACGCTGGCGGCATCCGACGGCTCGAACAGTGTCGAGGTCACCCGGCCTGCCTTACCCGGCGCGATCGGTGTGGCGGCTGCGGCGTTCTCACCGGTCACCGGCTTGCGTCCGGGACCCGCCGCGTCGAAGCCCGCCGCGATCACGGTCACCCTGACCTCGTCGCCGAGCGAGTCGTCGATGACGGTGCCGAAGATGATGTTGGCTTCGGGATGCGCCGACTCCTGGACCAATGATGCGGCCTCGTTGATCTCGAAGAGACCCAGGTCGCTGCCACCGGCGACCGAGAGCAGCACGCCCTGCGCGCCCTCCATCGATGCTTCCAGCAGTGGGGAGTTGATGGCGATCTCGGCAGCCTTCAGTGCGCGCCCGTCCCCGCGGGCCGAGCCGATGCCCATCAGGGCGGTTCCTGCGCCGCTCATGACGCCCTTGACGTCGGCGAAGTCGACGTTGATCAGCCCGGGCGTGGTGATCAGATCGGTGATGCCCTGCACGCCGTTGAGCAGCACCTCGTCGGCACTGCGGAACGCGTCCATCAGCGACACCGCGGCGTCACCCATCTGCAGGAGCCGGTCGTTGGGAATCACGATCAACGTGTCGCAACTCTCCCGCAGCGCGGCGATGCCGTCCCCGGCCTGGTTGCTGCGCCGCTTGCCCTCGAACGAGAAGGGTCGCGTCACCACGCCGACGGTCAGCGCACCGAGCTTGCGGGCGATGGTCGCCACTACGGGCGCGCCGCCGGTACCGGTGCCGCCGCCCTCACCGGCGGTGACGAACACCATGTCGGCGCCGCGGAGCAGCTCCTCGATGTCGTCCTTGGCGTCTTCTGCGGCCTTCCGGCCGACCTCGGGATCGGCGCCGGCGCCGAGCCCGCGCGTCGATTCCCGACCGACGTCGAGTTTGACGTCGGCATCACTCATCAACAGCGCCTGAGCGTCGGTGTTGATCGCGATGAACTCGACGCCCTTCAGACCCTGTTCGATCATCCGGTTGACGGCGTTGACGCCGCCGCCGCCAATGCCGACCACCTTGATCACAGCGAGGTAGTTATGCGGGGGGGTCATCGGGTCGCCCTTCCTGCCTGGTTGCCTGTCGTCACGCTGGAATAACCCCTCAAGCAAACTCTCAACCTCAACCATAGGCTTAGAGTTATGTCAAGTTGTTCCGCGCAAACAGAACGGTAGGACGGCCGCGCACGGGAGCCCTGCAGGCGCGCCGACATTTTCACCAACAAATTTCTCGGGCGTGTCCGCACCGAGCCGGACCGGGCCTCTACCTGACAGTCGGCAGGTCCGGGCTGGAGACGTCGTAGGTCTGACCGGGCTGGGTCAGCAGCGCTCCCAGTTTCAGTGCCTTCTCCTCGGTGCGGTCGGTGGTCCCCCACACCACGACGCGACCATCAACCAGTGTCAGCGTGATCGCAGAGACCGACGGCGCCGAGACCCGGCCCACCTGGCTGGCGACATCGGGCCGCAGCGAGGTCATCACCTGCAGCGCCGCCTGGGTCGCCGGATCGGTGGGACCCGGGTTCTCGACGTCGAGGTAGGGCACCCCCGGCGGGGGCGGCGCGGTGGCGAAGTCCACGCCGTCCCGGTCGAACAGGTGCACGCCGTCGGGGTAGTCCTTGACCACGACCGGAATTCGCTCGACGACCGTGACACGCAACGTCGACGGGTACTGGCGTTGCACGCGGACGGTGGCGACACGCCGGATCTCCGCCACCCGTTCGGCCACCGTGTCGGTGTTCACCTGCAGCAGTGGTGTCTCCGGCGCCACCCCCGCCGCGGCGACCACCTCTTCCTGGGTGACCGCACCCAGGCCGGTCACGACAACGTTGCGGACCGACATCACGGGCGTGAAGTACAACAGCAGCCCGAGACCGACGACCAGCACTGCGATCACCGCGGTCCACAACAACAGCTTCAGTCCGCGGACGGCACCCCGTCCGAGCGTGTTCGCCTCCTGCGCCGGGCGTCCCAACGCACGACGCTTCGCGTCACGACGCGCCTCCTCGATGGCGGTGGCCCTCGCCTGCGCTGCCCGGCGCTCCTCACGTTCCCGGCGGGCGCGGCGGCGTGGTCCCTCCACATCCTCGGCGTCCTCGGCGGACGGGGGTGTCCCATCGGCGTCCACGGGCGGATTTTCCTCGTCCACGGGCGGATCCGCCTCGGGCACGGGTGGATTCGTCTCGGGATCGGGCGGTCCCACGTCGGGCTCGTCGGTGGGGCCGGTCATCGGTCAGACCCCGCCTGCAGCGCTGTCAGGATCTCCTTGCCCAGCATGGTCACGTCGCCCGCACCCATGGTGACGATCACGTCACCGGGCGAGGCGGCCGCGGCCACCCGCGCGGGCACCGCGGAGAAGTCGGGAACGTAGGTGACCGGTGCGGTCATCTGGTCGGCGATCGTGGCACCGCTGACCCCGGGGATCGGCTGCTCGCGCGCCGCATACACGTCGAGCATGAAGACCTCGTCGGCGGTGTCGAGTGCCTGCGCGAACTCGGGCGCGAAAGCCTCTGTGCGCGAGTACAAGTGCGGCTGGAACACGACGATCGAGCGCCCGCCCGATTCCCTGACGAGCGCCTGTACGGCCGTCAGCGCGGCCGTGACCTTGGTCGGATGGTGTGCGTAGTCGTCGAAGACCCGCACCCCGTTCGCGGTGCCGACCAACTCGAACCGGCGGCGGACTCCCTCGAAACCGGCGAGCGCCTCGAGCACGTCGTCGGGTGCCGCGCCGACCTGGATCGACGCCAGCAGCGCGGCGAGTGCGTTGAGTGCCATGTGCCGGCCGGGCACCGCAAGTCGCATGGTCCGCGGCCCGCTCTCCCCGGACAACTGCACCGTGGCGACCGCACTGGTACCCCGCTGCTGCCAATCCAGCAGTGCGCCCGCCAGATCGGGTCGATCGCCACTCCCGTAGCGCACCACCCGAATCCCCAGTGCAGCAGTGCGTTCGGCGAATGCAGCGGCCCCCGGATCGTCGACACACACCACGACCACGCCGCCTGGTTGCAGGCGCTCCATGAACGCGTCGAACACGTCGATGTAGGCCTGCTCGCTGCCGAAGAAGTCGAGATGGTCGGCTTCGATGTTGGTGACCACCGCGACGTCGGGCCGGTACTGCACCAGCGATCCGTCACTCTCGTCGGCCTCGGCGACGAAGTAGGCGCCACTCCCGTTGTGCGCGTTGGTGCCGGGTTCGCCCAGATCGCCGCCGACGGCGAACGACGGGTCGAAACCGCAGTGCTGCAACACCACGATGACCATCGACGTCGTCGTCGTCTTACCGGCTGTTCCGGTCACCATCACCGTGGTGTGCCCGGCCATCAGCTTGGCCAGCACAGCCGGCCGCAGGATCACCGGGATCCCCCGCCTGCGCGCCTCGACCAGTTCCGGGTTGGTCTTCGGGATCGCCGCGTGGGTGGTGACCACCACCGTCGGGCCGCCGGGCAGCATGTCGAGCGACGAGGCATCGTGGCCGATGCGAATGGTGGCGCCGCGGGCCCGCAGGGCGATCACGCCGCGCGATTCCTTGGCGTCCGACCCGGACACCAGACCTCCGCGGTCCAACAGGATGCGCGCGATGCCCGACATGCCGGCGCCGCCGATGCCGACCATGTGCACCCGCTGCAGTTCCTCGGGCAGGTCGTCGGTCGTCATCGCCGTCGTCCGTCCCGGGCGGCCCGCGCCACCTCGAGTGCCACCTCGGCCACCCGCCGTGCCGCATCAGGGTGCCCGGCGAGGGCGGCGGCGGCCGTCATCGTCGTCAACCGGGCCCCGTC
>NZ_JBAUJR010000177.1:0-2527 GCF_049683935.1 Mycobacterium sp. | reverse complement strand
CGACCACAACCGAGCCGCCCACGTCCACCACCCCGGCCCCGGCCGCGCCGCCGCCGTGTGTCGAGTCCAGGACCAGTAGCGAAGTCACCGGTGCCGGACCGGGCGGGTTCGGTTCGGGCCCGGACGCGATCCTCGGCTTCGACTACGCCTACTACGTCACCCGCAGCGGAGCCGCCGCGCGTGCGTTCACCACCCCCGACGCCGCAGTCGGCAGCCCAGAACTGTTGCAGAGCGCCGGAATCGACACCTTCCCGTCCGAGACCACGCACTGCCTGCGCATCACCCCGAGAGGCCCCGACGAATACACCGTCTACCTCACCCATGCCGTCCCGGGCGCAGAGCCGGTGACGTGGACCCAGATCGTACGAACACGAACCGACGGTGATCGGACCCTCATCACCTCGATCGTCGACATCACCGAAACGGAGAACTGATGAAGGCCAACCGATTCACCTACGCCGCCATGGCTTTACTGGGGTCCGTCGCGATCACAGTGAGCGCAGGGACCCAGGCTGCAGCGCAACCGACCACCACGCCCCCCGACACCACCTCTTCCTCAGCCGACTCCACCACCAACGCTCCGTGTGCGCTGCTGCACGTCGTCGTCACGCAGGGCACCACCGAGTCCACCGAAGGGTCCATGCCGAAGCAGGACTCGGGCACGCTGTCGGCGGCGATCCTTCCGGTCCTGGCCGAGTTCGGTGGAACCACCTCGGACAAGTTCGACCGCACCTACGTGCCGTACCCGGCCGACTACGGCTTCACCGGAACCTCGTACAAGGACTCGGCCGCGCGCGGAGTCGAGAACGCCTCGAAGATCATCGCCGACGAAGCCGCTCGCTGCCCGAACACCAAGTTCGGGCTGCTGGGGTACTCGCAGGGCGCGGGAGTTGCCTCGGAGCTGCTCCGGCTGATCGGCGCAGGCCAAGGTCCGATCCCGCCCGCACGGGTCGCGATGGGAATGCTCTACTCCGATCCCACCCGTAAGCAGGGCGACGGCATCTTCCCCGGTGCACCTTCCCAGGAACACCCCGCACCTGCACCCGGTACCCGCGGCGCGGAGGTGACCAAGCTCGAAACGCTGCCCACACCGCCATCCGACGGAGGCGGCATCGCACCCCTCGCCGCGCAGACCCCGGCCTCGTTCGGGTCCCTGACCGGCCGAGTCGCATCGGCCTGCGCGAGCGGCGACATCGCCTGCGATACACCCGCCGACGCCCCGCTGGCCCGTCTGGTGACCAACGTCAGCGGACAGATGAACCTCGACGCCCAAGATCCCATCGGGGTGCTGTGGTCGGCCGCGCAGGTCATGGGCACCACCGCGCTCAAGATGGGCGTCGACGTCGTCAACGAAGACATCACCAGCAGCGACGGCACCACCCGCGGCCTGGACTACCGGCCGGGAGATTCCCTGAGCAACCGTGCCGCTGATGCCTCCAACCCGACACACGAGGTCGATGCTTTCGCCGCGATCGACAAAGTCCTCGGCATCGGAATCAACACCGCAGTCACGTTCGCCAAAAAAGTCCTGACGATGGACAACATCGCGCAACTGGCCACCGTCGGCCTGACCAATCCTCCGGCGGCGCTGGCGTTACTGGGAGCCAAAGCAGCCGAGGCTGCTCTGCAGCTGGTTCCGGCGAACATCACCGACAAGACGACCACGGCCGTGTCGAAGATCGTGCAGAACGAACTCACCGACAACAAGGGCCTGATCAAGATGGCCACCGACGTCAAGTACTGGGCGGTGCGCGCCAATCACGAGTCCTACCAACGTGATGCGGTCACACCGTCGGGCGGAACCTGGCTGAGCTTCGCCTCGGACTGGATCACCGCGCTGGTCAAGGATCTCGAAAGCGGGTCGACCGCCCCCGCTGCGGACAAGGACGCCTTCGCACGAACCGTTCCCGTCGACGGGCAGGGCTCCTACCAAGGCCTTCCCGGTCTTCAGTTCCAGGTCGGCGCACAACCGGCCTCGACCTCCACCGCCTTCGATCCCTGGGCCGAGTCCTCGTCGACGCTGACGACGCCGACCTACACCCCGCAGGCGGCCACCGACGCCGACAGCACGAGTACTGCGACCACGTCGTCGGCCCCGTCGGGCGATGCGTTCCCGATGGAGTTCCCCGCTGCCGCTCCCGACGACTCCTCGTGGCTGACCCCGTCCAACTGATGGCGAACCCAGTAAGGACCACCCGATGAGCACCGACTGGAAAGACGGCCTGATGGCCGATCGGACGAGTCCCGACATCGACGACGTCGACACGACGTCCACACCGGTCGGCCCACGACCGGCGTTCGGGCAGATCGATCTGGACCGCAACACCACCGCGGTGGTGATGTTGGGGCGCGGCGACAGAACGCAGCCGCCGCGCCCCCCGACGGCGTCCGCGTTGGAGTTCGACGGTGTCCGAGCTGCTCCGACATCGGGGTGGCGACGCGCCCTCTACGCGTTGTCTCTGCGCACGATCAACGCCGGCGAGTCGCCCGCGGACAAACGTGCACGTGAGCTCGACGCGCAGATCGC
>NZ_JBAUJR010000176.1:0-2565 GCF_049683935.1 Mycobacterium sp. | reverse complement strand
TCCACCGCGACAAGGTGGCCTCCTACATCGACGCCGGCGAAGCCGACGGCGCCAAGGTCGTGGTTGACGGCCGCACCGTCCAAGCCAACGGCGGCGCTGAGGGTTTCTGGCTCGGCCCCACGCTGCTCGACAATGTCACCCCCGAGATGAGCGTCTACACCGACGAGATCTTCGGCCCCGTCCTCTCGGTCCTACGCGTCGACACCTACGACGAAGCCCTGGATTTGGTGAACTCCAACCCCTACGGCAACGGCACCGCCATCTTCACCAACGACGGCGGCGCCGCCCGGCGATTCCAGAACGAGGTGCAGGTCGGCATGATCGGCATCAACATCCCCATCCCCGTGCCGATGGCCTACTACAGCTTCGGCGGCTGGAAAGCCTCGCTGTTCGGCGACAGCCACGCCCACGGCATGGACGGCGTGCAGTTCTTCACCCGCCAGAAAGCCATCACCAGCCGCTGGCTCGACCCCAGCCACGGCGGAATCGAACTCGGATTCCCCCAAAACGCCTGAACCGCGCCCTCGGGAGTACGGTTTGTGACACATCGACCGGGAGAGCCCGTCACAATTCGTACTCTCGCGTGGCATCAACCAGATAGGTCTCCACTGTCATGACTGCGCTCGACGAAACAACGCTCGACGAAACGACGCTGCCCAATGGCCTGAGCGTGGAAGCGGCCCGCGCCGAGGCCGCTCGCACCTACGAGCTCGATCGCGCCCACGTGTTCCATTCGTGGTCCGCCCAGGCCGACATCTCCCCGATGACGATCGTGGCGTCCGACGGATGCCACGTCTGGGACGGTGACGGCAACCGGCTGCTCGATTTCTCGTCGATGCTGGTGAACACCAACATCGGCCACCAGCACCCCAAAGTTGTTGCCGCCATTGCTGATCAGGCGGCGAAGCTGTGTACGGTGGCGCCGCAGCACGCCAATGACGCCCGCTCCGAAGCTGCCCGGCTGATCGCCGAACGCACCCCCGGTGAGCTCAACAAGATCTTCTTCACCAACGGCGGCGCCGATGCCGTCGAGCATGCGGTTCGAATGGCGCGGCTGCACACCGGCCGCTACAAGGTGCTGGCCCGCTACCGCTCGTATCACGGCGGCACGGAGACCGCGATCAATCTCACCGGCGATCCGCGGCGCTGGCCCAACGATCACGGCAATGCCGGCGTCGTGCACTTCTTCGGGCCATTCCTCTACCGGTCCCGATTCCATGCCACCACCGAAGCCGAGGAGACCGAGCGCGCGCTCGATCATCTGCACGAGACCATCCGCATGGAGGGCCCGTCGACCATCGCGGCGATCATCCTCGAGTCCATACCTGGCACCGCCGGCATCATGGTCCCGCCTCCCGGCTACATCGCCGGAGTGCGGGCGCTGTGCGACGAGTACGGCATCATCTTCATCGCAGATGAGGTGATGGCAGGCTTCGGCCGCAGCGGAAAGTGGTTCTCCATCGATCATTTCGACGTCACACCGGATCTGCTGACCTTCGCCAAGGGCGTCAACTCCGGTTACGTCCCACTCGGTGGGGTGGCGATCAGCCCCGCGATCGCCGACACCTTCGCCCATCGTGCGTATCCGGGCGGGTTGACGTACTCCGGGCATCCGCTGGCGACCGCCGCTGCCGTCGCAACGATCAACGCGATGGCAGACGAGGGCATCGTCGAGAACGCCGCACGAATCGGCAGCGAGGTGATCGGACCCACCCTGCGCGAGATGGCCGATCGGCATAGCTGCGTCGGGGAGGTGCGCGGTGCGGGCGTCTTCTGGGCGGTCGAGTTGGTGGCCGATCAGGAAACCCGCGAACCGCTGGCCCCGTACGGCAGCTCCAGTGCGGCGATGAACGCGGTGATCTCGGAGTGCAAGAAGAGCGGGCTGCTGCCGTTCGCGAACTACAACCGCATCCATGTCGTGCCGCCGTGCATCATCACCGAGGAGTTGGCGCGCGAGGGCTTGGAGATCCTGGACCGCGCCCTGGACGTCGCCGACGCCGACGGCGCCTAACTGCCGAGTTCGCCGGAGATACCGCGCTCGAGTGCGACCCGGGCGCGCTCGGGCAGCACGATCAGCCCGTCGAGTTCGCGCCGCGCCAGTCGGTAGGCCCGTTCACGTTCCTGCGATGTCGCCCCGTTGTCGGCCGAGACCCGCAGCAGTCGTTGCGCCCGGGCGAGGCGCTCCTGTTCCTCGCCGGAGAAGTAGCTGCGGCTGCGCCTGATCGCCTCGCCCTCGGCGACATCGAACGCGGTGACGTACTCCTGGACCGCGTCGATGTACTCGCGGGCAGCGTCGCGGTCGGCGAGCAGGTCGGACACGTCGGCGGGCCGAAGGAAATCCGAGCGGAGCTTGGCGCGGTGGAAACGCTCCGTGAGTGGGTCGCGCATATCGGTCATCAGCGGATAGTCGAGCAGCTTGGCGACGTCGAGTTCGTAGTCGAGCCAGCGGGTGTCGGTCCGGTCGTGCTCTTCGACCGTCCTGGAGATCACGCGGCGCTGCGCGGCGTCGCCGTCTGACCGCGGCTGCGGCGCGGGCTGCGACTCGGGCGTCGACGGCAGCTCTGC
>NZ_JBAUJR010000175.1:0-1993 GCF_049683935.1 Mycobacterium sp. | reverse complement strand
GTGGCTTGCCGCGGGCGGCCGAATCTGACAGCGCGAGATCGACCTCGGACGCCGTCGCCATACGACCGTCGCAGCGTGCGACAGCGGCCAGGATGCGCTGCTCTGCGGCGAGAACTTCGCGGCTGGTGTAGCTCGCTACGCCGTGGCGTGTGTAGACGCTCGAACCGTCGCGACGACGCAATGCGACAGGCTCACCCACCTCGCCATCCTCGACGCGGGCGTGAGGCACCGAGAACGCTTCGGAAAGTGCAGTATCGGTGAGCCGTTCGACAAGGCCGGCCACGTGTGCGACACCCTCGGCGCGGACCACCCGCAGGGCCTCGGCACGCACGTGGTGGGCCTGCCATGTCGCGCGTGTTTCGGCCACCGTGGTGATCAGTGCGACAGCACGCGACGCCACCCATTCCGCGGTGATTTCCGGTGTCTTCTGGGCGCGACGCGGGGTCAGAACGTCGCCCAGCATGCGGTCCACACCGTCGTGGCCGAGCACCTCGACGGCTTGGTTGCGCCAGGTGTCGCGCTGCTCGGCCAACGAGCGCGGTTCGTGCTTGGCTTCGCGCGTTTCCAGCGTCGCTTGTTGGGCCAGCGCGAGGTACTCGATGGTGGTGGGTTCGCGGCCGTGATCGTGCTGAAATTGCTTGGCCAGCTCGGCAGTGCGGGCCTTGATCGCGATGCCGCGACTCGACCACCGCGACATCAATTCCATCGACATTCCGGCGATCTCGCGGACCGCCCGCTTACCTCGCCCGCGGGCCTGCTCGACGAAGTCCACACCGAGCCGGTCGATGGTGTGGGCTTCCATGCGGGTGTTGTACAACTCCGAGGCCGCGACGGTGATTCGGTGCAGCGGTTCACCATCCAGCGCCAGCCATCGCCGGACCCCGTTGGCGTCTATGTGGGACACCTTGTTGGAGATCGCGACGTGGGTGTGCAGGTCGGGATCTCCGGCGCGGGAATCGCGGTGGGTGAACGATGTGGCGATGAGGCCTTCGGTGTCGACCTGGGCGACACCGTTGGTGCCGGTGCGGGTGAATACGGCGTTGTCTTGCAGCCACTCCAGGACGTCGGCCACTGCGGCGTCGTGGGCGGCTTCGATCTGGGCGGCCACATCTGGTGGGGCAATGGCCCACAGCGCTGAAATCGACTTCACCGGAGAGAACGTCAGGTCATAGCCGGCCACCGCCGTGGTGCGCGCCCGCGTGGCCCGCGCGATGAACCCCGACAGCTCCCGATCATCGGCCGGCGGGCGACCGTACTGCTCACCAAACAGCTCGGTGGCCACCCGCGTGCGGATGCCCGCACGCACGTCGTCACCGAGGCTAACATTGGCCGGGACACCGCTTTCGGTGTTGTAAGCGCGAAACGCTTTCCCGACACGACGCACGAACTCTGAACTCTCGTCGCGGACGGCGAACTTGCGGCCCAACTGGGCGGCTGCGATCGACGGCTGCACACCCAGACGCCCAGAAACGTGGGCCGAAATCTTGTCGGCGTTGGGGTGCAAACCTTCCCCGAACAGCGCCTTCATCTGAGCTTCGGTGACCGTCGAACCTTCTTCGACGGTCCACACCTGTTGGCGCACAGCGTCGCTGACCTCGCGGGCGCCGGTGTCGGCCAGAGCGGCCAGGCCACGGCCCACCCAGCGGCCCGGAGATTCGCCCTTGGCCGAGTAGTAGTCGGCCAGGGTGGAGCGGCCCCGTTCGGTGCTGTCGGCGGCCGCGACTTGGCGCACCAGGTACAGGTATCCGTCCCCGGCGGTCAGCTTGTGCAGCGTCATCACCGCCGGTCGCGCCGATCCACCCGCATGCGCCGAAAGGTACGGAGCCGGGCAGGGAAACCACCACCACCAGAGCCAACATTCCCGGGCGCCGTTACCAAACCTACTGGCGCAGGGGACGTATTCGTTTGGGACAAATGCCCCTTGGTTCTGTTGGGCATGATCGCATAATGGTGACGGCACGCTTGGATTGCGAAGGGTCTGCATCGGCCTAAC
>NZ_JBAUJR010000174.1:0-9128 GCF_049683935.1 Mycobacterium sp. | reverse complement strand
TTCCAGGCCCGGGCGGTCTGCTCGGCCGTCAGCGGTTCACCGAGGCGGGCCGCGTGTTCCTCGCCCGCGCTGTCGCGCCAGCGGGCCTCGCCCGAGTAGGCCATGAACATCACCGGCCGGACGACTCCGTCGGCGAGCGCGTCGGAGTAGCCGTAGGTGTGGTCGGCCTGCGACCTCATCAGGCCTTCGTGGTCGGGGGAGTAGGTGACGAACGGGATCGCGCTGTCGTCGCTGCGGAACGGCGTGCCGGTCAGCGCGAGCCGCCGGGTGGCGTCGTCGAACGCCTCGCGAATGGCCTCGCCCCAACTCTTGGCGTCACCGCCGTGATGGATCTCGTCGAAGACGACCAGGGTCTTGCGGTTCTCGGTGCGCACCCGGTGCCGGGTGGGGTGGCTGGCGACCTGGGCGTAGGTGACGACGACGCCGTGGTATTCCGAGGACGTCTGGGAGTTGGAGTTCGAGAACTTCGGGTCCAGCGCGATCCCGAGTCGGGCGGCCGCCTGAGCCCACTGGATCTTGAGGTGTTCGGTGGGTACGACGACGGTGACGGCTTCGATGGTGCCTTCGGCGAACAACTCGGCGACGACACGCAGCGCGAAGGTGGTCTTGCCGGAGCCCGGGGTCGCCACAGCCAGGAAGTCACGCGGCTTGGCGGCCAGGTATTTCACCAGCGCCCGTCGCTGCCAGCCCCGCAAAGCCTGGGTGCTGGGCGCTGCGTCAGCCCGCACCCTGTGACTCCTCTCTGAACGGAATGCAGTCTAGGGCAGGCGGTTACGCGACCGCATTTCCGCGGCGTGTCCGGGTCGCGTGTCGGCTCCGGTGGCTAGACCGGGAACGTCACCTTCGTCAGCTCTTCGGAGACGGTCCACAGCCGGCGCTGCAGGTCGAGGTCGTAGGACTGCGCGCTGGAGGCGACGACGACCGGGTTGCCCCGCTGCTGGGCAATGCCGTCCGGTCCGTAGTACTGACCGCCGAGGGTGCCCGGGTCGGTGGCGGCACGCAACGTGGGCAAGGCGCCCATCGCCGGACTGTGGGCGAAGAGCGGGGCGACGACCCCGAAGGCGCCCTGCACCGGCTTAGGCAGGTTGCGCGCCAGTTCGGTAGGCGACGTGCCGGGGTGGGCGGCGACGGCGACGGTCTTGCCGCGCGGGGCCAGTCGGCGTTGGAGTTCGTAGGTGAACAGCAGATTGGCCAGCTTCGACTGCGTATAGGCGCCCATCCGGTTGTAGCTGCGTTCCCACTGCAGGTCATCCCAGTGGATGGAGCCGCCCATCTTGTGGCCGTTGCTGCTGACCGTCACCACCCGGGCGCCGGGGACATCGAGCAGCTTCTCCAGCAGCTGACCGGTCAGTGCGAAGTGGCCCAGATGGTTGGTGCCGAATTGCAGCTCGAAGCCGTCCTTGGTGTTGCCCTTCGGGGTCGTCATCACCCCGGCGTTGTTGATCAGCAGGTCGATCGTGTCGAAGCGTGACTTCAGCGCATCGGCAGCAGCGCTGATGGAATCCAAGGACGTCAGATCGAGTTCCTGGACCTGGACGTCGCCGGTCATCTGGGAGGCCGCCTTCGTGCCCTTGTCGGTATCGCGGACGGCGATGACGACGGTCGCGCCCTTGGCGGCCAGTGCTTTGGCGGTCTCGAATCCGAGTCCGGTGTTCGCGCCGGTGATGACGGCGGTGCGGCCGGTCTGGTCGGGGATGTGGGCGGTGGTCCAGTCGGTCATGTCTGTCTCCTCAGAAGGGTGCATCGGGGCGTGCCTGTGGTTTCGGTGAAAGGTCCCGCTTTCGGTCCGGCCTATACCCGGTAGCTGACGCCCGTCAACTCTTCGGACACCGACCAGAGCCTGCGTTGTAGCGCTTCGTCGTGCGACTGTCGACTCGACGAGACCACCTTCGGGTAGCCGCGGAGCTCGAAGGGCCCCGACGGGCCGAAGTACTGGCCGCCTTCGGCCGCCGGATCGGTGGCGGCACGCAGGGTCGGCAGTGCTCCCATCGCAGCGGTCTGCGACACCAACCGAAATACGGGATCCAGAAGCGGTAGGTGCCGACCGAGCTCGGTGTTCGACCCGCCCGGGTGTGCCGCGAGCGCTGCCGTCGACGATCCGGCGGTACCCAATCGCCGCTGCAGCTCATAGGTGAACAGCAAATTGGCGAGCTTGGACTGCCCGTAGGCGACAACGCGGTTGTAGTTGCGCTGCAGCTGGAGGTCGTCGAAGTGGATGCCTGCCCGAATGCGGTGGCCGACGCTGCTGACGGTCACGACGCGCCCGGACGGCGCCGCCGAGACCCGGTCGAGCAGCAGGCCGGTCAGCGCAAAGTGACCCAGATGGTTCGTGCCGAACTGGAGCTCGAAGCCCTCCGCGGTCTCCTGGCGCGGCGTGTACATCACGCCGGCGTTGTTGATGAGCAGATCGATGGTGGCGTGGTCGTTCTTGAGCTGATCGGCGGCCGCACGCACCGAGGACAGCGAGCTGAGGTCGAGCTCCCGCAGTTCCACGGTCGCCTCGGGGGCCGTCTGCTGAATGCGACTGACCGCGTCCTTGCCCTTGTCCAGGTTGCGCACTGCGATGACGACTCGGGCTCCCTTGGCTGCCAGCGCTGCAGCGGTCTCGTAGCCCAGGCCGGTGTTGGCGCCAGTGATCACCGCGGTGCGTCCGGTCTGGTCGGGAATGTCGGCCGTGGTCCACTTCGTCATGAGGGTCTCCTAGGATAGTCGAAACGGGGCGTTCGCTCCGTTAATGGATCACTATACGGAACGCTCGCCCCGCTTTTTTGTTCCCCGGAGGTTCTTGTTGGCCCGGCCGCTGCGCGCAGACGCGGCCCGCAACCGTGCCCGCGTGCTCGAGGTCGCCTACGACACCTTCGCCAGCGACGGACTGTCGGTGCCGATCGACGAGATCGCCCGGCGCGCGGGCGTTGGCGCCGGCACGGTGTACCGACACTTCCCGACCAAGGAAGATCTCTTCCGTGCCGTGGTCGACAACCGCATCCGCAGCATCGTCGCCGCCGGCCGGGCGCTACTGGACGACGGCGACCCCGCCCAGGCGTTGTTCACGTTTCTGCGGACCATGGTGCTGCAGTGGGGGGCGACCGATCGGGGGCTCAGCGAGGCGCTCGCCGGGGTGGGTGTCGACGTCAACGCCGCGATCCCCGAGGCGGAGGGCGACTTCCTCGAGATGCTCGGCACGCTGCTGCGAGCCGCGCAGGACGCCGGGGCCGTGCGCGGCGATGTCGATGTCGCCGACGTGAAGGCATTGCTGGTCGGATTGCAGGCGATGCAGGGGTACAACGGCGACGCCGCGGGCCGACTGATCGACGTGGTGCTCGGGGGCCTGGGGGCGAAGGCGTAGATCCCGCCGACGGACCCCCCGGACCTTGCACTCGACCAGGTCGAGTGCTAAGAATGCAGTTGGCACTCACGACCGGTGAGTGCTAGGTCGGGACGGTGAGACGGGGGCGCCGCACACGCGGAGCACATCCCCTGTCGTCCGTCGCGGGCACTGCGCCCGGCCAGCAAGACGTGCATCCCCAATCCGGAGGAAACACTTCGCAATGTCCAAGATAATTGCGTATGACGAAGAGGCCCGCCGCGGCCTCGAGCGGGGCCTCAACGCCCTCGCCGACGCGGTCAAGGTGACGTTGGGCCCCAAGGGTCGCAACGTCGTCCTGGAGAAGAAGTGGGGCGCTCCCACGATCACCAACGATGGGGTTTCCATCGCCAAGGAGATCGAGCTGGAGGACCCGTACGAGAAGATCGGCGCAGAGCTGGTCAAGGAAGTCGCCAAGAAGACCGACGACGTCGCAGGTGACGGCACCACCACCGCCACCGTGCTGGCCCAGGCACTCGTTCGCGAGGGTCTGCGCAACGTCGCCGCCGGCGCCAACCCGCTCGGCCTCAAGCGCGGCATCGAGAAGGCCGTCGCGAAGGTCACCGAGACGCTGCTGAAGTCGGCCAAGGAGGTCGAGACCAAGGAGCAGATCGCTGCCACCGCTGCGATCTCCGCCGGCGACGTCCAGATCGGCGAGCTCATCGCCGAGGCCATGGACAAGGTCGGCAACGAGGGTGTCATCACCGTCGAGGAGTCCAACACCTTTGGTCTGCAGCTCGAGCTGACCGAGGGTATGCGCTTCGACAAGGGATACATCTCGGGTTACTTCGTGACCGACGCCGAGCGTCAGGAAGCCGTCCTGGAGGATCCCTACATCCTGCTGGTCAGCTCCAAGGTGTCGACCGTCAAGGACCTGCTCCCGCTGCTGGAGAAGGTCATCCAGGCCGGCAAGCCGCTGCTGATCATCGCCGAGGACGTCGAGGGCGAAGCCCTGTCGACCCTGGTGGTCAACAAGATCCGCGGCACCTTCAAGTCCGTCGCCGTCAAGGCTCCGGGCTTCGGTGACCGCCGCAAGGCCATGCTGCAGGACATCGCGATCCTGACCGGTGGCCAGGTTGTCAGCGAAGAGGTCGGTCTGTCCCTGGAGACCGCCGACGTCGCGCTGCTCGGTACCGCCCGCAAGGTCGTCGTGAACAAGGACGAGACCACCATCGTCGAGGGCGCCGGTGACTCCGACGCCATCGCCGGCCGGGTGTCTCAGATCCGTGCCGAGATCGAGAACAGCGATTCCGACTACGACCGCGAGAAGCTGCAGGAACGTCTGGCCAAGCTGGCCGGCGGCGTTGCGGTGATCAAGGCCGGAGCTGCCACCGAGGTGGAGCTCAAGGAGCGCAAGCACCGCATCGAGGACGCCGTTCGCAACGCGAAGGCTGCCGTCGAAGAAGGCATCGTCGCCGGTGGCGGCGTGGCGCTGCTGCAGTCGGCTCCGTCGCTGGACGAGCTGGACCTGACCGGCGACGAGGCCACCGGTGCCAACATCGTCCGGGTCTCGCTGTCGGCCCCGCTCAAGCAGATCGCCTTCAACGGTGGCCTGGAGCCGGGTGTCGTCGCGGAGAAGGTCTCGAACCTTCCCGCGGGTCACGGCCTGAACGCCGCGACCGGTGAGTACGAGGACCTGCTCAAGGCCGGCGTTGCCGACCCGGTGAAGGTCACCCGCTCGGCGCTGCAGAACGCAGCGTCCATCGCGGCGCTGTTCCTCACCACCGAGGCGGTCGTCGCCGACAAGCCGGAGAAGGCGTCCGCACCCGCGGGCGACCCGACCGGTGGCATGGGCGGTATGGACTTCTAGTCCCTGTACGAGAAAGGCCCGGCTCGCTGACACATCCAAGCGAGCCGGGCCTTTTCGTCGGCTCAGGCCGGGGCAGGGCGATGCAGTACTGCGCCGACGGGCGTGACGGTCACCGCGTCCCCGTCGACCCGGCCGCGGCCGTCGACGATCAGGGTGTGGCCGCCCGGATCGGGTGGCGGCCACACCAGGGTCACGTCCGGGTGTGCAGAAGTATTGCGCCGGGTGCCGTTGCCGACGGGCCCCACGTCGAAGGTACCGCCGGACAGCACCGGCGAAACCGCCACGGTGTGGGCGCGGTAGTCGTCACCGACCGTGATGAGGTAGGCGAACGTGAAGTCGGCGAGCGTGTCGGACAACCGGTCGACATCCACCTTGACGCTCATGTGGCGAGACTACGGGTCAGGGCCCGCCGCCCGCCGGAAGTAGGCCGCCACGAAGGGCGCGATCGCCAGCACGATGAGCATCCGGGAGATCTGGGCCGCGGCGACGAACGTGACGTCCGAACCGGTGGACGCGGCGGTACCCATGACCGCATAGATCCCGCCGGGTGTGGTCGCGAGATAGGCATCCAGCGGGGTGGCATCGGTGGTGAGCGTCAGGACCCAACCCAGGCCCGCGCACGCCACGAGCGTCACCACGATGGTCAGCATGGCCGTCGGCACCATCCGGCCGATCGATTTCAGGCTTCCCACAGTGAATTTCAGGCCGACCTGCACGCCGATCGCCAGATACCCGAGGCCCGCGATGATCGCGGGGACCTGCGCCTCGGCGAAGTACGGCACCAGGGTCAGCGGCGCGGACACCAGCAGCGGCCCGAGCAGCGCAGGCGACGGCATGCGCAGCAGCTTGCCCACGGCCAGGCCTCCGGCGATGGCCAGCGCGACGAACGGCAGATCGACCCGCCAGTCGCCGGCTGCGAGGGACAGCCGGCCACCTTCGTCGTAGGCGCCGAACAGCAGGGTCACCACCACCGGCATGGTCAGCAGCACGATCAGTAGCCGCAGGTACTGCAGCACGGCGATGACCCGCGAGTCCGCCCCGAGGTCATCGGCCATCGCCGTCAGACCGATTGCGCCACCGGCGATCGAGGAGAATGCGGCGGTCGCCGGGGTGGCACCCTTGCGGGTCAGCAGGCTGCCGACGAGCACACTGACCACCAGCGCGAAACAGGAGATCCCGATGACGATCAGCCATCGGGTACCCAGGCCGGCCAAGGTCTCCCACTCGATGGCCGTGCCGACGATCGCGCCGACCACCGCCTGGCCGCCCTGAAACCACGACCCGGGCAGTCGCAGCGGCGCCGACGGCCGCGCCAGCGCATAGATCAATGCGCCGACGAGGCCACCGAACAGCAATGGCGTCGGCAGCGCGATCAGGATGAAACCCAGCGAGACCGCGGAGACGACGACAAGCAGGAGCAGCCAGCGACCTATGGCGGACGCCACCGCCGGAGTTACCTGGCCACCGCGAAGAGATCTGTGGCAGAGGTCATTTCATCGAGTCGCCAGGCAACGTCCCACAGGCTGCCGGGATTGTCGAGGCGCCCGGCGAGCCGGATCACTTTGTCCTGCAGTTCCTCGTCGGTCATCGGCGCCGAGGTGCTACCGGTCGCGTGCTCGATCGTGAGTTCGACTGTCCTGCCGCCGACCAACGTCGCGGTCATCCGGCAGGAGTCGGCGGCCAGCGACGGATCCAACGTCACCGTGACCAGCGTGCGCACCTGCTGGATCTGCGGATCCGTGGCGGTTTCGTCGCTGAACTCCGGCGGCCCGCCGGCCCCGCGCACCAGGCCGACGGCAAAGCAGTGGTACACCGAGAACTTGCTCTGCAGGCCGGTTTTGGGATCGACGACGCCCATCACGTCGAGAACCCGCGGATGCACCTCGAGCGTCACCGACTCCAGTTGAGTGGGATCGACGCCGTCGGCGCGGAGCTGCCTGCCGGCATCGATCACCGGGTGGCTGACGATTCCGCAGCTGTACGGTTTGAGGGCGTTGCTCTCGACCAGCCACCGTGACCCCAGATCCGACATCGGGGACCAGTCGACGTCGGCGGCCATCAGCGCTGCCATCCCGCGTCGACCGGCCAAGGGTTCCACCGGGCCGGTGAACCCCTGTTCGGCCAGCAGTGCGGCCTCGACTCCGATGGACGCGGCCCGCCCCACCTGGAAGGACTTCGTCATCGACCCGAGTTGCTCGGTGTGTCCGGCAGCCTGGGTCGCGGCGATGGCGATGGCGTCCGCGGTGCGCTTCGCGTCGAGCCCGAGTATCCGGGCCGCCGCACACGCCGCGCCGATCGGACCGGTGGTCGCGGTGACATGCCAGCCGCGGTCGAAGTGGCTGGGCCACAGGCAGTCACCGAGCCTACTGGCCACTTCGACGCCCGCCACCACCCCGGTCATCAACGTGGCGCCGTCGGCACCCGCGAGCTGGGCCACGGCCAGTGCCGCGGGCACGATGGGTGCGCCGGGGTGCAGGATGCAGGACAGGTAGGTGTCGTCGAAATCTTCGACATGGGCGGTCAATCCGTTCACCAGGGCGGCCCACGGCGCGGTGAGTTGTTCAGTGCGGCCGAGCACCTGTGCCGGGCCTGTCTGGCCGAGATCGGCCGCAGCCGCCAGCACCGCCTCGGCGGCCGGATCGTGGGCGGCGCCCACCGACAGCCCGATCACATTGGCGGCGGTGCGGCGGGCGGCGACCCTGGCGTCTTCGGGCACGTCGTCCCAGGTGAGCTGAGCGACAAACGAACTGATGCGAGGGGTGATGTCAGTGCTCATGCGGAAGTGCCAATCTTGTGGGCGTCGGTGTCGGCCAGTGTGGAGAACCAGCCCTGAGCGGAGGGTGCGGTCGCGACGGTGCGGGCGGCGTCGACGATCTCCTTCTCCCGCCCTGGCAGGGTCCGCTCCACCAGGGCGAGGACCTTGCGGTCGAGCTGATCGTCGGTCAGGGGCATCTCGAGGCTTCCCCGGGCGTGCTGCACGGTGCGGCTCTCGGTGCTGCCGTCGGTCAGGAATGCGGTGAGATGGGCTGTTGCCCTGGGAATCTCGGCGTCCGGCAGCAGTTGGACCTTGGCGCGCATATCGATGACCGGAGCGGAGCGCACATGGGCGTCCTCATAGGACTTGAGGTCGACGGGGCCGTTGAGCACACCGCACGCGACACCGTGGATCGTGGAGAACCGCGCCGCCAACCCGTCGTGCGGATCGGGATTCCCGGTGAGCTCGACCACCAGGGGATGGCAGCGCACCTCGACGCGCTCGACCTCACGACCGGCGACCGCCTGATGCAGCGCCTCAGCCGCCTCGATCGCGGGATGGCTGACGATGCCACACGGATAGGGCTTGTAGGTGTTGTCGAGCAACTCCCACCTCTCGCCCCAGCCGTCGACCAGCTTGGCCACGTCGAGTTCCGGTGCCATCACCCGGAAGTACCCTCGGGGACCGTCCAGTGCCGACGGCGAAGCGGTGAGGCCACGTGCGGCGACGACCGCCGCCACCAGACCGTTCGCGGCGGCCTTGCCCGGGTGCAGCGGCTTGTTCATCGTGCCGAAGCCCTCGCGATGACCGATCGTCATGCTGGAGGCGATACCGAGTGCGCGACCGGTGGTTTCGGCGTCCAGACCCATGAGCAACGCTGCCGCGGTGGCCGCCCCGAACGGTCCGACGGTGCCGGTGATGTGCCAGCCCTCGTCGTAGTGCGACGGCGACATCGCCACCGCCACCCGAAGCTGCAGCTCGATGCCGATTGCGAAGGCACGCAGCAGGTCGTCGCCCGTCCGGTCCTGCAACCAGCTCGCCCCGAGCGCGGCGCCGAGGGTGGCGGCGCCCGGGTGTACGACGGTGGCGAGATGGGTGTCGTCGAAATCGTCGAGGTGCGCGGCGAACCCGGTGAGCACCGCCGCCGAGGGAGGGTCGAAGGTGTCCGCGCGACCCGGTACCGGCACCGCCCCGGGCGC
>NZ_JBAUJR010000173.1:0-2609 GCF_049683935.1 Mycobacterium sp. | reverse complement strand
GACTGGGGGCGTGCCCAGACCGTCGATCGATCCCGTGCGGTGGCAGGCGCCGCCTGTCGACCCGCTGCCCGATCTTCCGCCCGCCGACATCACGCTCGTCCCGGTTCCCGGCGGCGAACCCGAAGATGTGGTCGTCGACGCCGACGGATCCCTGTGGACGGGCGCCCTCGACGGCGGCATCGTGCGGTTGCAACCCGACGGCAGCAGACCCGAGGTCGTCGGGAACACCGGCGGCCGGCCGCTGGGCCTGGCGTTCGCCCGGGACGGCCGCCTGCTGGTGTGTGACAGCCCCAAGGGGCTGCTCGCCATGGACACCAGCACCGGCAGGTTCGAGACATTGCTCGACTCGATTGCCGGGCGCTCGCTGCAGTTCTGCTCCAATGTCACCGAAACAGCAGACGGCACAATCTATTTCACAGAGTCCACCACAGCGTTCACAGTCGGTGACTACCTCGGCGCGATCCTGGAGGCCCGCCCGCGCGGCAACCTCCACCGGCTCGATCCCGACGGCACGGTCACCACCGTCGTCGACGGACTGTACTTCGCCAACGGACTCACCCCCACAGCGGACGGTTCGGCCCTGGTGATCGCCGAGACCCAGGGCCGTCGACTCTCGAAATACTGGCTGACCGGGCCGCGCACCGGATCGGTGACACCGCTGACGGTGAACCTCCCCGCGATGCCCGACAACCTGTCCACCGGCGCCGACGGGCGGATCTGGTGTGCGATGGTCACCCCCGCCAACCCACTGGCGGACCGACTCGCCGCCGGTCCGCCGGTGCTGCGCAAGCTGGTGTGGAACCTGCCCAAACCCCTGCAGCCGAAACCGGAGGCGGTCGTCTGGATCGTCGCGTTCGACCCGGACACCGGTGACGCGGTCGCCGGCGTACGCACCACGCACCCGTCGTTCAGCATGGTGACCAGCGTGGCCGAGAGCGAAGGCCGGTTGTGGATGGGCAGCATCGCAGCCCCGCACCTCGGCTGCATCGACCTCGCGGCGACCATACTCTGAGTTTGCCACCGGCAGGTTCCTGCTATCAACCGTGAGATTCCCGCCACCGGAATTTATCCTCTGACCTGCTGGTTAAGCCAATCAGATGCACAAGATCAGCCAAGAAAGTCAGAACCGCGTGATTCGCTCCACGGCTCCGACCCGACACAGGGAAGAGCAGAACAATGAAAAAATTCACCCTCGCCACCACCGCCGCGGCAGCACTGTCGACCGCCGTGCTCGGACTGGCTGCCCCCGCACTCGCCGCACCCAGCGGGAACGGAGATGCCAGCCAGACCATCAGCCAACTCGAGGCTGAGGGCAACCGCGTGATCGTCAAGAAGCAGAGCAGCGCCCCGTTGGCGGAGTCCAACGTGGTCTCGGTACGGCCCGGTCCCCCGATCCGCGAATATGTCAACAAGCCCGGGCGCCAAGGTGACAACCGCAACAAGACCGATCGCGTCCTGCAGGAAGTCGGCAAGGTCTACTTCGTCGAGGTCCGCTGACACCTGAATCAAGAAAGGGGCACCCTCCTGGGGTGCCCCTTTCTGATGTCTTGAGTGCTACGACTTCAGGAATGCCAGCAGATCGGCGTTGATCACGTCCGCGTGCGTCGTGGGCATGCCGTGCGGAAATCCCTGATAGGTCTTCAGGATTCCGTTCTGCAGCAGCTCTGCGGACTTGGGGCCCGAAGCGACGTAGGGCACGATCTGGTCGTCTTCGCTGTGCATCACCAGCACCGGAACGGTGATCTTCTTCAGGTCCTCGGTGAAGTCGGTCTGGGAGAACGCGACGATGCCGTCGTAGTGCGACAGGGCGTCGCCCATCATGCCCTGACGCCACCAGTTCTCGATCATCGCTTCCGAGGACTCCACGCCGGCACGGTTGAAGCCGTAGAACGGTCCCGCCGGCAGAGCCCGGTAGAACACCGAACGGTTCGCCGCCAGCTGTGCCTGCAGGTCGTCGAACACGCTCTTGGGCAGGCCTTCCGGGTTGGCGTCCGTCTGCACCATCAGCGGCGGCACCGCACTGATGATCGCGGCCTTGGCCACCCGATCCTCGTGCCGGGCGACGTAGCGGACGACCTCACCGCCACCGGTGGAGTGCCCGACGTGGACGGCGTCACGCAGGTCGAGGTGTTCGGTCAGCGAGGCGAGATCGTCGGCGTAGTGGTCGATGTCGTGGCCGCCGGGCGTCTGGGTGGAGCGTCCGTGACCGCGCCGGTCGTGGGCGATCACCCGGTAGCCCTGCTGCAGGAAGAACAGCATCTGGTTGTCCCAGTCGTCGGAGGACAGCGGCCAGCCGTGACTGAACACGATCGGCTGACCGGTACCCCAGTCCTTGTAGAAGATGTCGGTGCCGTCGGGTGTGGTGTGGATGCTCATGGGCGCTACTTTCCTCGCGTTCGCAACTTCTGTCATCAGCGCTGACCGCCACGGTCACTGGGGGCTAGCCGTACCTACCGTCGATTGCTGCCACCGACCGTTCAAATACTGCCAATGGAATTAAACCCCTGACCTGCCGGTTCAACCCATCAGATCCACAAGAACAGCACACGAAGAACGTCAGAACCGCGAGATTCGCTCCACGGCTCCGACCCACACATAGGGAAGAGCAG
>NZ_JBAUJR010000172.1:0-4180 GCF_049683935.1 Mycobacterium sp. | reverse complement strand
CGCCGACGCCGCGATACGGCGCCTGGACGCGGCCGCCGACGAGCTGGCCGGACCGGAGTCGGCGGTGGTGCAGCGGCTTTCGACGCAGTTGCACGAAGCGGTGGCGGTCCGTCTGGGCGATTTTGTGCCATCCTCCCCCGACGCCCTGCGTCTTCGTCGGCCTGAGCTGCGGACCTCGCTGCGTTCGGCGCTGGATCTGACCCGCCGCCATCTCGACCGGCATTCCCCGGTGTTCCGGCACGCTGTGCGCCTCGCTGCCGCCGTGGCGGCGGGTTGTGCTGTCGAGCGTTACGCCGATGTGGCCCACGGTTACTGGATACCGCTGACCGTGTTGATGGTGTTGCGACCCGAGACCGCCCACACCTACACCCGGTGTGTGGGGCGGTTGGCGGGAAGCGTCGTCGGAATCGTGGTCGCGGCGGGCGCGCTCGTCCTGATCGATCCCGGCGCGGTGGTGTCGGCGGTACTGGCGATCGCCTGCGTCGGAATCGCCTACGTCGCTTCCGGAGTCGGCTATTTGGCGCTGTCGGCGTCGCTGACGGCCGCCGTGGTCTTCCTGATCAACATCGACCGGACCGGCGACTCGCCGACCCCGGGTGCGCTGTTGTTCGCCTCGTTGGTCGGCGGCGCGATGGCGGTGATCGCCCACGTCCTGCTCCCCGATGACGCCTTGACCAGGTTGGGACAGCGGGCCGGTGAGCTGTTGAAAACCGAGGTCGACTATGCCGCAACGGTGATCAGGGCCTGTGTGCACGAGGTCGACAACCCTGCCGACACGATGTCGGCGGCGTGGCAGCGGGCGTTCCGAGCGCGCGCGGCTTTCGAGGCCGCCGCAGGTGCCACGCGCATGGACACCCGCGAATTGCGACACTGGCTCAGGTCGTACCGGACGGCACTGAACGCCGTCACCGCATCCTGCACGACGCTGGAAGCCAACTTCCCCAGCAGCCGCTCGGCGGAGTGGAGTCGGGGATTCGTGCAGGCCGTCGACGAGTACGTCGAATCGCTCTGCGGCGACCCGCCGACGCCGGCGTCGCCGTGGTCGGTGGACACCGTGGAGTTGGCGGCCGCTGACCACCGCCTGCGCGATGCAGTGTCCGAGCGTGGCGCCGAGGACGGCGCGGCGCGGCTGCTGGTGGCCGAGATCGGCACGATCACCGTCCATCTGTCGGTGATCGTGGTCAGTCCCGGGCCCAGCGCGGTTCGATGAAGACGCCTTCGGCCTCGACCGTCACCCCCTCTTCGTCGGCGAGGTGCCCGAGGGCATAGGACTTGAAACCCTCGCTGCGGGTGACCCTGGCCTCGGCGCGCACCCGGCCCAGCGGCGTCAGTCGCCGGTAGCGCACCGTGATCGTCCCGGTCAGGCGGTGCTTGCCCGGTGTGCTCACTGCATCCCCGAGTACATGGTCGAGGATCATGGCCGAGACGCCGCCGTGGACGTGCCCCGGTGGCCCTTCGAATGCCGCGCCCAGATAGAAGTCGCTCGCCACGGACCCGTCGGGCATCCGGCGGATCATCAGTGGCGGAGCGGTCGGATTGCGCACGCCGATCACTGCGTTGCCCCACGGCATCGAATCCCCGTCGGCTCCGAACTGGATTCCGAAAGACCCGTCCCGCTGCTTCGCGCGCAACCGTGCTGTGGCCGAATCGATCTCGGCGGTGGCAGCGGCGACCGCGTCGGCATCGACTTCGGTGCGGATGGTTGCGTCGACGAGATCGCGCACCGACTGCGTCAGCGGCTCGTAGACGGCGCGGAGCCGCGCGACATCGGCAGCGCTGAGGTTCTCGGCACGGGTGTAATCCAGCATCCGTCGACTAGAACACGTTCCGGTTCGTCACTGCGGAGCGGGTCCGACAAGCAGGTCCCTGATGATCGGACGCACCCACCCGAGAAGCTCGTCGTGGTCCATCGCTCTCGCCGCCGGGGCCTCGAGTACATAGCGCGTCGTGGCCATGCCGAGGATCAGCGAACCGATCAACGCGGCCCTCGGCCCCGGATTGTCAGGCGCAACCGCGGCGATGGTGGGCGCCACCTGTGTCGCGAACACCTTCCGCATCGTGTCGGTCGCTGTCGAACTCGTCATCGCAGCGCGCAACAGTGCGACGAAGGTCGACTCGGCCTCCCAGAGGGCGAAGAAACGTTGCATCAGCGCCGCGGCCATGTCGTCGGGCGGCAACTTCGTCAGATCGGGCAGGTTCAGCGTGAAGTCGACCGCAGTGGCGAACAGTTGCTGCTTGTTGCCGAAATAACGAATGACCAGCGCGGCGTCAACACCGACGTCCGCGGCGACCGCTCGCAGGGTGGTCCGTTCGTATCCATCGCTTCCGAATCGCCTGCGCGCGGCGGCCAGGATCTCAGCCCGGGTTCCGTCCGCATTGCGCGCCCGCGTCGTTGTCATCCCCACAGCATAAGTCACCGGGTGTTGACATCGGCGCCGGCGTGGGTATCGTAAGTCATCAGTTGTTGACTTAGCAGTGAGGAGCTCTCATGGCCACCTCTCCGGCCATCCCGGTCCTGATCGTCGGCGCGGGACCCACCGGTCTGACTGCAGCACTGGAGCTGTCCCGTCTCGGGGTCGCCGTGCGCATCGTCGACCGGGCCGCACAGCCGTCCGCGGAATCTCGCGCTCTGGCGGTTCAAGCGCGCACGCTTGAGCTGCTGCGGGTGCGCGGGGTCGGCGACACGATGCTCGCGCTGGGCAACCGGGCCCACGCCGCCGCCCTGTATGCCGACGGGCGAAAACTCGCTCCGATCGAACTCCACCGCATGCCAAGCGATTTCAACTTCATCCTGATGCTCGCCCAGTCCGAGACCGAGCGACTGCTGGCCGAACAACTGGAACGTCAAGGCGTCAAGGTCGAGCGCGGCGTGGAGGTGACCTCGGTCCGCGATCGGGGGGCTGAGCGGCCGGTCGAGGTCACGCTGAGCAGCGGTATCGGCGAGCGGGAGGTGCTGACCGCGTCTTATGTGATCGCCGCCGACGGGCCACACAGCACCGTCCGGAAGGCGCTGGGGGTGGGGTTCCCCGGCAGGACGCTCCCCCACAATTACGTTCTCGCCGACCTCCGCGTCGAGGGCGCCGTTCCGCAGGATCAGGTGTCGATTTTTCTCGCCGCCGGCGGCTTCATTGCTCTTTTCCCAATGGGAGACGGCAGGTTTCGACTCATGGCGACCGATCCCCGGAAAACGGTCGGCGACGACGATCCGACGGTCGCGCAGATCCAGGAGCTGTACAACCGGGCGGCGCACATCCCTGCGCGGTTGCATTCGCCGAACTGGAGTTCGCGGTTCCGCATCAACAGCCGCCACGTGCCCGCGCTGAGGTCCGGCCGGGTGTTCCTCGGCGGTGACGCCGCGCACGTCCACAGCCCGGCTGGCGGACAGGGCATGAACCTCGGCATCCAGGACATGATCAATCTTGCGTGGAAGCTCGCCATGGTGCTCGACGGTCGGGCGAAGCCGGACCTGCTCGACACCTACAGTTCCGAGCGACTTCCCGTCATTCGCAGGTTGATCCGAGTCACCGAGATCGGCACCCGGATCTTCAACTCCACCAATCCGATCGTGCATGCGGTGCGGATCCGGATGGCGCCGCGAGCGCTGTCGCGCAACCGTATTCAGAATGCGGCCGCGTCGATGTTCGGTCAACTGTCCGCCGGCTACCGCGGTGACGCTCTCGCCCGGGCCGCCGGCAGCCTCGACGACCTGCGCGCCGGTGATCGGGTGCCGGACACTTCGGGCTTGTACGACGCGCTCGACCTGTCGGCGCTGACACTTTTTGTCGGTGACGGAGCGGTCGCCGACGTGGGGCGCTCCTGGGACGGGATCGTCACGCTACGAAAGGACCCCGCTCCGGACGCCGGCACGTGGATGCTGGTGCGGCCCGACGGCTACCTGGCTGCGGCGGGCGGATCGGACGACGGCGCGGAATTGGATCAGTGGTTGTCCCGGTGGTTCATCAAGCCTCGCTGACGCCCGGCGCTCGCTGAATTCACTTGTGTCACTGTGGTTTCTGGAGTCACATTGCGGAGCGTTTTGTCGGTGGTCGAAAGTATGTGGCGCTCCACGGGTTTTCGTGGGTGCTTTTCCGCTGTTCAGCGGTGGTTTTTGGTGTGAGAGTGCGGTGTTCGGCGTGTCCGTGATGAGGTGAGGGACGCGCACGCGGTGGGCCTCTAGATT
>NZ_JBAUJR010000171.1:0-2776 GCF_049683935.1 Mycobacterium sp. | reverse complement strand
CCGCAGGAGCCGTGGTCGCGCTGTCGGCCGGCCCGCCGTTCTCCACGGTGGCTCTCGTCGTGTGCATCGTCGGAGCCGTCGCCACCGTCGCGGCGGGGTGCTGGCAGAGCGCCAAGGCCGTCCTTCGCGACGAGCAGCTCAGGCAGCAGGACACGGTCGCGTCGAGCTGCGGCGGCGGTGCCTGCGCGACATGCACGCTGTCCTGCAAGACTTAGTTGCGGCTGATGTCGATCGGGTGTGTGGCCAACAGAGACAACGGCATCGGCTGGCGCCGTAGCACCTTGGACCACAGATCGATGCGCGGTTCGCTGAGCACATCGGTGGGCAATGCGGACAGCACGATCCAGTCGTCGCGCTCGATCTCGCCCTCGAGCTGGCCGATCGTCCACCCCGAATAGCCCGCAAAGATTCGCACGCCTTCGATCATCGGCGCGATCGAGTCGGGATCTCCGTCGAGGTCGACCATCACGATGCGGCCCTGCACGTGCCGCAGTCCCGGCACCCCGGCGGGATCCATCCCTGCCCGCAGCGTCGCCAGGCACAACGCGGCGTCGCGTTTGACCGGGCCGCCGATGTACATCGTCTTGGGTTTGGTGGCCAGCTTCGCCCACTGCGGCAGCACGTTGTAGACCGCGGTCTCACTGGCCCGGTTCAGCACGACCCCCAGAGTGCCGCCGTCATTGTGCTCGACGACGTAGATGACGCTGCGCCGGAAGGTGGGCTCCATCAGGTCGGTGTTGGCCAACAGCAGAGTGCCGGCCCGCACCCGGTGCGCCACGGGTGCGACTCCCTCTCTGAAGTCCTCCGGATCCTCTGGCTGAGCCACCCGACCATCATGTCATCACCGTTGCTCGATGGTGGCTAACAAGCGCCGCCGCCGTCGATATTTGTAGTGTGGTCGGGTTCCAGACAGACTCGCAGCTCCCCCCGTCAACAGGACGTGAACCCGTGCCCGACGCCCGCGCACCGCTTGCCCTGTGGCGCTCGGTGCGAGCACTGCCCGAGTTCCGGCGGCTGCTGGAACTGCGGGCGGTGAGCCAGTTCGGCGACGGCCTCTTCCAGGCCGGTCTGGCAGGGGCGATCCTGTTCAACCCGCAACGCGCCGCCGACCCGTGGGCGATCGCCGGCGCATTCGCGGTGCTCTTCCTGCCCTACTCGCTTCTCGGTCCGTTCGCAGGGGCGCTCCTCGACCGCTGGGACCGGCGGGTGGTGCTGATCGGTGCGAACTGCGGTCGGCTGGTGCTGGTGATCGGGGTCGGCGCACTACTGGCCGCCGGCGTGGGCGATCTACCAATCCTGTTGGGCGCGTTGATCGTCAACGGCTTCACCCGGTTCGTCTCCTCGGGACTGTCTGCCGCGTTACCGCACGTGGTTCCGCGAGGGCAGGTGGTCGCGATGAACTCGGTCGCGACGGCGACCGGCGCGGCGGCCGCGTTCCTGGGCGCCAATTTCATGCTGCTGCCGCGCTGGCTGTTCGGCGCCGACGACTCCGGCGCCGCGGCAATCATCTTCATCGCCACGGCACCGGTGGCGTTGGCGTTGTTGCTGTCCTTCCGCTTCCCGCCCCGCATGCTCGGCCCCGACGAAAGTGCGCGCGCGGTGCAGGGGTCCGTCGCGTACGCCGTGGCCACCGGTTGGCTGCACGGCGCGCGCACGGTGTTGGCGGTGCCCACCGTCACCGCCACGCTCGCCGGGCTGTCCGCACACCGCATGGTGTTCGGGCTCAACACGCTGCTGGTGCTGGTGATCGTCCGCGAGAGCGGCACCACGGCGGTTGCCGGGCTTGGTACGGCCGTACTGTTCGTCGCCGCCACCGGCAGCGGCTCGTTCCTCGCCACGCTGATGACCCCTGCGGCGATCAAGAGATGGGGCCGCTACACCGCGCCCAACGGTGCGTTGGCGTTCGCGGCAGTCGTTCAACTGTTCGGCGCGACGCTGCTGCTACCGGTGATGGTCGCCTGCGGATTCCTGTTGGGCGCCGCCGGGCAGGTGGTCAAGCTGTGTGCCGATGCCGCGATGCAGGTCGACGTCGACGACGCGCTGCGCGGGCACGTCTTCACGGTGCAGGATTCGCTGTTCTGGATGACGTTCATCATCGCGATCGCGGCGGGCGCGGCGGTCATCCCGCCGGATGGGCACGCGCCGGGGCTCGCAGTGGCCGGGACGGGCATCTATCTGGTGGGCCTGGGGGTGCATGCGACGTTGGGGCACCGCGTGCGGCGCCGATGAGCGCTCGCGCGAAGAGCAGACGGCGCCGATGAGCGCTCGCGCGAAGAGCAGACAACGCCGATGAGCGCTCGCGCCGCGGATACAGTGTCCGGCATGGCCGGAGCAGCCCCCATGGTCGCAGACCTGCGTGCCGAGAGCGACGACCTCGATGCGCTCGTTGGTGAACTCTCAGCCGGACACTGGGCGACCGACACCCCTGCCGCAGGCTGGACGATCGCCCACCAGATCGCCCACCTGCTGTGGACCGACCGGGTCGCGCTGACCTCCGTCACCGACGAGCCGGGCTTCACCGAGATCCTGGGCCGAGCGGCCGACAACCCGACCGGCTTCGTCGACGCGGGCGCCGAGGAACTCGCCGCGCTGCCGCCGGTGCAGCTACTGGCCGAGTGGCGCTCGACCCGCGCCGCGCTGCATGACGAGCTGCTGACCGTGGCCGATGGCCGCAAGCTGCCGTGGTTCGGGCCGCCGATGAGCGCGCCGTCGATGGCCACCGCGCGACTGATGGAGACGTGGGCGCACGGCCTCGATGTCGCCGATGCGCTCGGGG
>NZ_JBAUJR010000170.1:0-13649 GCF_049683935.1 Mycobacterium sp. | reverse complement strand
GTCCGCTTCCCGCCGAGGCGGCCGTCCCGGGTCTGCAGCCGGCCCTTCCGCAACAACCAGGAGGTGGGTCATGACACGCGGGTCATCGCGAGTCAGGGCTGGTCGCGCTGCCCGCCGCACCCTGGCCCTGGGCTCCGGCGCGGCGCTGCTTGCGGGCTGCCAGTTCGGCGGATTGAACTCGGTGAACATGCCGGGCACCGCGGGTCATGGCAAGGGTGCGTTCGCTATCACTGTAGAGGTGCCCGATGTGGCCACGCTGCCGCAGAACTCACCGGTGATGGTCGACGACGTCACCGTCGGAAGCGTGTCGGGTATCGAGGCCGTCCAGAAACCGGATGGCACCTTCTATGCGGCAGTCGAACTCTCGCTGGACTCCAACGTCAAATTGCCGGCCAACTCGACCGTCAAGGTTGCCCAGACGTCACTGTTGGGATCCCAGCACATCGAACTGTCGCCCCCGCTTGGCGAACCGCCTGTTGGCGAGCTGCGGGACGGTCTCCAGATTCCGCTGAGCCAAGGCAGTCGCTATCCCACGACAGAGGAAGTGCTATCCGCTCTTGGGGTGGTCGTCAACAAGGGCAATCTCGGTGCGCTGCAGGACATCACGCAAGAGCTCTACACTGCGGTGGCCGGTCGTCAGGGACAGTTCGCCGGGCTGATCCCGCGGCTCGCCGAGCTGGCCACATCCTTGAATCGGCAAACAGAAGACATCATCGCAGCCGCCGAGGGCTTGAACCGCTTCGCCGGAATCCTTGCGCGCAACAAAGACAGTTTGGGCCGCACGCTGGACACGTTGCCGGCAGCGCTACGTGTGCTCAATGAAAATCGAGTCCAGATCGTGGATGCTTTTGCCGCACTGCAACGGCTGGGCACCGTCGCGTCGCGCGTCTTGGCCGAAACCAAGGACGATTTCGCCGAGGACCTCATCGACCTGTACGCCGTCATCAAACCGCTCAACGACAGCCGCTCGGATTTCGTGTCCAGCCTCGACAGCCTGGCCACTTTCCCGTTCCCGGGCAAGAATCTGCACCGGGTCGCTCGCGGCGACTACTTCAACGTGTTTGCGACATTCGATCTCACGATCCGACGACTCGGCGAGACCATCTTCACGACGTCGTTCTTCGATCCGAATATGAAGCGCCTTGCCGAAGTCGTGAATCCGCCGGAATTCTTGACTGGAGAGATGGCGAATCTGTCGGGGCAGGCAGCTGATCCGTTCAAGATCCCGGCGGGAACCGCGTCGGGTCAGGAGGTGCCGCCGGAATAATGTTCACTCGAACAACGCAAGTCCAGTTGTGGGTCTTCGCGGTCGTCACTGTCCTCGCCGTCGGCGCAATCGCTCTGCTCTACATCCGTGTTCCTGACCGGCTCGGCCTGGGTACGTATGACGTCACCGCCAATTTCATTGCCGGCGGCGGACTTTACGAGAATGCGAATGTCACCTTCCGCGGCGTACAAGCTGGGCGTGTCGAGTCGGTGCATTTGACCGACGACGGCGTGGCCGCGCAGATGCGGATCGACAGCAACGTCAAAATCCCGGCGAACTCCACTGCCACCGTCAAGAGCGTCTCCGCGATCGGAGAACAGTACGTGGATTTTGTTCCCACCGACGATCCCTCGCCGACGACGCTCCAGAACGGCGCCGTGATCCCGAAGGAGCGAACTGCGATTCCACAGGAGGTCGCTGAGCTGTTGCGCGAGGCAGACCAGCTGGTGAGCAGTGTCGACAACACCCGGCTCGAAGACCTCCTGAGGGAATCGTTCAAAGCCTTCAACGGCTCGGGCGCCGAACTGGCGCGGTTGATCCAGTCGGCGCGGGTACTGGTCGACGAGGCCAACGAGAGCTGGCCGCAGACCTCCTCGCTGATAGACCAAGCTGGTCCCTTCCTGGAGGCGCAGATTCGAAGCGGCGACGACATCCGGTCGCTTGCCGACGGATTGGCGCGCTTCACCAGCGAAGTAAAGGGCGCGGATCCGCAACTTCGGTCGCTGCTCCAGATCGCCCCGGACGCGGCTGCGGAAGCCAGCGACACCTTCTCAGGCATTCGCCCGTCGTTCCCGGTGCTGGCGGCCAACCTGGCCAACTTCGGTCGAGTCGGTGTCATCTACCGCAAGTCGATCGAACAGGCGCTTGTCATTTTTCCTGCCCTGCAGGCCTCGCTGCTCACAATCGGCGGCCAGCTTCCCGCGGACGAGGGGGGCAAGCAGGATTTCAAGATCTCGATCAACGATCCGCCGCCGTGCAATACGGGATTCCTCCCTCCGACGGAGATTCGCACGCCCGGTGACACGACATTGCGTGACTTGCCCACGGACTTGTATTGCAAAGTGGCACAGAACGATCCGATGGTGGTGCGTGGCGCGAGAAATTACCCGTGTCAGGAATACCCCGGCAAGCGTGCTCCGACGATCCAGCTGTGTCGCGACCCGCGCGGCTACGTCCCGATCGGCAACAGTCCATGGCGTGGACCGCCGGTGCCCATCGGCACGCCGATGGATGTCAGGGAGGACGACACACCTGAGGACGGGCGAAACATACTGCCGCCAAATAAGTTTCCCTACATACCACCGCAGAACGATCCGGACCCGGGATATCCTGTCCCGCCCGGGTTGGTGCCACCCGGGGTGCAACCTGGTCCAGGACCTGCGCCGCACCAACCATGGCCGTACATCCCTCCGCCAAACGATGGGCCGCCGCCACCCCCACTGACGGCATGGATCCCGCCGGCTCCATACCCGGATGCGTGGCCTCCGCCGGCGGTGCCGCCGGGTTGGGCCACCAACCCACCAGCCGACGTGTTCGCAGGGCCCTATGATCCGCCACCCCCGGCATCCGCGCCGCCACCCCCGGCACCGAACCCGCCACAGGCCAGCGCGGCCGCATACGGTGTGTATGACCAGCACACCGGCGTCTTCGTCGACCCGGCCGGCGGTACCGGGGTCTACGCGCCTGGTGTTACCGACATGCGACCTCAGGAGAATTGGGTGGACTTGATGCTTTATCCGGAGAGCGCCTGATGGCACCCACGGAAAAACCTGTGCGCCGCCGCGCGTCCCGCCCCGCCGGGCCGACCAGCGACGTGCCGGCTCAAGCCGTCGTGCGGATTGCCGTAGCTGATTCGGCCGTCGTCAAATCTGCTCCGAAAACGCGTGAGGTGGGGCCTCCGCCACGCCGTCGACCGAACCGTCGCATGGTCGCTGTCGTTGCTTTGGTGTTCGGGTTCGTCATGGCTGGTGGTCTGAGCGCTGCGGTGGTGGTACTCGGTGCACAGCGACAAGACGCACAAGCACTGCAAGCCCGTAACCAGCGGTTCGTCGACACCGCCACGCAAACCGTGGTGAATATGTTCAGTTTCAAGCAGGACACCATCGACGAGAGTGTCGACCGCTTCTACGAGAGCACCAGTGGGCCGTTACGCGATATGTTCAGTCAGACTAATAATGTCGAGAATCTCAAGGCGATCTTCCGTGACACCGGTGGCAGTTCGGAGACGGTGATCAACGGTGCGGCGATCGAAAGCACCGACGACATCAGCAATACCGCAGCGGTGTTGGTGTCGGCGCGGGTTACGGCCAGTGACATGAACGGCAACAACAGGCCCTCTCAGCCCTATCGGCTGCGGATCATCGTGAAGGAGGGTGATGACGGGCGGATGACAGCCTACGACCTCAACTACCCCAACGGTGGAAACTGATGCGTTGGATCATCAGCGGCATCGTCGGTTTGGTTGCTGTTGCGTTGGTGAGCCTGGCAGCAGTCGCCGGCGGCCTGTACTGGCAGCGGGTGGAGACTCTCGGTGAACAGGCCGCGCGCGAGGAACTCGGACCGCTTGCGCAGCAGCAGATTCCGATGGTCTTCACTTACGACTACAAGACCGTGGAGAGCAACCTCACCGATGCGTACAGGCTGCTCACGCCCGCGTACCGCAAAGAGTTCGAGGACCGGGCGAAATCCGACATCATTCCTCAGGCTCGACAGCGCGAACTGGTGAGCCAAGCCAATGTGGTCGGCGTCGGGGTGATGGAGGCGCAGCGCAATTCAGCTGCGGTGATGGTTTACATCAACCGGACGGTCTCGGAAAAAGCGAACCGCGACCAGCCGATCTACGACGGAAGCAGGCTGCGCGTCGACTACCAGAAGATCGACGGCGACTGGCTCATCAACTACATCACACCGATTTAGATCACTCCGTTTTAGCCAACGCCTCGAGGAACGACCGCGCCCAACGGTCGACGTCGTGGGCGAGCACCTGGCGGCGCAGCGCGCGCATCCGGCGTCTGCCCTCCTCGGGTGTCTGATTGAGTGCCGCCTCGATGGCGTCCTTGACCCCCTGCGGGTGGTGCGGGTTGGTCAGGTAGGCCTGACGCAGTTCGGCGGCGGCACCGGTGAACTCGCTGAGCACCAGCGCCCCGCCGAGATCGCTGCGGCATGCCACATACTCCTTGGCGACGAGGTTCATGCCGTCACGAAGCGGGGTGACGAGCATGACGTCCGCGGCGACGAAGAACCCGATGAGATCCTCGCGCGGGATGGGCCGGTGCAGGTAGTGCACGACCGGGTGGCCGACCTCCCCGAATTCGCCGTTGATGTGACCGACCTGGCGTTCGATGTCCTCGCGCATGGCCTTGTAGCTCTCGACGCGCTCGCGGCTCGGCGTGGCCAGTTGGACCAGCACGGTGTCCGCGGGGTCCACCCGGCCCTCTTCGAGCAGTTCGGAGAACGCGTTCAGCCGTACGTCGATGCCCTTGGTGTAGTCCAGGCGGTCCACGCCGAGGAGGATCTTGCGGGGGTTTCCCAGTTCGGCGCGGATCTCACGGGCACGCTGCCGGATCTTCTTGGTGCGGGCCTGCTGGTCAAGGTCGCCCGAGTCGATGGAGATGGGGAAGGCGCCGACCTTGACGGTCCGGAATCCGACGTGGACCTCGCCGAAGCGCGACCGCACGCCTACCGAGGCCCGGGAGGTGTTCGCGCCGGCCAGCCGACGGGCCAGGATGAGGAAGTTCTGCGCGCCGCCGGGCAGATGGAATCCGACGAGGTCGGCGCCGAGCAGGCCGTCGATGATCTCCGAACGCCACGGCATCTGCATGAAGAGTTCGACCGGGGGAAACGGGATGTGCAGGAAGAACCCGATGGTCAGGTCGGGGCGCAGCATGCGCAGCATCTTCGGCACCAGCTGCAGCTGGTAATCCTGGATCCACACGGTCGCGCCCTGGGCGGCAGCGCGCGCTGTCGCCTCGGCGAAGCGCCGGTTCACCTCGACATAGCGGTCCCACCACTGCCGGTGGTAGATCGGTTTGACGATCACGTCGTGGTAGAGCGGCCACAGCGTGGCGTTGGAGAACCCTTCGTAGTACAGCGCGATGTCGTCGGTGCTCAGCCGCACCGGGACCAGGGACATGCCGTCCTGCTCGATCGTTTCGATCTCGGCGTCACCGGGCTCTTCGGGCACGCCGGGCCAGCCGATCCAGGCACCGTGGCGTTTCCGCAGCAGCGGCTCCAGTGCGGTGACCAGGCCGCCGGGGCTCTGCTTCCACTCGATGGTGCCGTCAGGCAGTTTCACCATGTCGATGGGCAGCCGGTTGGCCACTACGACAAAATCCGCCGACGCCGTGGGCGGAGCAGAGCCTGAAGTCCCGGAGCTGGCCTCGGGCCCGCTCTCGGGTGTCATTACGCGTCGGCGAGCTTGGCCGGTCCGATGCCGAGCATCGAAAGGAAGACCCGGCACTCGTCGGCATCGACCGCGTAGGCGGCGACGACGCGGCGGGCCTGGCGCTCGGTGCTGTCGCCGATCGGCTCGACGTCGCCGAGTTCGGTGGAATCTGATTTGGCAGGCATCTGTCAACTGTAGCCAACTCGATGTGTCCGCCCGACCACCTGGGCCGTTGTTCCCCCGTCGACCGTAATGTGCGTGAGGTGACGGACCCCGAACAGGTGACATACGAAACCCTCGACGACGGGCGCATCGCGCGGATCTGGCTCAACCGGCCCGATGCGCAGAACGCCCAGTCGCGGACCCTTCTGGTGCAGCTCGACGAGGCGTTCGGGCGGGCCGAGGCCGACGACGACGTGCGGGTGGTCATCCTCGCGGCGCGCGGCAAGAACTTCTCGGCAGGCCACGACCTCGGCTCGGAGCAGGCGCTGGCCGAACGGGCGCCCGGACCCGACCAGCACCCGACGTTCCTGTGCAACGGCGCCACCAGGGACGCCGTCGCCGAGAAGACCTACCTGCAGGAGTGGCACTACTTCTTCAACAACACCAGCCGGTGGCGGGATCTGCGCAAGATCACCATCGCGCAGGTGCAGGGCAACGCCATCTCTGCGGGGTTGATGCTGATCTGGGCCTGTGACCTGATCGTGGCTGCCGACGACGCCAAGTTCAGCGACGTCGTCACGGTCCGGATGGGGATGCCCGGAGTCGAGTATTACGCCCACCCGTGGGAGTTCGGCGCGCGCAAGGCGAAAGAACTGCTGTTGACCGGGGACGCGATCGACGCCGACGAGGCCTACCGACTGGGGATGGTGTCCAAGGTGTTCGCCCGCGCCGACCTGGAGGACAAGACCCTCGAGTTCGCCCGCCGCATCGCCGAGCGACCCACGATGGCCGCACTGCTGGTCAAGGATTCGGTGAACGCCGCCAGCGATGCGATGGGTTTCGCCGAGGCGCTGCGGCACGCATTCCACATCCACGAACTCGGGCACGCCCACTGGGCAGCCCACAACGAGAACCGGTATCCGGTGGGTCTGCCGCCCAATGTGCCGGACTGGCGCACCCTCGGGGCGCCGAAGCTGTCCCGCCGCGACGAGCCGTGACGTATAACTAGAACCTGTTCCAGTTATCCGGCTCACCCTTCGGAGGATTCCCTGTGCTGATCTCGTTAGCGGATCGAACGTTCCTGATCACCGGTGGAGGCAGCGGGATCGGTAAGGGTGTTGCGATCGCCGTGGTCGCCTCGGGCGGCAACGCCATGCTGGCGGGTCGTAATGCCGACAAGCTGGCGGCCGCCGCTGACGAGATCACCGCGCAGGCCGGCGACGGTGCCGGTCAGGTGCGCTACGAACCTGCGGACGTGACCAACGAGGACGAGGCGGCGCGACTGGTCGAGGCGACCACCGCCTGGCACGGCCGACTCGACGGCGTCGTCCACAGCGCCGGCGGTTCCGAGACGATCGGCCCGATCACCCAGATCGACTCCGCAGCATGGCGAAACACCGTCGACCTCAACGTCAACGGCACGATGTACGTGCTCAAGCACGCCGCGCGCGAGATGGTCCGCGGCGGCGGTGGCTCGTTCGTCGGCATCTCGTCGATCGCGTCGAGCAACACCCACCGGTGGTTCGGTGCCTACGGCCCGAGCAAGGCGGCGCTCGACCACCTGATGATGGTGGCCGCCGACGAACTGGGCGCCTCCTCGGTGCGGGTCAACGGCATCCGGCCGGGCCTGACCCGCACGGACATGGTCGCGCCGATCATGGAGTCCCCGGCGATCAGTGAGGACTACCGCGCCTGCACACCGCTGCCCCGGGTCGGGGAGATCGAGGACGTGGCGAACCTGGCGGTCTTCCTGCTCAGCGATGCAGCGGGATTCATCACCGGCCAGGTGATCAACGTCGACGGCGGGCACGGACTGCGGCGCGGCCCGGATTTGTCCGGGATGCTCGAGCCGCTGTTCGGCGCCGACGGATTGCGGGGCGTGGTTGCGGAATGATTTCCGCCGAAACGGTATTCCACGCGGTCTTCTGGCGGATTCTCGCGCGCTGAGTACAGTCTCGGCGGGATCAGGGAGTCGAGTCGAGCACCTCGGCTGCCCGTCGTACCGCGTTGACGATGCTCTGATAGCCGGTGCACCGGCAGATGTTGCCCGACAGACCCTCGCGGATCTCCTCATCGGTGGGTGCCGGGTTGTCTCGCAGCAGCGCAGTGATGCTGGTGACGAACCCCGGTGTGCAGAACCCGCACTGCAGACCGTGGCACTCGCGCATCGCGGCCTGGACGGGGGAGAGCCCGCCGTCGTCGTCGGCGATCCCCTCGACGGTCGTGACCTCCTGGCCGTCGGCCTGGACGGCGAAGATCAGACAGGATCGCACGGCCTGGCCGTCCAGCAGCACGGTGCACGCGCCACATGCGCCGTGCTCGCAGCCGAGGTGTGTTCCGGTGAGCCCGCACTTCTCGCGCAGGAAGTCCGCCAGCGTCAGTCGCGGTGCGACGGTGTGACCGTGACGCCGGCCGTTGACCGAGACGTCGACAGGTAGCTCATGCATTGCGGGCCTCCGTGGTTGCCTCGGTCCAGGCTCTCGCCACCATCGTGGCGCCGACCCGGGTGCGGTACGCCGCCGACCCCTGCAGATCGGTGGGGACGTCGTGGAGCCCCGACATGGCCAGCCGGCCCAGTTCCTCGGCAGTGATGTCGGTGACGGACCTCCCGACGACGGCCTCCTCCGCCGGGGTGCCCCGCTCCGGCGTCGAGCCCAGGCCGAGCAGTCCGATCCCGCACCGCACGACCTTGTCCTCATCGTCGAGTTCGACCGCCACCGTCGCGCCGGCGATGGCGAAGTCGCCGTGCCGGCGCGCAAACTCCTGGACCGAGAAACCGCAGCGACCCGACCACACCGGGAACGCGACCGCAGTGAGGATCTCATCGGCGGCCAACGAGGTCTCCCACAGGCCGGTGAAGAAGTCCGCTGCCGGGATCTGCCGCGACCCACGGGGTGAGACGGCATCGATGGTGGCGTCGAGGGTCAGCGCGACCGCGGCGTACTCCGCGGCGGGGTCGGCGTGCGCGATCGCGCCCCCCAGCGTGCCGCGGGTCCGGATCTGGAAGTGCCCGATGTGGGGCGTGGACAGGGTCAGCAGCGGAACCGACTCGGCCACTTCGTCATCCATGCCCACCAGCGCGTGCGGTGTGCCTGCCCCGATCCACACCGAGTCGGCGCGCAGTTCGATGTTCTTCAGTTCCTCGACCCGCGAGATGTCGACCAGATTCTCGAAGTGCGTCAGGCGCATCGCCAGCATCGGCACCAGGCTCTGGCCACCCGCGAGGATCTTGGCGTCCTCGCCGTACTCGTCGAGCAGCGAGACCGCGTCGGCGACCGTGTCGGGTCGGTGGTAGGCGAACTCTGCGGCTTTCATGGGCGAACCCTCACGACAGCAGCCGGATCAGCGCGGCCTGCAGGTCGTCGGCGAGAACTCCGGCCGGGGTCTTGCGCTTCCGGCGGCCGACCACAAAACCGACGGCGCCTGCGGCGGCAGCCGCGACAAGAACCGGCGCGAACCGCTTCGCCATCGGCACCGCGACCACCTTCAGCAGGTCGACGGAGTCGCCGGCGTCCGGCACCGCGGCCAGCGGAGTCGCTGCAGCGGAACCATTCTCGGATGCCTTGGCCGCGGGTACCGTCCCGCCGAGCAGTTCGGCTTCGAGGCTCCGGGCGAACTGCGCGATCAGGTTTCCCGACACGTCGGCCAGGACACCGCGTCCGAACTGCGCCGCCTTACCCGAGATCGCCAGGTCGGTGACGATGTCCACATGCGTCGACCCGCCCTCGTCCTTCAGTTGCGCGGTGACGGTCGCCGCGGCGGTGCCGTTGCCGCGGGTCTCCTTGCCCTCGGCTTTGAGCACTATCCGCTGCCCCGCGACATCCTTCTCCTGATAGGTGGCAACGCCTTTGTAGGACACCGTGATAGGGCCGACCTTGACTTTGACCGCACCGTTGAACGCGTCGCCGTCGACCGAGAGCAGGGTGGCACCCGGAAGGCAGGGCGCGACGCGCTCGACATCGGTGAACACCTCCCAGACTTTCGCGGCCGGGACCGCGACCCGGAATTCGTTGTTCAGTTCCACCTCTAGTGGTCCTTTCCTTCGAGCAAGGCGACGATGGCGGCGGGGCTGGCCGGCAGCTGGGTGACCGTCACGCCGAGCGGAGCGAGCGCGTCGTTGATGGCGTTGATTACAGCAGGCGGCGACCCGATGGCCCCACCCTCGCCGGCGCCCTTGTAGCCCCCGATGCCCGGACCGGGGATCTCCACGTGGCCGAACTCGATGGAGGGCACCTCGGTGGCCGTCGGCAGTAGGTAGTCCACGAACGTTGATGCCACCGGGTTGCCCGCGTCGTCGTAGGCGAGGTGCTCGAGCAGCGCGCCCCCGATGCCCTGCACGGTGCCGCCCGCGACCTGCCCCTCGACCACGTTCGGGTTGATCATCGGTCCGACGTCCTCGCTGACGATGTAGCGGGTCAGCGTCACCTGTCCGGTCTCCACGTCGACTTCGCACGTGCAGACGTGGGTTGCGTTGGCCCAGTGGATCATCGCCGACGAGTTGAACCGCGCCGTGGCCTCCAGCGTGGGGGAGACGCCGCCCAGCATCATGGGCTCGTAGTAGGAGCGGTAGGCGATGTCGGCGAAGCTGACGCTCTTGTCGGGATCGGTACGGACGGCGGCCCGGGAATCCGCGAGTTCGATGTCGGCGGCCTCGACGCCGAGCATGCCGGCCGCGATCGCGATGATCTGGCCGCGCAGAATGGCGCCGGCCTCGTGCACCGCGCCGGCGGTCATCGGTGCGCTGCGGCTGCCCTGCGTACCCGCCCCGTACGGGGTCACCGCGGTGTCACCCTGAATCGTCGACACGTCATCGATGTTGGCGCCCAATACATCTGCGGTGAGCTGCACGACGGTGGTCTCGATGCTGTTGCCGGCCGACCCGCCGTTGACGTAGACGTTGATCTTGCCTGTCGACTCCATCCGAATGGTGGCGCCCTCAGTGGCGAGGTTTCCCGTCGCCGCACCCGTGGGTTCGATGTAGGCCGAGAAACCCAGGCCGAGGTAGCGCCCTTCTTCGAGCGCCTCGGCCTGTTCCTTGCGGAAACCCTCGTGATCGAGGATTTTCACGGCCTGCTCGAACGTGTCTGCAGGGGCGCAGTTGTCGTACGGCATGCCGTTGGGATTGAAGAACGGCATCTCGTCGCCGCGCAGGATGTTGATCCGGCGCACCTCGACAGGGTCCATCCCCATCTTGCGCGCGGCGCAGTCGAGAAGCATTTCACGGGTGAGGGTTTCGTACTGCCAGGGGCCGCGGTAGGCGTGCAGACCCGGGGTGTTGGAGAACACCGTCTTGTAGTTGAAGCTCGCCTTGGGCACCCGGTACGGCCCGGGGAAGAACATGCCGATCGCGGCGGTGGTGAGTACCGGGTAGGGCGTGGGGTAGGAGCCGACGTCCTGGATGAAGTCGATGTCGGCGGCCAGGATCTTGCCGTCGGCGTCGAAGGCCATCCGGACCTTGCCGTCGACGTGGCGGGACTGGCCGGCCGACATCAGGTTCTCCCGCCGGTCCTCGATCCACTTCAGCGCGGCGGGTACCTTGCGGGCGGCGAGCAGGATGCACATGTCCTCACGCATCGGCACCACCTTCTGACCGAAGGCACCGCCGGTGTCGCGCATGATCACCCGGACACCCTGGGCCGGAATCCCGAGCAGGCGGGAGGCGAACGCGCGCAGTTCGTGTGGTGTCTGCGTCGACGCCCAGACGGTCAGTTCGCCCGTGGTGGACGTCCATTCAGCGACCATGCCGCGGGTTTCCATCGGTACCGGGACGTACATCTGCTGGTAGATGCGTTCCTCGACGACGTGTGCGGCGTTGGCGAAGACCTCTTCGTCGGGTGGGGCGCCGCCCATCCCGCCGGCCACGTTGTCGGGGTAGGCCTCGTGCACGATCACATCTGAATCGGGCGCTTTGCGGAAATCCGCGAGTGCGGGCAGGGGGGTGTAGTCGACGTCGACGAGGTCGACCGCGTCCTCGGCGAGGTAGCGGCTGTCGGCGATGACGAGGGCGACCGGGTCACCGACGAACTTGACCTGCCCTTCGGCCAGCGGCGGACGGGGGGTGTCGGGGATGTCCTTGCCTGCGACCGCGTGCCAGGCTTCCTGGACGTCCGGGTTGAGGTCCGCCGCGGTGAACACCGCGTGCACACCGGGCAGCGCCAGCGCCGCCGACGCGTCGATTCCGTTGATGGTCGCGCGGGCGAAGGGGCTGCGGACGAAGCACGCGTGCACCATGCCGGGCCGTTGGACATCGTCGACAAACGTGCCGTGACCAGTGAGAAGCCTCTTGTCCTCGATGCGAGGGGCCCTGGTTCCCGCGTAGCGCGGGGTGACGGATTGCACGGTCTCGGTCACGACGAATCACTCTCCTGAGGGCTTGAAGAGTGACGTTATCGCATCCGAGAGCGACATTTCCACCATTGATGTCTCACGAGGGCATCAATGTCTCACAAGGGCCTCAGGCGTCGTGGTGGATGCGGCCGCCGACGTCCATCAGCGGCCGGCCGCCCCCGCCCCAGCGGCGGGCGATGATCTCCGCGGCGATCGACACGGCCGTCTCCTCGGGCGTGCGGGCCCCGAGGTCGAGGCCGATCGGGCTGGCGAGCCGGCCCAGTTCCGCGTCGGTGAGCCCCGCCTCGCGCAACCTGCCCATCCGGTCGTCGTGGGTGCGGCGGGACCCCATCACCCCGATGTACCCGACCTCGGGCAGGCGCAACGCCACCTCGAGGACGGGCACGTCGAACTTGGGGTCGTGGGTCAGCACGCAGATCGCGGTGCGACCGTCGATCCTGCCCAGTCCGGCCTGGGCGGTGAGATAGCGGTCCGGCCATTCGACGACGACGTCCTCGGCGGCCGGGAAGCGGGCCGCCGTCGCGAACACCGGGCGGGCGTCGCACACCGTGACCCGGTACCCCAGGAACGCGGCCTGCTGGGCGAGGGCGGCGGCGAAGTCGATCGCGCCGAAGATCAGCATCCGCGGCCGGGGTGCGTAGCCGGCGACGAAGACCTCCATGCCCGCGTCCTGACGCTGACCGTCGGGTCCGTACGACAGCACAGCGGAACGGCCCGCGGCCAGCAACCCGCGGGCATCGTCGGCGACCGCGTCGTCGGCCCGTGCCGAACCCAGCGAACCCTGTGTGGAATCGGTCCCGACGATCAGTCGCAGGCCCACCCGGCGCGAGTCGGGATGTTCGACGACGGTCGCCACGGCCACCGCGCGATGGGCGGCGATGTCGTCGGCGACAGCCTCCAACTGTGGAAAAGTGTTGCGCGACACCGGTTCTGTGAACACTTCGATGGTGCCGCCGCAGGTCAGGCCGACCGAGAAGGCGTCGTCGTCGCTGACCCCGTAGCTCTGGAGTTCGGGCCGGCCGGCGGCCACCACATCGTTGGCGACTTCGTACACGGCGGCCTCCACGCAGCCTCCGGACACCGACCCGGCCACGGTGCCGTCGGGGGAGACCACCATCGCGGCGCCGGGCGGGCGCGGTGCGGATTTCATCGTGCGGACCACTGTGGACAGCCCCGCGGTGCCACCGGCCCGCCAGACCGCCAGCAACTCGTCGAGCACGTCGCGCACCAGCGCAGTGTATGCGCTCGCCCGTGCCGCCGACGTCTACAGTGACACCGATGGGTGCCGTTCACCGGATTGTCGCGCTGTGCTGCTTGGTCATTGGAGCCGCCACCGCACCGGCACAGGTGGCGTCGGCATCTCCGATTCCGCCGGTGTCCGACGCGGCCCGCGCGGCCGGATTCATCGACGTGCGCACCGTGGTCCCCGACGCGGTGATCGACCTGCGGTACGCGACGCCGGACAACTTCGTCGGTGCGCCGCTGTAC
>NZ_JBAUJR010000169.1:0-3054 GCF_049683935.1 Mycobacterium sp. | reverse complement strand
GGACTACCCGTGGGGCCACAGGCACCGCTGCCGCCCGCGCCGTTGCCAGTGGCACCCGCACCGGCGCCCGCGCCCATCGCTCCTTAGTCAGCAGCCGCCGACGCTACCGCTGGTTCGATTCGCGCCGGAACGTGTTTGTGCCAGGGCGTTCCGGCATAGGCGTCCCGCCAACCACTCGAGGTGAGTGAGTTCGGCGCCACCCCGGGAACCTGCCCGCGGCCGTCACCGTCGACAAAATCGAGACCATAGCCGTTGGGCAGTGACACATGGCCGGGCAGCATCGTCTCGCTGATCTCGACGGTCGCCTCCGCCGCACCCGCGGCTGTCGTGATCCGCGCGCGGCCACCGTCGGTGAGTCCGAGTGCGTCCGCGTCCTGAACGCTGACCCGGAGCGCTCCGTCGGCGTCCCGCTTACGCCAGGAGGGGTCGCGGATGATGTCGTTGGCGGTGTACGCGCGACGCTCGCCGGCGGACAGCACGATCGGGAACTCCGGCGAGGTCAGTTCCTTCTGCGGGCCTACCAATCCCCGGATTTCGGCGAGCATCTCGGGCATCTCCAGGGCGATCTTGTGATCCGGATTCGAGATCAGCGCGAAATCGTCGTCGTACTCGTGGACGGTGAACGTGACACCCGAACGGCTCTGCAGAATCGCGTCGAACAGCGCGTTGCCGTCGCGGTGCCCGGCCCGGCGGACCGCTTCCGGGTAGGTCATCGCCGCCTTCTGCGCCAGTCCCCACAACGCGGCCGCCCCGGAAAGCCCTACGGGCAGTGTCGGACCCAACGTCTCGTACAGCACAAACGGCAGCACCTTGCCCAACCCCGGGTTGGCGCCGACCGCCTGGAGGAAGGCTTCGGTGAAATCTGCGCGACCCCGCACGGCAGCGTCGCGCAAAGGAACCAGCTCGGCCTCGTCGACGACCTCGAGGGCACGCACCAGGCGCGCCCAGATCTCGGGCTCGGGCAGTGTGCCGGGCAGGGGTTCCAACAGCGGGTGCCGGAGATGGAATGTGTTGTGGGGGAACTCGAGGTTGAAGAAGGTCGCTTCGACCTTCTCGAACTGGGTGGCGGCGGGGAGCACATAGTGCGCCAACCGGGCCGTCTCGGTCATCGCCACGTCGATGACCACGAGCAGTTCGAGCGCGGCGAACGCCTCCGACACCGCGTGCGAGTCCGCGACAGAGTGCGCCGGATTGCTGCTCTCCACGATCATCGCGCGAAACCGGTCGGGGTGGTCGGTCAGGATCTCCTCGGGCACCACGTTGCTGGGCATCAGCCCACCGATGATCGGCGCACCCGTCACCGGCGTCCGGCCGACCCCGCCGGGGCGGAACAGCGGTGCGAACGACGAATGTAGGTGCTGGCCGCCACGTTTGGCGAAGTTCCCGGTGAGAATCCACAGCATCTTGTTCAGGTAGGAACACAAGGTGCTGTTGGGTGACTGCTGGACACCGAGGTCCTCGAACACCGCCACGCTGCCCGCCGTCCCGATCCGGCGGGCGGCGGCCCGCAGCAGCTCCTCCTCGACCCCACAACGCTGTGCGTACTCACCGACCGGTACCTCGGCGAGGACCTCACGAACCGCCGCGACACCGGTGACATGCTCGGCGAGGAACGTCTCGTCACAGAGTTCCTCCTGGACCAGCACGGCGGCCAGGGCGGCCAGGCACCACGCGTCGGTGCCCGGCCGGACCCGCAGGTGGAAGTCGGCCATCTCTGCGGTGTCGGTGACCACGGGATCGATCACCACCATCGACCGGTCGGGATCGTTGGCGATCTCGTGGAGCACCACCCGGGCCCGGGGAAAGCTCTGCGACATCCACGGGTTCTTGCCGATGAACACCGCGACCTCCGCGTGCTCGAACTCGCCGCGGGTGTGATTTCCGTAGAGGTGGGCGTCCACCCAGTGCTCGCCGGTCTTCTCCTGAGCGAGCGCGTTGGAGCGGTGATGGGAACCGAGGGCCTTGAGGAATGCGCCGCTGTACGCGCCACCGAGATGATTGCCCTGGCCGCCACCGCCGTAGTACAGGATCTTGTCGCCACCGTGAGTGTCGGCGACCGCCCGGAATCCGGCGGCGATCTCGGAAATCGCCGTGTCCCAGTCGACTTCCTCGTAGGTTCCGTCCGGCGTTCGCCTCATGGGAGACGTCAGGCGGTTTCGGTTGTTCTGGTAGTGGTCCAGGCGCAACGCCTTGTTGCAGGTGTACCCCTGCGACGCGGGGTGGTCCTTGTCGCCGCGGATTCGGGCCAGGGTGCGGTCGGCGACCTGCACCACGATGCCGCAATTGCATTCGCACAAGATGCACGCGGTGGGCTGCCAGTCGGTCATCGCGTCATTCGCTTTCTTCCCGGGGACGGATCTCGGCACCGAGCAACGACCGGAGCTGGACCTGAACGGTGTCGAGTGGTTCGAGGTCCCGTGAGGCCCGCGCTATGACGATCGCGCCCTCGAAGGACGAGAGGATCAGCATCGCCAGAGCGCCGGCGCGGTGCGCCGGAACACCGTCGGCGATCAACCGCCGCTCGATCACGCCGCGCCATCGGGCGAAGGCCGCGGCAGCCCGCTCGATCACGGGTTGCGTTTGGCCGGGCTTGGCCGGATCACCCGCTTCGACAGCGACTGCGACGACCGGGCATCCTGCCCGAAAATCGCTGTGCTGCAATTGCTTACGATATCCATCGAAGAGCTCGTCGAGCGCCTCACGGGTCGACGCCGCCGCATCGAGCCTGGCCGCCATGTACTCGCCCGCGTAATCGACGGCCTCGCAGAGCAACTGCGTTCGGCCGCCGGGGAAGTAGTGGTAGGCCGATCCCCGCGGGGCGCCACTGTGCTCGAGGACGTCGGCGATGGCGGTCGGGTGCGCCCCCCGTTCCCTGATCAGCAGTGCCGCGGAGACGACCATGCGTTCGCGAGGAGATGCCACAGCTTGCAGCCCTTTCTTCGGCGCTATGTATGTAAACCTACATAATCCTGGGCTCCCGCAAAAGGGTGTCGTGACAATCACCAGTTCAGCGGTACGACCCGGCGGTGCGGATGCCGTCGGTCACGCCCGGCG
>NZ_JBAUJR010000168.1:0-2394 GCF_049683935.1 Mycobacterium sp. | reverse complement strand
CGCGGCGATCAGGAACGCCAGGTCGGCCGGGCCGTCGGGGGCGCCGAAGTCCACCGGCGGACGCAACCGGGCGAACCCGATGGTCGGGGTGTCGACATAGGGCGAGCGGCAGTGCGGAATCGCGATGCCGCCGGGAAGGCCGGTCGCGGACTGCTGCTCGCGCGCCATGGCGGCGCCGATCAGTCCTTCGGCATCGTTGGTGCGGCCCGCGGCGGCGAAGGTGTTCGCCATCCGGGTGATCACGGCCTGCTTGTCACCCTCGACGTCTGTGTCGAGTACCACCAGATCGGTCGTGATGATCGGTGGTGAGGAAGTGGAGCTTGTCATGGCACTACTCTCGTCTTTCGTTGTCACTGGTTGGCGGGAATCGATGAGATCGGGGACACCTGAACTGCATTGAGGTCGATCTCGGCGGGACTCGGCAGCGTGGTACCCGGTAGGGCGGCCGCGCCGCTGCCGTAGGCGACGGCCATCTGTAGCCGCTGCGGCGGAACGGCGCCCCCCACTTCGGCGCGGATGTATCCGGCCAGCGACGAGTCGCCGGCGCCCACGGTGCTGCGTGGGACGATCGGTGGTGGCGTGGCCATCCAGGCGCCGTTTGCATCGACGAGCACCGCCCCGGCCGCGCCGAGGGTGGCGAGCACCGCGCCGATACCCTTGTCGATCAGCTGTCGGGCCGCGGCCACAACGGGTTCCGGATCTCCCTGTGCCACAGCGGCTTCCAGTGCCTGCGGCGAGTAGCCCAGCACCCCGGCCAGCTCCTCGGCGTTCGGCTTGATCAGGTCGGGGGCGCCACGGTCCAGTGACGCGACCAACGCTTCCAGCGGTGCGTCCGACGTGTCGACGGCGACCTTGCACGGCTTCGGGGCGAGCAGCGCGACCACGTCGCCGTACCAACTGGTCGGCATTCCGGGGGGCAGTGAACCCGACATCACCACCCAGTCCGCGCCGTCGGCTGCGGCGAGCACGGCGTCGGTCAGCGCCTGCACCCCCGCTGCGTCGAGTGCCCCACCGGGCTCGTTGACCTTGGTCGTGGTGCCGTCGGGTTCGGTGATGGTCAGGTTGGTGCGTGCCGGTTCGGTGGTCGGCACCACCTGGTAGGACACCCCGGCCACCTCCAGCGCGCTGAGCAGCGGATCGTTGGCGGCGGCCGGGAGCACCGCGACGGCCTCGATACCGGCGAGCGTCAGCACGCGGGCCACGTTGACGCCCTTGCCGCCGGCCTGGCTCGTGACCGACGTGACCCGATGCACGGCGCCGCGGGTCAGCGGGGTCGGCAGCGAGACGGTGCGGTCGATGCTCGGGTTGGGGGTGACGGTGACGATCACGATGGGCCTCCTGCGCAGATGACTTCGACTCCCTGAGCGCTCAACTCGGCGTTGTCGGCCGCGCTGATCTCGGGGTCGGTGATGAGGGTGTCGACACTGGTGATGGGTGCGAAGCTGACAAAGTCCTCGCGGCCGACCTTGGAGGAGTCGGCGGCGACGACGACGTAGTTGGCGGCCGCCACCATCGCCCGCTTGACCGCGGCCTCGTCGCTGTCGGGGGTGGACAGGCCGTGGCGCACGCTGATGGCGTTGGTCCCGATGAAGGCGATGTCCACCCGCAAGGTGTCCAGCACTCGCAGCGTCTGCTCGCCGACCGCGGCCTGGGTGACGCCGCGCACCCGACCGCCGAGCAACTGCAGTGACACCGAGGGGACGGTGGCCAGCCTGGCCGCGATCGGCACCGAGTTGGTGACGACGACGAGTGGGCGATCCGTCGGCAGGTGCGCCGCGACCCGCATGGTCGTGGTGCCGGCGTCGATGAGCACGGTGGCTCCGCTGAGCGGGAAGAACTCCGCTGCCGCCGCCGCGATCAGGTCCTTGTGTTCGGGGCGGGTGACGTCGCGTTCTCCCACCCCGGGTTCGACGAGGTGCAGGGCCCGGACCGGGACGGCGCCGCCGTGGACCCGGCGCACGATCCCCGCCCTGTCCAGGACAGCGAGATCGCGCCGCACCGTCTCGGTGGTGACGTCGTATGCCTGGGCCAATTCGGTGACCGATGCCCGACCCCGCTCCATCACCAGCGAGGCGATGGCTTGCTGCCGCTCTTCGGGGTACATATGGCTCCGTTTGTGTGGGTATCGACCCTGTTCAATGTTGATATGTTTGGTTTTACTCCTGAACGTGTTGACTTGTCAACAAAATCTTGTAATCTACTTCACATGACCGCGTCTTCTTCGCTCACATCACCGGCCACAGATTCGAGCACCGTACTGCAGGGTGTGCCGGTGGTCACCGGGGTTCAGTACGGACCGGTGATCCGTCCCGGCAAGCTTCCCGACGTCGACCGCGAGGCGACCGCAGACGTCGCCGAACCCGATCGTCCCGCCGAGGGCGAGCGCTTCAACGC
>NZ_JBAUJR010000167.1:0-2531 GCF_049683935.1 Mycobacterium sp. | reverse complement strand
CGCCAGAGCACGTCGATGGCGGCCGCGGCATGGTCGCGCAGCCGCGCCGCCGTCTCGTAGCGGTTGCGCTCCGCCAGGTCGGCGATGTGAGACAGGACCGCCTCCAGTGGACGACTGCTGCGGCCCTCGATGAGGTCCAGAGCCTCCCGTGTCGCGGCGGCGTATTCGGCGGCGCCGACGTCGCGGGCGGCCGGGCAGGGCGAGACCTCGAGTTCTGGACAGGCCGGCCCGTGCAGCGCGGTGCGTCCGAGCCGCTTGGTGCAGGTGCGTACCGCGGTGAACCGTGCCATCAGAGCGGCGGCCTCCAGCGCGTCGGCGCGGGCCCGGAACGGCCCGACGGCGCTGTCGTACCGGGATGGACGCACCACGGTGCCCGATTGTGGTGCCCGCACCACCGTGAATCGGGGGAAGGCCTCATCGGTCAGCGTCACCCACCACCACCGCTGGGGGAACTTGGACCGGTGGTTGTACGGAGGTGCGTGGGCCGCCAACAACCGCAGCTCACGGACACCGGCCTCCAGGTCGTGGGCGCACTCGACATGGTCGACCGCGGTGGCCAGCGACGCCATCTCCTTCATCCGGGTCCTGGGGTCGGAACCGTTGAAGTACTGCGTCACCCGCCGTCGCAGGTCGACGGCGGTGCCCACGTAGAGCACCTCGTCGGAGGGGCCGCGGAACAGGTACACACCGGGGGCACGCGGCAGGGCACGTGCGAGATGGCGTTTGCTCCGCTGCGCCGGCGTCACGTCCGGCAGATACGAGACCAGCTCGGCGTAGGTGTGCACGCCCTGGTTCCCGACCCGTTCGATCAGCGCGTGAAGAACGTCGACGGTGGCGCGGGCGTCGTCGAGGGCGCGGTGGGTGGGGGTGGTCGAGGCACTGAACAGTTGCGCCAGCGCGGACAGTCGCACGCTGGGCGCCTCGTCCCGGGTGAGCGCTCGACGCGCCAACCGGACCGTGCACAGCACCGGGGGATTGGGCCACCGGAGGTGATTGCGTTCGGCCGCTGCGCGCAGGAAGCCGATGTCGAACCCGGCGTTGTGGGCGACCATGACCGCACCGCGGGAGAATTCGAGAAACGAGGGCAGCACCGCCTCGATGCGCGGTGCGTCGTACACCATCGCCGACGTGATCCCCGTGAGCGCGACGATCTGGGGAGGAATGCTCCGACCGGGGTCCACCAGGGTGGCGAATTCGCCGAGCACCTCACCGCCGCGGACCTTCACCGCGCCGATCTCGGTGATCGCGTCGTGCCGGTCACCGGAGGGTCTGCCGCCGGTGGTCTCCAGGTCGACGACGACGAACGTGGTCTCCCGCAAGGTCGGGTCAGCCAGCGGATCGACGTCCGCGAAGCTCAGCTGACCCATGCGCCGAACGTAACCGCCACCGGTGACAAACCCCGTGACCTCCGGCCGATCCTCGGGGGATGTCGGAGCCCACCGATAGCGTGCGGACGACTCCGATCGAGAGGACGTGTGATGCCAGAGGATCAGCGGTCGCCGGGTGCAGGGTGCGACCCCCCGGTGCCCGGGGCCGGAACGGTGACGATCGACTGCGACGACTGCGCTGTCCGCGGGGTCGGGTGCCAGGACTGCGTCGTGAGCGTATTGCTCGGCGTGCCGGAAACTTTGCTCGTTGACGAGCGTCGCGCACTGGAGGTGCTTGCCGAAGTGGGCCTGGCTCCTCGATTGCGGCTTGTGCCGATCCATCGCCAGGGTGACGCCGGGGTTGCTTGACGACACGCGGCGCTATCGGCGTTGTGCTCATTGCCGTTGCGACTGTTAAATTTGCGTCTTCCGTTGGACAAGGCCGATGCCGTTTCGTAACCTATCTGAGACCTAATAGAGTTCGAGACGGCTCGTTACGGCAGTTGAAGGACGCAGAAATCTTGAGGTTCACTCGCGCGCACCGGAGCACCCGTCGACCTTGGCGACCCGTCATCAGCGCGATTGCTGGATTGGCAGTTCTGGGTTCGATCCTGACCGGGCAGGCGTTGGCCGATCCGGCCGACGACGCGCTGGCAAAGCTCAACGAGTTGTCCCGGCAGGCCGAGCAGACGACCGAGGCCATGCATACGGCCCAGCTGGATCTGAACAACAAGCTGGCCGCCCAACAGGCGGCAGAGGCCAAGCACGTGAGCGACATCGAGGCCGTCGAGTCGGCGAAGGCACAGCTCGCAACCTTCCAGAAGTCGGTCGACACTCTGGCCGCCGCGCAATACATGGGTGGCCGCACCTCCGGATTCGACGCGATGTTGACCGCCAAATCCCCTCAGGGGCTGATCGACCAACTCGCTGTGCAGCGCGTGATGGCACACGAGATGCAGGCCCAGATGGCCGGCTACCGCGAACTGGGCGCGCAGACGCAGCTCGCCGAGCAGGCGTCGGCCGCCTCCGCTGCCGAGTCCAAGACCGCCGCCGAACAGGCCGCCGCAGTGCGCGCCGACCTGCAGTCCAAGCAGAGCCAGCTGCAGGTGCAGATCGCCATCGTCAAGTCTCAGTACGATGCGCTGACCCCGAACCAGCGTGAGG
>NZ_JBAUJR010000166.1:0-3290 GCF_049683935.1 Mycobacterium sp. | reverse complement strand
CTAGGGCGCGCATCTACACCGTCGGCGGTGCTTTTCCGCGCCCGATGCGGATCAGATCATGTCGACGAACAACTGGTGTACCCGGCGGTCGCCGGTCACCTCGGGATGAAACGCCGTCGCGAGCATGCGACCCTGGCGCACCGCCACTGGGTGTCCGGCCGCCCGCGCGAGCACGTCGACGCCCGCGCCGACACGCTCCACCCACGGCGCCCGGATGAAGACCGCGTGCAGGGGCCCGTCGAGCCCATCGAAGTCGATGTCGTCCTCGAAGGAATCAACCTGACGGCCGAAAGCGTTGCGGCGCACGGTCATATCGATCGCGCTGAGCGGAGTGGCGTCACGCCCGGGCACGCCCGCATCGAGGATCTCGGTGGCCAACAGGATCATCCCGGCACACGATCCGTAGGCGGGCATGCCGTCGGCCAGTCGGGTGCGCAGCGGTTCGAGGAGTTCGAACACCCGCAGCAGGTGGCTCATCGTGGTGGACTCGCCGCCCGGAATGACCAGTGCGTCAACAGAGTCGAGCTCGCCGGCGCGCCGCACCGTCATCGCGTCGGCGCCCGCGGCAGTCAATGCGGCGAGGTGCTCGCGGGTGTCGCCCTGGAGCGCGAGGACACCGATGCGCGGACTCACCCGCGGCCGGGCGTGAAATCGCGAGCGTAGCGGGTCAGACCCTCCTGCATCACCGCCGCGACCATTTCGCCGTACCGGTTGTAGATCTTGCCCTGGGTCAGCGACCGTCCGCCGCAGGCCGACGGGGAGGACTGGTCGTAGAGCAGCCACTCGTCGGCCCGGAACGCGCGCATGAACCACATTGCGTGGTCCAGCGACGCCACCATCAGGTGCCTGCGCTCCTCGGGGTGGTTGACCTGAGCCGAACCCAGCAGCGTCAGGTCACTCATGTAGGCCAGCGCGCAGATGTGGAGGACGTGGTCGTCGGGCAGCGGATCGCGATGCCGGAACCACACCTGCTGCTGGGAGGCCTTGCCCTCGCGCACCCCCAGGAGTTCGCGCGGCACGATGCGCACGTCCCACTCGTCGAACTGCCGGAAGCTGGCGTCGTCGAACACCTTGCTGGCGGACTTGAAGTCGGGGATGTCATCGGGCGGCGGAGCGGCGGGCATCGTGTTCTGATGTTCGATGCCGCTCTGATCGGTCTGGAACGACGCCGACATCGAGAAGATGGTCTCGCCGTGCTGGATCGCGGTCACCCGGCGGGTGCAGAACGAGCCGCCGTCGCGGATCCGTTCCACGGTGTACACCGACGGCGACCGGGCGTCACCCGCCCGCAGGAAGTACCCGTGCAGCGAGTGCACCTGGTACCTCGGATCGACGGTGCGCACCGCAGACACCAGCGACTGGCCTGCGACGTGGCCACCGAACGTGCGCTGCAGAAACCCGGATTCCGGGCTGAAGACACCACCGCGGTAGATGTTGACCTCGATCTGCTCCAGATCGAGAATCTCCTCGATCGCCATCTACCGTTTGCTCTTCGCGCAAGCGCTCATCGACGTCACCAACCGCGTTCGGCGAGCCGGTGCGGCTGCGCGATGTCTTCCACGTTGATTCCGACCATCGCCTCGCCCAGCCCACGCGACACCTTGGCCAGCACGTCGGGATCGTCGTAGAAGGTGGTCGCCTTGACGATCGCGGCGGCCCGATCGGCGGGGTTGCCGGCCTTGAAGATGCCGGAGCCGACGAAGACGCCTTCCGCCCCGAGTTGCATCATCATCGCCGCGTCGGCCGGCGTGGCGATGCCGCCTGCGGTGAACAGCGTGACGGGCAGCTTGCCGGCCCGCGCCACTTCGACGACGAGATCGTATGGTGCCTGCAATTCCTTTGCGGCTACGTACAGTTCGTCCTCGGACAACGACGTGAGGCGACGGATCTCGCCACCGATCTTGCGCATGTGCGTCGTGGCGTTGGACACGTCCCCGGTGCCGGCTTCGCCCTTGGACCGGATCATCGCCGCGCCCTCGGTGATGCGGCGCAGCGCCTCACCCAGGTTGGTCGCCCCGCAGACGAACGGAACGGTGAACTTCCACTTGTCGATGTGGTGGGCATAGTCCGCCGGTGTCAGCACCTCGGACTCGTCGACATAGTCGACGCCGAGGCTCTGCAGGATCTGCGCCTCCACGAAGTGCCCGATACGGGCCTTGGCCATCACCGGAATCGTGACGGCGGCGATGATGCCCTCGATCATGTCGGGATCGCTCATCCGCGACACCCCACCCTGGGCGCGGATGTCTGCGGGGACGCGTTCGAGCGCCATCACTGCGACAGCCCCCGCGGATTCGGCGATGCGGGCCTGCTCCGGGGTGACGACGTCCATGATGACGCCACCCTTGAGCATCTCGGCCATGCCACGCTTGACCCGCGCTGTGCCGCGAGCGGGTGATGCCCCCGGGCCTGCCCCAGGCGTTTCGGATTCCACCGTGATCTCCTTCAATCGCTACTGATCCAGTCTAGATGCGACGGCAAATGCGATTGATCCGGTGGGCACGCGTGCCGACACCGCATGTCACCTGATCAATTGCAGCGGCCTCGCTGGTGCCGCATCCACGGTGTCGGCCAGCGCGCTCGCCTCGTCGAGGAGCTCGCCCAACTGCACCGGGTACACGGTCTCGCCGTTGGCGACCAGTTCGCCGATCATTGTCGCATCGCACCACCTGTGATCCTGAATGTAGGTCCGCTCCAGACCGGAGCGACCGGAGTCCGACGGTTCGAAGCGAGTCGTCCGGTGCACGAAGTACATCTCCTCACTGCGGATCACCGACCCGTTGAAGTCGATGACGGCGTCGCGGCACCAGACCGGACCGACCATGTCGCCCGGGTCCACCCGCAGACCGGTCTCCTCCTCCAGTTCGCGGGCCGCCGTCTGAGCCAGCGACTCCCCCGCTTGAGCTGCACCACCGATCGTGAACCACCACCGCGGTGCGGGCGTAGCCCCACCGGCGGCCGCCGGATCCGAGCCGCACAACAACAGCACGGCGCCGGAGTCGTCGAGCAGGACTACCCGCGCCGACGTCCGCCTGTTCACCGGGACCTCCTCGCGCGTCGACCGCGCCCCACCCTCGGAGATCTCGAAATAGGTTGGCAGCGCCGCTGTTCCGCCGAGCCTCAGCACGCGCACCGCGGGCCGCTCGCGCAGCGCCAGAGTGTCGCGAACCGCGTCGTTGTGGAAGCGTCGCGCCAGCAGGACGCGGGCCTCCGCGTCGGCCAATTCGGCCACCAGAGCGGGCGGCAGCGATGCCGGATCCACCCGCGCCAGCGCTCCCGACAGCTCGTTC
>NZ_JBAUJR010000165.1:0-1868 GCF_049683935.1 Mycobacterium sp. | reverse complement strand
GCGTGCGTCCGCGAGCTCGGCGTGCAGCGCGGCCACCCGGGCAGCGGGTGCGATGTCTTCGTGTTCGGGGCGGACCATGCGCAGGGAGTCCATCGACTCCGCGAGCATGTCCCAGTCGGCCCCGGTGTCGTACTCGAAGTCCGGTGGCGGCAGGTCGGACTCCGGGTCGGGAGGCAGGTCCGCGTCGCTCAGCTCGGGGTAGTAGTCGTCGAAGCCGGCCTCGAACACCGGGCCGGTCCCGGTGACGGTTGCGGTGGTGGTCTCGGGGGCGTGGTTCTGCGTGGTGGCGGGGGTCGACTCGTACGGGTCGATTTTTCCGGCGACGGTTGCTGCTGCCTCGTCCTCGGCAGGGTCGACCAGTGCGTGTTCGACGGCTGGGAAGTCGTGGTGGGTGAACTCGTGATGGCTCAGGGCGGTGATCCGCCACGCCAACGCTTGGGTGAGCTCGTCGGGGCGTAGTTCGTCGTCGACGTCGCGGGCCTGGGTGAGCAGCTCGTCGGTGAAGGCCAGGATCTGCTGCGGCTCCCAGTCGATGGGCGCGTTGTCGACCGCGGCGACGAGGGAGGGCCATGCGTGATCGCTGCGGATCGTGCGCGCGGTCTCCTCGCCGAACACGACGTCGAGGGCCGGCGTCCAGTGCGGTGCGAGGTGCTTGGACGGTGTCGTGGAGTCCAGAGCTGCCGGGCTCAGGGTGCGCGAGAGCCGCCACCACAGGGCTGCGGCGGGCATCTCGTCGGGTAGTGGGCGGTCCCCGGTGACCGAACGCAGCAAAGCGGGGACGTCGAGACCGGCGCGGCGGGCGGTGGTCAGCCGGAGTGCGAGCACCGGCCAGAACGGATCGGTGAGGATCCGCGGCTCGATCTTCAGGGCGAGCGCTCTCCAGGCGTTGGTGGCGGCATCGGGCGAGCCGATGACCGCTGCTGCCCTTTTGTCGAGCCGGTTCTGCTGCCGTTTGTGTGCGGCCGCGAACTGCGCGGGACCGGTGGGCCGGAGATCGATGTCGTCGACTGTGCGCGCTGCGCGCCACACGGCGAGGTCCGCGAGCAGGTCCCGGTGTTCGAGGAAGGGTCGGGCCCAGACCGGCGCGGTCTTGCTGGTCCAGCCGCGGGCTCGTTCGTCGACCGCTGTCGAGAGGGTGTCGACCAGTTCTGCGCGGGCGGTGAGGTAGTTGCTCCACGTCGGGTCTGCACGAAGGGCTGGAGGGATGGCGGGCAGCCACGGCAGGGGGCCGCTGCCGGCGGAATGCTCTCCGCTCGGGTCGAGCCTCCAGTCCAGGACGGCGGCGACGTCGACGGCGGTGTCGAGTTCGCGGTGGCTGGCGGCGCGGGCGAGTGCGGCGATTGGGTCGGTTCCCCCGACGGCGCGGATGGCCAGGTGCTTGCGCAGCACGGGCCATGCTGCAGCGTCGGTGACGCCGGGGACGACCTTGTCCGCTTCGGCATCGATGCGCTCCATCTCGTCGTCACCGAGGACCTGTTCTGCGGCGGTGCCGACGGCATCGTCGTAGGCCGCTGCGGCGATCGGGAGTCGCTCGGCGGGGTCTGCGAGTCGGCGGGCGGCGGTGGTGGCCGATTCCTGCGCGCCGTCTCGGCCGAGGATGCGGGTGAACAGGTCCACAGCCGTTTGCGGTGTGACGGCTTCAGGGGTGATGACCGAGTGTTCGTCGCCGTCGAGGGCGGACCCGAAGTACAGGTGGTTCTCGCTGCGGCCACGGGTAGCGGCGACGTAGGCGAGCTGCCGGGTCTCGCGTCCGCTCAGGACGGTGTGGCAGGTGTCGGCCGTGATGCCCTGCGCGCCGTGAATGGTGCGGGCGTATCCAAGGGTGACCTTCTCGCTGACGTAGTCGGCGGGCAGGGTCACCACACGAC